>DATKAY010000029.1:0-5709 GCA_035514495.1 Sphingomicrobium sp. | reverse complement strand
GCAACTGCGTTGCGATCGGCGATTCGGCAATTGCCATCGAGCCGCTCGAGTGGACCAACCTGCACCTGGCGCACAGCGCCATCGACCGGATGGTTGCGATGATGCCCGACCGGGATTGCAATCCGGTCGAGCTGTGGGACTACAACCGCCAGTGCTCGGCCGAAGCCGAGCGCGCCCGCGACTTCGCCATCCTCCACTATGCGGTTGCGCAACGCGACGGCGAGAAGTTCTGGAGCGAAGCTGCACAAAATCCGCCGGCCTCGCTTGCGCACACCCTTGCCCAGTTCCGCGAGCGCGGGCGGCTTCCCTTCTACGAGGAGGAGACTTTCGCGCGCGACAGCTGGGTTGCGGTATTGCTCGGCCAGGGTGTGATACCGCGCCGGATCGACCCGCTGATCGACAGCGTGTCGGAACAGGAGTCGGAAATCGCGATGAACCGGATGAGGGCTTCGATCGAACGACTGGCCGGTTCGGCGCCGCCGGCCGACGCCTATCTTCAGCAAATGATCATGCAGGCAGGATGACGATGAACAGTGAAACAATCCGCAACATCGTTATCGTCGGAGGCGGCACCGCCGGCTGGATGGCCGCGGCCGCTCTCTCGCGGTGCCTCGACAATGGAATCACCCGGATCACCCTCGTCGAGTCCGAGGAGATCGGGACGATCGGGGTCGGTGAAGCGACGATCCCGCCGCTGCTGAGCTACAATTCGATGCTCGGGATCAACGAGAACGAGTTCATCGCCGCCACCCAGGGCACGTTCAAGCTGGGAATCGAGTTCGTCGACTGGGGCGGCATCGGCCAGCGTTACATCCACCCGTTCGGCTATTTCGGCCAGGCCCTGCAGGGCATCCAGTTTCACCAGCTCTGGCTGCGCGAGCGCAAGTTGCGGCCGACACCGGACATCTCGGCCTGGTCAATGAGCGCGGTCGCAGCCTCGATGGGCCGCTTCGCCCGGCCCGGCGTGAAAGCAGGCTTTCCGCTCAACCAGCTCCTCTATGCCTTTCATTTCGATGCGAGCCTCTACGCCCGCTTCCTTCGGACCTACGCGGAGCGCCTCGGCGTGACCCGAATCGAGGGCAAGGTGGCGGACACCAAACTTCGCGGACAAGACGGCCATGTCGAAAGCGTCGCCCTTGAAGACGGGCGCGAAATCGAGGGCGATCTGTTCATCGATTGCTCGGGCTTTAGGGGGCTGCTCATCGAGCAGGCGCTCAAGACCGGCTATGACGACTGGAGCAACTGGCTGCCGTGCAATCGCGCCGTTGCGGTGCCCTGCGCCTACGAGGGTCCGCCCGATCCCTTCACTCGATCGACCGCCCATTCGGCCGGCTGGCAATGGCGAATCCCATTGCAGCACCGGATGGGCAACGGCCTTGTCTATTCCAGCGACCACCTAAGCGAGGACCAGGCGGCCGAGCTGCTGCTCAAGAATCTCGAGGGCGAGCCGCTTGCCGAACCCCGGCACCTGCCCTTCACGACCGGGATGCGCCGCCTTGCCTGGAACCGCAACGTCGTTGCATTGGGATTGTCGAGCGGCTTCGTCGAGCCGCTGGAATCGACCAGCATCCATTTGATCCAGGCCGGCATCGCAAAACTGCTGGCGTTGTTCCCGGACCGCAGCTTCAACCCCGTCGAGCGCGACGAATACAACCGGCAGATGCAGGAAGTCTTCCACGACGTGCGCGACTTCATCGTCCTCCACTACCATGCCACCAGGCGCGAGGATTCCGACTTCTGGAACCACTGCCGAACCATGAAGATCCCGGACAGTCTCGCCCGGAAGCTGGCGCTCTGGCACAGCAAGGGCCGGGTGTTCCGGGACGGTTTCGAGCTTTTCGCCACTCCCAGCTGGGTCGCGGTGATGGTCGGCCAGGGCCTCACCCCGGAAACTTACGAACCCGCGGTTGACGCGCTCGATGAACAAAAGGTCGCGGCGGCGATGGAGCAGATGCGGGCCGCTTACCTGGAAATTGCCCAGCGGCTTCCGAGCCATGGCGAATTCATCGCCCAGATTATCGCCCAGCGGCCCGCGGAGCCGGAGCTTCCGGAGTTCGTGTTTTGAGGACCGACCGCCTCGGGTCGATCCTGGTGGTCGGCGGTGGAACTGCCGGCTGGATGACCGCCGCGGCGCTCACCAAGGTGCTCGGCGAGCTTCCCGGCCTTCGGATCGAGCTGGTCGAATCCGACGAGATCGGGACCGTCGGGGTCGGCGAGGCCACGATACCGCAGATCAACTTGTTCAACGCTCTGATGGAGATCGACGAGCCCGACTTCGTCCGGGCAACCAACGCCACCTACAAGCTGGGCATTGAATTCGTCGACTGGACCCGGATCGGCGAGAGCTATGTCCACCCGTTCGGCTTCTACGGCCTCGACATGGCGGGGATCGAATTCCACCACCACTGGCTGAAAGGCAAAAGCCTCGGCGACCCGGCACCGCTCGGCGATTATTCGCTGGGCGTCGTCGCCGGCCTCCAGGGCCGCTTCGCCCACCCGCGGCTGGACCAGCCGAATTCTCCCTTGTCGAAAATCGCCTATGCCTTTCAGTTCGATGCCAGCCTCTATGCGCGCTACCTGCGGGGCATAGCGGAGGCGAATGGAGTGGTTCGGACCGAGGGCCGGATCGTCGACGTCCTCCAGAACGGCGAGACCGGCTTCGTCGAGGCGGTGACCCTCCAGGACGGGAGCCGGCTTGAAGCGGATTTGTTCATCGACTGCTCGGGTTTTCGAGGGCTGCTGATCGAGCAGGCGCTCAAGTCCGGATTCGAGGATTGGTCGAAGTGGCTGCCCTGCGACCGGGCGTTCGCGGTGCCGTGCGAAAGCAGCGGCGACATGCAGCCGCTGACCCGCGCGACCGCGAGGAGCGCCGGCTGGCAATGGCGGATCCCGCTCCAGCACCGCACCGGCAACGGATATGTCTATTCGAGCGAGCATATTTCCGACGACGAGGCGGCGGCGACGCTGATGGCCAATCTCGACGGCGCTGCGCTCGCCGATCCCAGGCAGTTGCGCTTCACCGCGGGCCATCGCCGCAAGCCGTGGATCAAGAACGTCGTGGCGCTGGGCCTGGCCGGCGGATTTCTCGAGCCGCTGGAATCGACCAGCATCCACCTCATCCAGTCCGGAATCGCCCGGCTGATGACCCTGTTCCCGACGCTTTCCTTCGACGAAGCCGAAATAGAGCGGTTCAACGCGCAGACCGTGAAGGAATATACCGACATCCGCGATTTCCTGGTCCTTCACTATCACGCGACCGAGCGCGACGATTCGCCGTTCTGGGACTATTGCCGCAACCTCGAGCCTCCCGACGGCCTCGCCTACAAACTCGCGATGTTCCGCCGCAACGGGAGAATCTTCCGCGAGCAGGAAGAGCTTTTCACGGAGACCAGCTGGCTTGCGGTCATGGTCGGCCAGGGAATGGAGCCGGAAAGCTATCACCCGGCAGCGGATTTGCTGCCCGACGAGGAGACCCTTCGGCGCCTCGCCCATGTCCGCGATGTCATCGCCCGGACGGCGCAGGCGCTGCCTACCCAGGATCAATTCCTTCGCGATAACAACAGCGCCAGCAACACCAGCCTTCGCCGGGCGTCCTGATGCCGGCCCGGGCGATGGACGTGATGGAGCGCAATCCGGTCGCCGAGTTCGACGAGGTCGACCTTCAGCGCTTCAGGGACGAGATCCGCCCATCGGGGCAGCCGGCGGTGCTGCGCGGGCATGCGGCGGACTGGCCGGCGGTTTGCGCCGCCCGGCAATCGGACGAGGCGCTGGTCGACTATCTGATGCGCTTTGCGGTCGATGACCGGGTGCAGGCACTGGTCGGCGAGCCGGAGATCGAGGGCCGCTTCTTCTATTCGCCGGACCTGCGCGGCTTCAATTTCAAGCGCGGACTGTCCCGCCTGGAACCCTTCCTGCAGCGGCTCCTGCGCGACCGGGCCGAAAGCCGGCCGCTGGCGATGGCGGTGCAATCCGAACCGATTCCCGATCTCCTTCCCGGCTTCGAATCCGACAATCGCAGCGCCCTGGTGGCGCCCGAAGTCGTTCCGAGGGCCTGGATCGGCAACCGGATAAGGGTCGCGCCCCATTTCGATTTGAAGGAGAATATCGGAATCGTCGTCGCCGGCCGGCGCCGTTTCACTTTGTTCCCGCCCGAACAGCTCCCCAACCTTTACCCGGGCCCGTTCGAGCTTACCCCCGCCGGAACGCGGGTCAGCATGGTGGATTGCGAAAATCCGGACCTCGACCTTTATCCGAAATTCGCCGAGGCGATGAAGTCGGCGCGGGTCGTCGAGCTTTCCCCCGGCGATGCCATCTACATCCCCTTCCACTGGTGGCACGGGGTCGATTCGCTCGAGCCGTTCAACCTGTTCGTCAATTACTGGTGGAACGAAGCCCCGAGCAACATCGGCAGCCCCTATGATGCGCTGATGTACGGCTTTTTCGGCTTGAAGCACCTGCCCCCGGAGCAGCGGGCGGTCTGGCGCGAGGTCTTCGACCATTACGTGTTCTGCACCAACGGCGATCCCGCCGAACATCTGCCCGAACATGCGCGCGGGGTGCTCGGCAAACCGACCCCGCAGCTCCTCGGCTGGATGCGCGCGACCCTCAAACGGATACTGGAGCATCTATGAGCGTCATTTCGCTGATCCTGGCCGGCGCATTGATCGCCGCCTTCGACCGGTTCGACTATCGCGGCGACGACAAGCTGCCGGAGCCTTCGGCCGGCGAGTACCGCAATCCGCTTCTCCAGGGCTTCTACCCGGACCCCAGCATCACCCGCGTCGGCGAGGATTATTATGTCGTGACCTCGACCTTCGCCTGGTTTCCCGGAATTCCGGTTTTCCACAGCCGCGATCTCGTCAACTGGACCCAGATCGGAAATGCGATCGACCGGCCGGGGCAGCTCGACTTTGCCGGGCTCGGCCTGTCGCGCGGGGTCTTCGCCCCCGCCATCGAGCATCGCGACGGAATCTTCTACATCCTCAACACCTGCGTCGACTGCGGCGACAATTTCGTGATCACCGCGAAGGACCCGGCCGGCCCCTGGTCGGACCCGGTGTGGCTGCCCGACCTCAAAGGCGCGATCGACCCGTCGCTGTACTTCGCCGACGACGGATCGGCCTGGATCCTGAACAACGGGCCGCCGGTGGGAGAGCCCCGCTACGAAGGTCATCGCGCCATCTGGATCCAGCGCTTCGACCCGGCAACGCTCAAGACTTTCGGCAAGCGAAACCTGCTCGTCGATGGAGGAGTCGATCCCTCGACCAACCCGATCTGGATCGAAGGACCGCACATCTTCAAGAAGGACGGCTGGTATTTCCTGATCGCGGCAGAAGGCGGAACCGCGGAGGCCCATTCGCAGGTCGTTCTTCGAAGCCGCAGCGTCACCGGCCCCTACCAGCCCTTCGCAGCCAACCCCATCCTGACCCAGCGGGACCTTCCCCGCGACCGGCCCAACCCCATTACCTCGGCCGGCCACGCGGATTTCGTCCAGATTCCGAACGGCGAATGGTGGGCGACCTTCCTGGCGGTGCGGCCCTATTCGGGCGATTATTACAACACCGGGCGCGAGACCTTTCTGATGCCGGTCCACTGGAAGGACGGCTGGCCGCGGATGACCGAGCCGGGACAGGTGATCCCATGGACCGCAACGCGCCCGTCCCTGCCTCAAGCCGGGCCGCCCGCGGTGCCGACCAGCGGGCCGTTCGC
>DATKAY010000028.1:0-6806 GCA_035514495.1 Sphingomicrobium sp. | reverse complement strand
GAGCGCCTCCGGCTCGAGCAGCCGGTGGAGGTGGACCACCACATATTTCATCTCGGCATCGTCGACGGTCTGCTGCGCCTTGCCGCGCCAGGCCTCCTCGGCGTCGGCATAGCAGCCGAACAGGCCGACGAGGTCGATCGTGTCGAGATCGAAGTCGAACCCGCGCGGATCCTTCACGCGTCCGCCGAAGACCAGGTGCAGCTTGCTCATGGGCGGGGGCTAGCAGCAAAGTTCGCACTTGCGAACCCGCTCGGCCCCGCCTCCCTACTGGCTGCGAGTCGAGCTTGCACTTTCGGCCCCGCCCCTGGGGGATCGGGTGCTTTTGCCGGCTGAGCCACTGCTTTTCGACTTGCTGGCGGTGACGTCCTCGCGGCCCGACACGTCCTCGCGGAACTTCCCGACCGCGGCCTGTGCCGAGGTCTTCACCGTCTCGCCGGCCTTGTCGAGAAGCGCGTCGGGCATCAGTCCAAGCTCCTGGAGCTTTTCCGACCCGACCTTGCGGGCCGCGCCGGCGGCATCGCGAGCCGCTCCCGTCATCTTCGTCCCATAGGGCTTCAAGAGCTCGCGTTCGCGGCGGCTCGACGGCAGCAGCGCAGCGATCAGCGCGCCTGCGGCAATTCCGGCGCCCAAAGCGACCAGCGGAGCCTCTTTCAACGCGCCGGTGGCCCTGCGGCCTGCCGAAACGGCCTTGTCGCGGGCCGAGTCATAGGCATCGACCGCTCGCTGGCGAATGCCCTCCGAATTGCCGTTCTCGTAATTGTTGCCGTTCTCGTAATTATTGGGGTTCGAGCCCCTGTTCATGTCCGTCATTCTACTGTCTCCATCTTTCTTCGTGAGCCGCGAACCGGCTCCTGATTTGGTTTGCGTTTTGGTTGCTTCGCCTTGTGCTTCGACTTGCCGTTCCAGAGCTTGCCGGCCAGGTCCATCAGCGGCTCGCGGGCAAGAAACATCGCAACCGCGGCAAGCGCTCCGGTCGCAGCGACCGGCCGTTTGCGAACCGCGTCGACCGCATCCTCGGCGAGATCCGCTCCCTTGGTCTTGGCGCCTTCCCAGGCGTCGCGAGCCAATGTCCCGGGAGCCAGCCGGCCGGTAAGCTCGTGGAGCGTCTGCATCATTTTGTGGCGCGCCTGCCCGGCCTGCTCGCGAGCCTCCTGGACCTGCGGGGAATCGGCCTTCACAGCGCGTCCCTCAGCTTCGAATAGCCGATCCAGGCCATGATCCCGGCGACTGCGCCGACCAGGACGAAGGCGAGGAGTCCGGCGAGGAGGGGCCCCATCAACGTCGCCAGCGCCAGGACGATGGCGATGCACAAGGCGTTGAGCGCGCCCATCGCAACGAACACCGAGGCGATGATCAGGACCAGCGGGACCTTGACCGCATCCGCCTTCTCGCCGGCAATGGCCTTGGCGACTGAAACCTCCGCCTTGGCATAAGCCTTGGCGTCATCGACCAGCTTGCTTGCAAGCTCGCCGATGGAGCGGTCGGCCGACCCCGGCGGGGGCGGCGGCGGAAGATCGGCCGTCTTCAACATCTCAGCTCCGGCTGTCGGTCCGGTCGTCGTCGTTCTTGTCTTCCGGCGACAGGCCCGACTTGATCAGGCGGGCAATCGCGAAGCCGACGATCGCCGCTCCGGCAAGCGCCACTCCGGGGCTCTTGCGGATGAACTGGCGGGTGTCGTCGATGACCTCGTCGGGGTCCTTGCCTGCGAGCCGGTCGGCGGTGCCCTTGAGAGTCTCGGCAGCGCGGCGCGCATAATCGCCATATTCCTGCCCGAGCCGCTCATCGAGGCCCGAGGCGGTCTCGCCGATCAGCTTGCTGACGTTGGCCAGCGCGTCGGACGAGCGTTCGATGCCCTGGCCGACGAAATCCCGGGCCCGGTCGCCGGCCTGCTCCGAAAGCTTGTCGGTGCCGCTCTTGACCTTGTCCATGATCCCGCTGCTTTCGCTGTCGCCGCCGGCTGTTGCGCTTTTGGACCGGCCGCCGCGGCGCCCGGTCGTTCCGGCGGTCGTTCCGCCAGTCGTTCTGCCAGCCGTTCCGCTAACGTCGATGTCCATCGCTCCTGGAATGACCGTATCGGTCCCTTCGGGAAGATCTCTGTCCTGTTGCGCCATTCGTTGGTCTCCTTTCTCGAGTTCAACCATGCAGCCGCCAGCGCGTTCCGCCGTTCGGCCTGGAAAGTTGCGCGCTCGGCGAGCAGTCCTATACGCCAGCCTACAGGAGCGCCGCCGAAAAGCGCGCCGACCGCTTTCATTACGCTTACGTAAGAAGGAATTCCATGAGCGCAATCGCCTCCATCCGAGCCCGCCAGATCCTCGACAGCCGGGGCAATCCGACGATCGAGGTCGATGTCGTCCTGGAGGACGCAAGCTTCGGCCGGGCGGCGGTCCCGTCCGGCGCGTCGACCGGCGCTCACGAGGCCGTCGAGCTTCGCGATCGCGACAAGAGCCGCTGGGGCGGGAAGGGGGTGGAAAAAGCGGTGGCGTCGGTCAACGGCGAGATCGCCGAAGCGCTTGCCGGCCATGACGCGCTCGACCAAGGCGCAATCGACGCAGCGATGATCGCGCTCGACGGGACGGACAACAAGGGGCGGCTTGGAGCGAACGCGATCCTCGGCGTGAGCCTCGCCTGCGCCAAGGCGGCCTCGGCAAGCGAGAAAATCCCGCTCTACCGCCATGTCGGCGACGGCAATGCCAACCTGCTTCCGGTGCCGATGATGAACATCATCAACGGCGGCGCCCATGCCGACAATGCAATCGATTTCCAGGAATTCATGATCATGCCGGTGGGCGCTCCGACCTTTTCGGAAGCGCTTCGCTGCGGGACGGAAGTTTTCCACGCGCTGAAGAAGAATTTGCACGACCGGAAACTCAGCACCGCGGTCGGCGACGAGGGCGGCTTCGCGCCGGATATCGGCTCGGCCCGGGACGCTCTCGATTTCATCCTCCGGTCGATCGAGGATGCCGGCTACCGGCCCGGGAGCGACGTCCTGCTGGCGCTCGATTGCGCGGCCAGCGAATTCTACCGCGACGGCTCCTATCGCCTCGAGGGCGAAGAACTGACGTCCGGGCAGATGGTCGATTATCTCGCGAGCCTTGCGGCCGATTATCCGATCGCGTCGATCGAGGACGGAATGGCGGAGGACGATTGGGCCGGGTGGAAGCTGCTGACCGAGCGGACCGGGAGCGACGTCCAGCTGGTCGGCGACGATTTGTTCGTCACCAACGTCAAAAGATTGGGCCGGGGGATTAAGGAGGGGATCGCCAATTCCATCCTGGTCAAGGTCAACCAGATCGGAACGCTGACCGAGACGATCGCCGCGGTGCGCCTGGCGCAGTCGAACGGATATACCGTGGTGATGTCGCATCGCTCGGGCGAGACCGAGGATTCGACCATCGCCGACCTCGCCGTCGGCCTTGGCACCGGCCAGATCAAGACCGGCAGCCTCGCCCGCTCGGACCGGGTGGCGAAGTACAACCAGCTGCTCCGGATCGAGGAGGAGCTCGGCGACAGCGCCGAATATCCGGGCCTCGGCGCGATCAAGGCCTACAGGCGCGGCTGATCCACGGCTGTCGCCGGCAAAGCCGCGATTTTAGCTTGCGTTGAAGACTCCTTCGTGATTCACCTGCAGACGCAATGGGTGGAAAACGCAGTATCGGATTGATGCGCCGGATGTTCTGGCCGGCACTTGCCTTGCTCGTCGTCGGCAATTTCGCCGGTTATGCGCTCGCCGGTTCCAACGGGCTGCTGGCCTGGGGCGGCTATCACCGCGACCTGCAGGAGCACAAAGCCGAGCTCGCGCAGCTCAAGGCCGAGAAGGCTCGGCTCCAGCACCGCTCGAAGCTTCTGGACCCCGACAAGGCCGATCCCGACATCGCCGACGAGCTGGTTCGCCGCGACCTCGGGCTGGTTCGCCCCGACGAAATCGTCGTTCCGCTGAACTAGAGCCCGGCCGCTGAACTAGAGCCCGGCCGCTGAACTAGAGCTTGGCCGCTGAACTAGAGCCCGGCTTCGGGCTGCGCCTGTTCCTCGGCGGCTTTGGCTTCGCGCGCCTTGGCCCGCTTCCTCGCCCAGATGTTCAGGCTTTCCACCCCGGCCGAGAAGGCCATGGCCGTGTAGATATAGCCCTTGGGCACGTGAACGCCGAAGCCGTCGGCGATCAGAACGACTCCGATCATCAGCAGAAAGCCGAGCGCGAGCATCACGACGGTTGGATTATCGTGGATGAAATTGCCCAGAGGATCGGCGGCGACGAGCATCACCACGATCGAAAAGACGACCGCGATGACCATTACCGGAAGATGGTCGGTCATGCCGACCGCGGTGAGGATCGAATCGACCGAGAAAATTGCGTCGAGAAGCAGGATCTGGACGATCGCCGAGCCGAAGGTCAGCGCCTTGCTGGGGACATCGAAGACGCCGTGCGTGGGTTGAGGATCGACATTGTGATGGATCTCCTTGGTGGCTTTCCACAAGAGGAACAGGCCGCCGGAGATGAGGATCAGGTCGCGCCAGGAAAAGTCGGTCTCGAAAGTCGGCTCCCCGTTCGGGCCGGGCGAGCCGGAGATCCCGAGGTCGAACACCGGCGCGGTCAATCCGACCAGCCAGGCGATCATCGAGAGGAGCGCCAGGCGCATGACCAAAGCCAGGCCGATCCCGATTCTGCGGGCCTTTTGCCGCTGGTCGGCGGGAAGCTTGTTGGAAAGGATCGAGATGAAGATGAGGTTGTCGATCCCGAGGACGACCTCCATGACGATGAGGGCCACCAGGGCCGCCCAGACGGCCGGGTCGGAAAACAGGGTGATCAATCCGTCCATGTCGAAACCGCCTCTTTTTGAGCGGCCGCCAGCTAGCGGCCTTTGCCGGCCCCGCCAAGGGCTAATGGCGCCCCGCCAAGGGCTAATGGCGTCTCGCCAAGGCCCTGTTGCCGCCCCGCGGCAGCGCACCTATAGACGCGGCGCCTCAGTCACAGCCGCGAGAGACCGAAAAGTGGCGCGTTCCGCCAAAACCAAACCCGCTCCGAAGAAAGAGAAGAAAGAACCGAAGCGCGCCAAGGGAGGTGAGCGTCCGCCCGAGCCGAAGCGCTACAAGGCGTCGCGGGACGAGCTTCTCGAATTCTATCGCGGGATGCTTCTCATCCGCAGGTTCGAGGAGCGGGCGGGGCAGCTCTACGGCCTCGGCCTGATCGGCGGCTTCTGTCATCTCTACATCGGCCAGGAGGCGGTTGCGGTCGGGCTTCAGTCGGCGATGGAGGTCGGCAAGGACAGCGTCATCACCGGCTATCGCGACCATGGCCATATGCTCGCCTACAAGATCGACCCCAAGATCATCATGGCGGAGCTGACCGGCCGAGCCGCCGGCATCTCGAAGGGCAAGGGCGGCTCGATGCACATGTTTTCGGTCGAGCACGGCTTTTACGGCGGCCATGGAATCGTCGGTGCGCAGGTGCCGCTCGGGAGCGGGCTCGCCTTTGCCCATAAATATCGCGAGGACGGCGGCGTCTGCCTCACCTATCTTGGCGACGGGGCAGTCAACCAGGGGCAGGTCTACGAAGCCTTCAACATGGCCAGCCTGTGGAAGCTGCCGGTCATCTACGCGATCGAGAATAACCAATATGCGATGGGGACGTCGGTTGCCCGGTCTCATGCCGAGCCCGATCTCTACAAGCGCGGGATAAGCTTTAGGATCCCCGGCCTTCGGGTCGACGGAATGGACGTGCTCGCGGTTCGCGGGGCAGCCGAAATGGCGCTCGAATGGGTGCGAGGCGGCAAGGGCCCGATCCTGATCGAATTCATGACCTACCGCTACCGCGGCCATTCGATGTCCGACCCCGCCAAATACCGGACTCGCGAGGAAGTCCAGGGAATGCGCGAGAAGCGCGATCCGATCGAGCAGGTGAAGGGCGAGCTCGAGAAGCTGGGCGTGAAGCAAGAAAAACTCAAGGCGATCGACAAGGAAATCAAGGAGATCGTGGTCGAAGCTGCGAAGTTTGCTGAAGAATCGCCCGAGCCGGACGAGAGCGAGCTGACGACCGACGTGCTGGTGGGGAGCGACTGATGGGCATCGAGCTCAAGATGCCTGCCCTTTCTCCGACGATGGAAGAGGGCACGCTCGCCAAATGGCTGGTGAAGGAGGGCGACGAGGTATCGAGCGGCGACATCCTGGCCGAGATCGAGACCGACAAGGCGGTAATGGAGTTCGAGGCGGTCGACGAAGGGACGATCGCCAAAATCCTGGTTCCGGAAGGCACCGACGGGGTCAAGGTCGGCCAGCCGATCGCGATTCTCGCGGGGGAAGGCGAGGAGGCGAGCGACGCTGCTGCCGGGGGCAGCAGCCAAAGCGAGCCTGGCGACGCTGCTGCCGGGGGCAGCAGGCAAAGCGAGCCTGGCGACGCTGCTGCCGGGGGCAGCAGCCAAAGCCAGGCTGGCGACGCTGCCGCCAAGGCCGAGCCGGAAGCCAAGGCCGAGGAAAAGGCTCCGGAAGCCAAGGCCGAGAAAGAAGAAGCGCCGGAGGCCGAGGACGAGGAGCCGCAAGCCGAGGAGAAGGAAGGGGCCCCGAATGCCGAGACCGGGACCGATCAGCTCAACGAGGCCGCGGCCACTCAGCCCGTCTCCCAGGATGTACCCGAAGGCGCCAGTATGGTCGAAACGACGGTCCGCGAGGCGCTCCGCGACGCGATGGCCGAGGAAATGCGCCGCGACGACCGGGTCTTCGTGATCGGCGAGGAAGTCGCCGAATATCAGGGCGCCTACAAGGTGACCCAGGGGCTGCTCGAGGAATTCGGAGCCAAGCGGGTCGTCGATACCCCG
>DATKAY010000027.1:0-13587 GCA_035514495.1 Sphingomicrobium sp. | reverse complement strand
GGGATCGAAATACTTGCCCCATTCCCAGGTGGCGATTGCGAGATGCACCTTGGAGCCCGCCGGCGAGACGCCCATCCGCTCCGACCCGAGCCACGCGACCGGGCGCATATAGGCGTTGGCGAGATCACTGACCTTCAGCACCTCCCGGCAGGCGGAATCGATTTCCTCGACGCTCCAGGGGATTTCGAATCCGAGCAGCTTCGCGCTCCTGTGGAGCCGCTCGCTATGCTCGGTCAGCTTGAAGATCTCGCCGTTATAGGCGCGCTGCCCCTCGAACACCGACGATGCGTAATGGAGCGCGTGGGTGAGGACATGGACCTCGGCCTCGCGCCACGGAACGAGCTTCCCGTCGAACCAGATCGATCCATCGCGGTCGTGATACGGCTGAACTGCGGACATTGTATACCCTGTTGCTGGACGCGAAACGGCCTAGGACAGCAGGTGCCGCCCGGCAAGTTGCGTGACCGGATGTCCGGGGGACATCAAAAGGCGCACGGGCTCCTAGGCGACCTGCTCGCCTCTCGCTTGCGCGGCAAGCTCGGCGCTTCGGCGGCGTGAAGCGTGGATGGTCCTGCGGATCAGCTCGACCAGCGCGTCGTCGCGGTCGAGCACCGCCAGCCCCGCCTCGGTCGTCCCGCGCGGGCTCGCCACCCGGCCGGCAAGCTCGTCCATGGTCTCGCCGCGCGCCGCCGCCATCCAGGCGGTGCCGAGCATCGTTTCGAGCGCGATCGTGGTCGCGGTCGGCTTCGACAGGCCAAGGCCGATGCCTGCCTGGGCAAGGGCATCGACGAAGCGCGCGACATAAGCGGGGCCGGCTCCGGCGACCGTTCCGATTGCCCCGAACGCCTGCTCGGTCTCGGTCCAGATCGCATAGCCCAGCGCCCCGAAGGCGTCGCCGACCAGAGTTCGAACCTCGTCGCCCGAATCCTCGCTGTAGAGGGCGGTCACACCGCGGCGCACCGAGACCGGGAGATTGGGCATCGCCCGGACGATCACGCCCTTTTTGAACCTCTGCCGGAGGCTTTGAGCCTCGACCCCGGCGAGGATCGAGACGATGATCGTTTTGGAAGTGATCCAGGGCAGGAGATCCGGAGCGACGTCGTCGATCTGCTGCGGCTTGAACCCGAGGATCACCATTGCCGGCGCCGCCCCGGCCTGCTTGACGGAGGTGACGGTGCGGACACCCTCAACCTCCTTGCCGCTGGGACGGATCGCGACCGCGCTCGACAGGTCGATGCCGGCCGAGCGCCAGCCTTCGACCATTGCCCCGGCCATATTGCCGCAGCCCAGGAACCAGATTGGCTTGGGAAGCTGCATTCAAGCCTCTCCGTGGGTGTCGATAAGCGCCGCCGAGATCGCCTCGCCGGGCGATTTTCCGCCCCACAGCACGAACTGGAAGACGGGATAGAAACGCTCGCACTCCTCGAGCGCGGCCTCGGCGATCGCTTCAGCCTGCTCCAGAGTCAGCCCTTCTCCATCGCGCGTGTCGAGAACGGTCGAATGCCTAAAGATGATCAGGCCCGAGGCCGACCACATTTCGAAATGACCGAGCCACAGCTGCTCGTTCATCAGCCCGATCGCTTCGTAAATGGCGGCGCGCTTCTCGGGCACGACCTTGATGTCGGGGAAAGCGAGGAACTGGAGCACCTGGTCCTCGGGGCGCCAGACGCCGCGAAGCTCGTATTGCGCCCAGCTGCCGCTCGCCGACCCGACGATCTCGCCTTCGCCGGAGCGCTCGCACGGCCAGCCGCGAGCCTCGAAATATTGCTCGAGGACCTCGATCGGTGCGCCGTCCTCGCGCTCTTCGGGGCCGGCAGCGTCGGTCAGGACCCGGCTCCAGGCTTGCGCTTGCGCGCGGCCCTGGGCTTGGCTGCGGCCTTAGGCTTCGGCTTGCCCGAGTCCAGGCCAAGCTTCGCCTCGACCGCGGCAAGCCGGGCCTTGAGCAACTCATTCTCCTCGCGGGCGGCGGCGGCCATTGCCTTTACCGCCTCGAACTCGTCGCGCGACACGAAGTCCATTCCGCCGACCCACTCGCGCATCTTTTCCCGTGCCGACTCTTCCGCTTCGCGGCCCATTCCGGCCATGGTCCCGGCAAAGCCGTTCACCATCTTCACGAAATCGTCGAACAGTCGATTTTCCGACTGCATCTCAATTCTCCTGTCAGCCGGGCATCCAGCTTGAGCCCGGGTTAAGCCTGTCGATCGCCGCGTTCAGTGCCGCGGCGAAGCACAACCATGCCAGATAGGGAAGCATGAGCGCGCCCGCTACCCGTCGGATCTTCCAGAATTGACCTGCCGTCATGGCGGCAATCGCGGTCATCACGAAAATCGTCATCAGCGCGAGCGTGGTCGCATGGGCAGCGAAGAACAAAGGCGACCAGGCGAAATTGAGCGCCAGCTGAGTGAAAAACAAAAGCAGCGCCTTCTTTCGCGCGGGCGAAGGCGGCTGAGCGAGGATCAGCGCTACTGCGACGCCCAGCATCACGTACAGAATCGGCCAGACGAGCCCGAACACCCAGCCCGGCGGCATGAAGAAGGGCTTTTCGAGCGCGTCGAACCAGCCGTTTTGATCGCCGGAGTTGGAGATCCAGCCGCTGAACGAGCCGAGGATCACGATTCCCGGCACCGTGATCAGTGCATAGCGCCACCATTCCTGCCGCATCGGCTCAGCCATGCTTTCGTGCCCCCAGGAGAAATTCGACATTGCCCTCCGGACCGGTAATCGGGCTCTGGACCGTTTTGAGCACCTCCCACCCCTGCGACCCGACCCACTCGGCCGCATTGTCGCAAACGCGGCGATGCACCTCAGCGTCTCGGACGACCCCGCCCTTCCCCACTTCTTCGCGCCCCGCTTCGAACTGGGGCTTTACCAGGGCGACCAAAAGACCGCCGGGCCGGGACAGTTTCAGCGGCGTTTCCAGTATCTTGGACAGTGAAATGAAGCTGGCGTCGCAAGTCGTGACGTCGATCGGATCGGGAATCTGCTCGGCCGTCAGATAGCGCGCGTTGGTCTGTTCCAGCACGATGACCCGCGGGTCCTGGCGAAGCTTCCAGGCGAGCTGGTTGGTGCCGACATCGACCGCATAGACCTTTGCCGCGCCCTGGCTGAGCAGGACATCGGTGAAGCCGCCGGTCGAGCTTCCGACGTCGAGCGCCGTCGCGCCGGTGACGTCGAAGCCGAAATGATCGAGCCCGTGGGCGAGCTTGATCCCGCCGCGCGACACCCAGGGATGGTCCTTGCCGCGCACTTCCAGAGGCGCGTCCTGGCTCAGCATATCCCCGGCCTTGGCGAGTTTCTTCTCGCCCGAGAAGACAGTGCCGGCCATGATCAGCGCCTGGGCCCTGGTGCGGCTCTCGGCCAGCCCGCGGGCGACGAGCAGCTGGTCTGCGCGGAGCTTGGCCATGCCGCTTCTAAGGCCGGTAGGACACAGGGGCGCTGCTCAGGCCCTGGCCTCCTCGACGCCGGCGCTGTTGCTTCGGAGCGCCTTGAGCACTGTCTCGACGATATGCGGAGCGTTGAGCCGCGCCTCGTCATACTGCTTTTCGGGCTTGTTCTGGTCGATGAAGCGGTCGGGAAAGCGCATCGTCCGGATCTTGAGGCCGGAGTCCGTCAGCCCCTCGTCGCTCGCCATCGTGAGTACATGGGCGCCAAGCCCGCCCACTGACGCTTCCTCGATCGTCACCGCCACTTCGTGGGTGATCAGCAGCTTGCGGATCAATTCCTCGTCCAGCGGCTTTGCGAAGCGAAGGTCGGCGACGCTGGTCGAAAGGCCCATGGCCTCGAGCTGGTCGGCCGCCTTCTCGGCCTCTTCGAGCCGGGTTCCGAGCGACAGGATCGCGACCTTGGTCCCGGACCGGACGAGCCGGCCCTTGCCGATCTCGAGCGCCTTGGGAACCTGCGGAAGCGCAACGCCCCTGCCCTCGCCGCGCGGGTAGCGAACGGCGATGGGCCCAGTGTCATGGAGCGCCATGGTGTGCACCATATGCGTGAGCTCGGCCTCGTCGGAGGCGGCCATGACGACGAAATTTGGAAGCGTGCACAAATAGGCGAGGTCGAAGCTTCCGGCGTGGGTCGGGCCGTCGGCGCCGACCAGCCCGGCGCGGTCCATCGCGAAACGCACCGGCAAATTCTGGATGGCGACGTCGTGGACGACCTGGTCGTAGGCGCGCTGGAGGAAGGTCGAATAGATCGCGCAGAACGGCCGGTAGCCCTGCGCTGCCATGCCGGCGGCGAAGGTCACCGCATGTTGCTCGGCGATTCCGACGTCGAAGGTCCGCTCCGGGAACTTGTCGGCGATTTTGTCGAGGCCGGTTCCCGACGGCATCGCCGCGGTGATCGCGGCGACCTTCTCGTCGCGCTCCATTTCGGCGCCCAGCGCTTTGGCGAAAACGCTGGTGTAGCTCGGCGCGCCGGGAGCCGGTTTTGCCTGGACTCCGGAAACGACGTCGAACTTGACCACTCCGTGATATTTGTCGGCGGCCTCCTCGGCCGGTCCATAGCCCTTGCCCTTGCGGGTCACGACATGGACCAGCATCGGCCCTTCCCCGGCGTCGCGAACGTTCTCCAGCACCTCGACGAGCGCGTTGACGTCATGGCCATCGACCGGCCCGACATAATAGAAGCCGAGCTCGTCGAAGAGCGTTCCGCCGGTGATCAGCCCGCGCGCATATTCCTCCATCCGCCGGGCAGCGACGTGCAGCGGCTCGGGCATCGCCCGGGCGAATTTCTGCGCGAGCTTGCGCGGCGCCAGATATTTGTTCGAGCTCACCAGCCGCGCCAGCGCATTGCGAAGCGAGCCGACCGGGGGAGCGATCGACATGTCGTTGTCGTTGAGGATGACGATCAGCCGGTTTCCGGCCGCGGCGGCGTTGTTCATCGCCTCATAGGCCATGCCTGCGCTCATCGCTCCGTCGCCGATCACCGCGATCGCCTTGCCCGGCGCGTCGGAAAGCTTGTTGGCGATCGCGAAACCCAAAGCGGCCGAGATAGAGGTCGAGCTGTGGGCGGCGCCGAACGGGTCGTATTCGCTTTCGGTGCGCTTGGTGAACCCGGACAGGCCGCCTCCCAGCCGGAGAGTCCGGATCCGGTCGCGGCGCCCGGTCACGATCTTGTGCGGATAGGCCTGGTGGCCGACGTCCCAGATGAGCCGGTCGCGGGGCGTTTCGAAGACATAGTGGATCGCCACGGTCAGCTCGACGACTCCGAGGCCGGCGCCGAGATGGCCGCCGGTAACCGACACCGCCGAGATCGTCTCCTGGCGCAATTCGTCGGCTAGCTGCTCGATTTTCGACCTGTCGAGCTTTCGGATATCCTCGGGAAGACCGATTGTATCCAGCAGGGGCGTGTCGGGGCGGTCTGACATAGTGCGCGCGGCCTTATCGGTAAGCGATGGCTCTGTCACCAACATGGTTCCGCTGCCGCTGGATTTCAGCAAATCCTCACAAATTGCTCACCGATGCCCCGGCCCCGGCCGGGATGTTTTAGTTCACGGCCGTTTCGCGTTGACGTCGCAGTCCGGGCAGGTGCCGCGCACCTCGATGATCGGGCGAGTCGCGGAAAAGCCGGCGGCGGCGGCAGCGTCGCGAATCCCGTTCGAAAGCTGGTCGTCGTCGATGTGGACCGCCTGCCCGCAGGAATCGCAGATCAGGAAGATGCAATCGTGGAGGCAGCCGGGGTGCCGGTTGGCGACATAGGCGTTCGAGCTTTCGACCCGTTGCGCCAGGTTCGACATCACGAACAGGTCGAGGATCCGGTAGATGCTGTTGGCCGCCACCCGCCGCCCCTCAGCCTTGGAAACGGTCTCGGCGATGTCATAGGCGCTCGCCGGCCGGTCGAACGAGGCAAGGGCGTCGAACACGGCGCCGCGCATGTCCGTCCATTGCTCCCCGCGCGATTCGAGCCGGCTTCGGGCCGCCATTCGAAGCGCGGTGCCTTCCTGGATCTTGTGGTTGTGAGAGGCCATCTTCGACGAAATGCGATACGCCGGTGCGCCGGCAGCGGCAAGGTCAGCGCGGGGCGCCGAAGTTCAGCCAGTGTCCGAGCGCGAGAAGCCCGATTCCGAGCATCGTGACCATTATCTCCGCTGCGTCGTGGGGAAGCTGAAGGGCGCCCGCCATCACGCCGAGCCCAAGCGCTCCCGAAGCAGCCGGAAACATGCAACCATGCTCGATGACCCCGCGGCCGAGCGCAATCGCCCCGAGGACCATCGCCAGCGACAGCCCAACCTCGTGGATGATCGGCGCGCCGAGCAACCCACCGGCGCTGGCGACGACCGCGAGAAGAACCGCCGTCGCCATGCAATGGACGAGGCACAGGCCGGACAGCCCGAGGGCGACCCGGTCGAGCTGTCCGCTATTGGCAAAAAGCGTGGCCATGCGTGCCCAACATAGTGATCCGGCGTCAGGATACAACATCACATCGGGTCCAGGACTCTTGCCGCCCTCGCCGCGGCGGGGGCATAGGCGTCGGCGATGAACGCCACTGTCTCGACTCGCGCCCCGGCAAGCCGTCCGGCAAGGCCCATGGCGCTGTCCAACCTGCTGTTCGCCGTCGCCCTCCTGGTATTCGCGATGGTCGTGGTCGGCGGCATCACCAGGCTGACCGAAAGCGGGCTGTCGATAACCGAGTGGCGACCGGTCACCGGCGTCTTTCCCCCGTTTAGCCAGGAAGACTGGAGTCAGGCCTTCGATCTCTACAAGCAGATTCCGGAATACCGCGAGGTCACCGGCCCGGCCGGGATGACACTCGACCAGTTCAAGCAGATCTACTGGTGGGAGTTCATCCACCGGTTGCTCGGCCGGCTGATCGGGGTGGCGTTCGCGATACCGCTGCTGTGGTTCGCCGCCCGGCGGGAAATTCCCCGAGGCTATGGCTGGAAAATGGCCGCGCTGCTCGTCCTCGGCGGCTTTCAGGGCGTCCTTGGCTGGTGGATGGTGACCTCGGGCCTGGCGCAGGAAACCGACGTCAGCCATCACCGGCTGGCGGCCCATCTCCTCCTCGCTCTGGTGATCCTCGGCGCATTGATCTGGTGGGCGCTCGACCTTCGCCGGCTGGCGAAGACCGGCGCCGACCGGCCGGCCCGGCTGACCGGCCTGTCCGCACTGGTGCTCGGGATCCTGGGCGTCCAGCTGCTGCTCGGGGCCTGGGTCGCGGGCCTCAGCGCCGGGCAGGTGTCGAACAGCTGGCCACTGATGAACGGGCGCTTCTTTCCCGAAGGCGTCGACTGGTCGAACGGGCCGTTCCGGGCACTCGCCAACGACCCCTTCTTCATCCATTTCCTCCATCGCTGGTGGGCCTGGGTCCTGGTCGCGGCGCTGATCGTCTTTGCGAGGCGGGTCCGCCGCTCGGGCTCCAGGGCGGCGTCGATCGCCATCCACAGCGCGTTCGGCACCCAGATCGTCATCGGCATCGTCACCGTCATCGAGGGGGTGCCGATCACTCTGGGAGTGCTCCACCAGGCGGTCGGCGCACTGGTCGTCGCCGCGACGGTCTGGGGCGCGCACGTCGTCGGGTCGCGCAAGGCGCTTGGGGAGCAGGGGCAAGGATGACGACGGTTTCGGTCTATGCGGTCTTCGCCGACGCCGAGGAAGCCGAGCGGATCGGGCGAATCGTCGTCGGGGAGAGGCTTGCGGCCTGCATCAACATCTTCTCGCCATGCCGGTCGATCTACCGCTGGCAGGAAAGAATCGAGACGGCCCGGGAAGTCCCTGCGATCCTGAAGACGAACAGCGCCCAGGCCGACCGGCTGATCGACCGGATCGCCGCGCTCCACAGCTACGATCTTCCCTGCATCGCCGTCTGGCCGGTCGAGAAGCTGCTCGCCGGCTATGGCGAGTGGGTCGAGGACGTGGTCGGACCAAAAAGCTAGTTGAAACGAGGGCTTGCCGACCTGAAACCAGGCGATTTCAGCTTGCGATCCGCCGCTTGCTCCAGGCGCGGTTGCGGCGGATCGCCCGGGCGATCCAGGTGTCCACGTGCCGCCGCCGGGACCGGCGCAGATAGGCCCATCCGGACAGGCTGACGATCGCGGCGCCGATGAAGTTGACGATCAGGTCCCACATCGTGTCGGTCAGACCGGACGGGTCGCCGAGCATCGGCTTCTGCATGTTGAGGCCGAAGACCTGGTCCATCAGGAATTCGAAGATTTCCCAGACATTGCCGAGGGCAAGCGCAAAGGCGAAGGCGAATAGCGCGACGAAGCTGGGCCGCATCTTCAGCTGGACGTCGCGGCTCTCGTTCAGCGCATAGACGATGAGAAAGCCGAGCAGCCCGAGCAATAGCCCGGCAGTGCCGTGAAGAGCGAGATCCCACCACCAGATTCGTTCGTAATAGTCCCGAACTTCGCCAAGAAAGAGAGTCGCGAAGACGAAGACGGTCGCCAGGATCTGGATCTCGGAGGGAATCTGGACCCGAAGCGTTCGGCGCAACAGCTCGGGGGCGAGGATCCCGGCCATCACCGCCGCGACGAGAAAGACGTGCATCCACGTGCCGCGGAAAATCAGCAGCGTCAGCTCGACCGCCATCACGGCCTGGAGCGCGACGAGCACGATGACATGGGCCCGCCTGGCGAGACTGTTCCCGATCTGCGCTCGTGCTTTTCCTCGTGCCATGATCCTTCCCGCCAGCCGTGCGGCTTCGGCCGCAACCATGACAGCCGTCCCCGGTTGATCCGTGGATGACGGACACAGGCTCGATGTCAATGCGCAGTTCCAGCGAGGCGCCCGTGCTGGTCAGGGCGCCGGCTTCCCCAAAAGCGGTCCCGGCCGTCTATGATTCGCCGCACAGCGGCCGCAATTATCCGCCCGACTTCATCCCCGTGGTGCCGATCGAGACGCTGCGCGGCTATGAGGACCGGCTGGTGGAGGATCTGATCCGCGACGCACCCGATCACGGGATCGCAGTGATCGCGGCCAATTTCGCGCGCGCCTATATCGACCCCAATCGGGCGATCGACGACCTCGACCCGCAGGTGGTGGGCGATGACTGGAGCGATCCGATGAACCCCACGCCTTATTCGAAACAGGGGCTCGGGCTAGTGTTCCGGACCGGCCTCGAGGGCAAGCCGATCTACGAACGGCCGCTCGGCGGCAAGTCGGTGTCGCGGCGGATCGAGACCTGCTGGCGTCCCTATCACGAAGCGCTGGAAGCGGCGCTTTTTGAGGCGCAGGAGCGATGGGGGGCGGTATGGCACATCGCCTGGCATTCGATGCGCCCGGTCGGCGATGAGCAAACTTCCGATCCCGGCGAGCAACGGCCGGACTTCGTCGTCAGCGACCGAGACGGGACGAGCGCGGAGCCGCACTTCACCGCCTTCGTCGTCGCCAGGCTTGAGGCGCTCGGCTATGAGGTCGCGGTCAATCACCCGTTCAAGGGCGGCTACATCACCTCAAGACATGGACGCCCGGATGAAGGGCGCCACAGCATCCAGGTCGAAATGAACCGGGCGCTCTATCTCGACCTAGAAACGCTGGAGCTTAGCTGTGGCGCCGAGGTGCTGCGGAACGACCTCGACCGATTTTCGGGCGATTTCGCCGGTTTCGCTATGCAGCGCGCGGCTCTCAAAGGGTCTTGATCTTGCCGAAGGACGACCAGTCGAGCCGGTCGGTCAGCATCTCGAGCGCCAAAGTGCCGAGCTTGGAATTGCCGCTTTCGTCAAGGCCCGGCGACCAGACGGCGATCGACGCGGTGTTGGGGGCGATCGCCAGTATTCCTCCGCCGATTCCGCTCTTGGCCGGAAGGCCGACCCGGTAGGCGAATTCGCCGGCGCCGTCATAAAGGCCGCTCGTCATCATCAGCGCCAATATGCGCCTCGACCGGCGCGCCGCATCGAGGTCGCGGTTGGCCGCTTCGTCGGGCCCTTCGAGCATCAGAAAACGGCCGACCCTGGCCAGCTGGCGGCAGGAAAGCTCGATCGCGCACTGCAGCACATAGGCTTTCATGATCTGGCCGATATCGTTGCGGACATTGCCGAAATGCTTGGCAATGTTCAGCATCGCCCGATTCAGATTGCCCGCCTCTTCGTCGGACCTGGCAACCTTGTCGTTCAGGTTGAAGCCGTCGCCGTCGAGCAGATCCTCGACGAACCTGACCACCGCCTCGACCTGCTTCTCCGGGCCCAGTTTGTCGAGCAGCATGTCCACGACAATCAGCGCACCGGCGTTGATGAACGGGTTGCGCGGACGGCCCTCCTGCCGTTCCAGGTCGATCACCGAGTTGAACGGGTCGCCGGAGGGATCGCGGCCGACCCGATCCCAAAGTTCGTCGCCATGGGCCTCCAGCACCAGTTCGAGCGAAAAGACCTTCGAAATGCTCTGGATCGAGAATGGCGTGTCTGCGTCGCCGCCGCACACCATGTCGCCGTCGCGAGTCAGGATCGCGATCCCGAACTGACGGGAATCAACGCCGGACAGCGCCTCGATCTGCTTGGTAACCTCCCCCCTGTCGTCGCTCGAACCAAGCTCCTGCGTGATCTCGCCGACGACTCGCTCAACCTCTTGAAGATCGAGCCTGTGCTTGTGATGGGCCATTCATCCCCTTTTCGCTTGCTTCCACCAAGAGAACCCGCGAGGGCCCGGCGGGTTCACCGCGGTTATCTGTTCGCTCTTGTCGGTAAAATATTACCCGTTCGCAACCGCGCGTATTTGCTTGACTTTCTTAACCTGGACCGCAAATAGCGCACATACCGGCGGCGCCGAAATGCGTCGCCTTTCGCATTTCCAACGAAAGGATCAACGCCATGAAGGCGCTGATGAAGACGACCCGGTCGATAAAGCCGGCCGAGGTCGAGAAGAAATGGCATTTGATCGACGCCGAGGGGCTGGTCGTCGGCCGGGTCGCGACGATCATCGCCAACCTGCTTCGCGGCAAGCACAAGCCGAGCTACACGCCGCACGTCGATTGCGGCGATCATGTCGTCGTCATCAACGCCGGCAAGGTCCGCTTCACCGGCCGCAAGCTCGACCAGAAAATCTATTACAAGCACACCGGCTATCCGGGCGGGCTGAAGGAAGTCACCGCCGGAAGGCTGCTCGAGGGGCGCTTTCCCGAGCGAGTGCTGGAAAAGGCGGTCGAGCGCATGGTCCCCCGGGGACCGCTTGGCCGGGTCCAGATGCGCAACCTTCACCTCTACAACGGCCCCGAGCATCCGCACGCCGGCCAGAACCCCGAAGTCCTCGACGTCGCGTCGATGAACCGCAAGAACAAGGTAGGCGCATAATATGGCCGACAAGAAGAGCCTTTCCGATCTCGCCGAGCTGACCAAGGAAGAGGCGCCCGCCGCCGCCGAGGCCCCGGCTGAAACCGAAGCAGTCGAGGCAGCCCCGCCGCCGGCCGAAGAAGCGCCGGTCCGCGAGCAGCAGCTCGACAAGCAGGGCCGAGCCTATGCGACCGGTCGCCGGAAGGACGCGATCGCCCGTGTCTGGCTGAAGCCGGGATCGGGACGGATCACCGTCAACGGCCGCGAGCAGGAGGTCTATTTCGCCCGACCGACGCTTCGCCTGGTGATCAACCAGCCGTTCGATATCGCCGATCGCCGCGGCCAGTATGACGTCGTCGCGACCGTCAAGGGCGGCGGCCTTTCTGGACAGGCCGGAGCAGTCAAGCATGGCATCAGCCAGGCGCTGACCCGCTACGAGCCAACGCTTCGCGGAATAATCAAGCAGGCCGGCTTCCTGACCCGCGACCCGCGCGTCGTCGAGCGCAAGAAATACGGTCGCGCCAAGGCCCGCCGAAGCTTCCAGTTCAGCAAGCGGTAACCGAGCGCAGCTCCGCCGGCGCGGTACGCGCCGCCGGAGTAGCGTCGAAGAGTTATCGCTGCCGGCCGGCGGGGCGGCTGGCCTGTAGCCAGCCGAACCCGTTCGACGTCGCGGGATTCAGTCCCGTGACGGCTATCTGGGGGCCAACGTCACGCAAGAGGGCGGTCCGGGCTTCCGGGCCGCCCTTTTCTATGCCTCCGGGTAGCGCTCTCGCAGTGTTTCAAGCGAGCTGCGAATCAGCTCTTCCAGGACGTCGGCGTCCACCTGGGACAGCCGCTTGATGTACAGGCATGACTTGCCGATTCGGTGCGCGAAGGATTTGCCTCTTTCGCGGGCCAAAGATTCCGTCTTTCGCGGGAATAAGGATAGAGGATTGCCGTGGGCGACGACAAGAAGCGCATCGATACGAAGCTCGTCACAGGCGGCCGCCGCAAGGAATGGCTGGGCGGGATGGTCAACGTGCCGGTCTCGCGCACATCGACTGTGCTGTTCGACAGCGTCGCCGAGCTGGACTCCGCTTACCCTCCTCAGCAAGGCCGCCTGTCCTACGGCCGAAACGGCACTCCGACCCAATGGTCGCTCGCCGGGGCCTTGACCGAGTTCGAGCCGGGAGCAGCCGGAACCGCCCTCTTCCCGTCCGGAATGGCGGCGGTGGCGATGGCGCTGACCGCCGTCCTTGCGCCCGGCGACGAGCTGTTGATGGTGGACAGCGCCTACTCCCCGATCCGGGCCTTCTGCGACCGGGAGCTCAAGCGGCTCGGGATCGCCACGCGGTACTACGACCCGCAGTCGGCGCCAGGCGAGCTGGAATCGATGATTTCCAGCAAGACTCGAGCGATCTTCCTCGAGAGCCCCGGCTCGCTGACCTTCGAGGTGCAGGACGTGCCCAGCCTTTGCGCACTGGCTCGGGAGCGCTCGATCACGACCCTTCTCGACAACACCTGGGCGACGCCACTCCTGTTCCGGGCGCTCGAGCATGGCGTCGACCTGTCGATCCTCGCCTGCACCAAATATATTTCCGGCCATTCCGACGTGATGCTCGGATCGGTCACGGCGGCGGCTTCGCACTGGGAGCGGCTTCAGCGAACCGCCGCCGCCTTCGGCCAGTATGTCAGCCCGGACGATGCCTATCTCGCTTCGCGAGGGCTACGGACGCTCGGCGTTCGCTTGAAACGGCACGAGGAGAGCGCCCTTGAAGTGGCGCGCTGGCTCGCGGGCCAACCGCAGGTCGCCCGGGTGCTTCACCCGGCATTCGAAAGCTGCCCGGGGCACGAGTTCTGGAAGCGCGACTTCGCCGGCGCATCGGGCCTGTTTTCCTTCGTCCTCAACGGTGGAACGCCGCGGGCGCGCGACGCCTTGGTCGACGGGCTGGAGCTGTTCGGGATCGGCTATAGCTGGGGCGGTTTCGAAAGCCTGGCGGTGCCCGCCGAACCGGTCCGAACCGCGACAAGCCCGCAATGGGACGGACCGCTGGTCAGGCTTCACATCGGGCTCGAAGACCCGCAGGACCTGATCGCCGATCTGGAGCGCGGGCTGGCCGCTCTGCCCCCCGTTGACGCTCGCCCGCCGAATACCTAATCGGCGGCCGCGCCGCGGGTATGATGTAGTGGCAGCCTGTCAGCTTCCCAAGCTGAACGCGCGGGTTCGATTCCCGCTACCCGCTCCAAAACCGACATGCCGGGGGCATGTCGAAGTTTTGGAGCGCACGAGCGAAGCGAGTGGCGACACGCGCGAAGCAAGGCTCAAGAGCCTGTTTGATCGAGTGGCGGCGGCGCCCAAAGCAGAACTCGAACAGGCGCACAGGGCTTGCCAAGGTTCGCCTTTTCGACGATCT
>DATKAY010000026.1:0-16042 GCA_035514495.1 Sphingomicrobium sp. | reverse complement strand
GCCGTCAACATCGCCGTCGCGCTGCTGGTCGCCGGAGCGCCGGTGATCGAGCTTCGCGCCGGCTATTGGGCAGGCCTGCTTTATCTCGCGCTTCCCGCTTCGGTCCTGACCTTCAGCCTGTTCTTTCCGGTGGTGCGAAAGATCGGTCCGGGCAAGGCGGCCTATTCGGCCGTGCTCGTCCCAATCATCGCGATGGGCCTGTCGACCTGGTTCGAGGACTATCGCTGGACCTGGCTTGGGATTGCCGGGGCGTTACTGGCGCTCGGAGGAATGGTGGGCGCGCTGAGTCGCCCAAGGGCGGTTGTGGCGGCGCCCGACGCCGCCTAAGCCAGCCGCCATGGATGTACGAGTGAACGCCGAGGCGCCGCAAAACCCGCAGCATACACAAATCCGGCGCGAGGATTATCGCCCGCCCGACTGGCTGATCCCCGAGATCGAGCTTTCCTTCGATCTCGACCCGGAAGCGACCCGGGTCCGGGCGAAGCTGACGGTTCTGAGGAACGGCGAGCACGACCGGCCGCTCAGGCTGGACGGCGACGGGATCGAGCCGGTCGCGGTGAGCGCCGACGGGGCCGAGGTCCAGTGGTGTATGGACGGTGAGACTTTGGTCGTCCCGCTTCCGGGCGACCGCGCCGTCGTCGAGACCGAGGTCAAAATCAACCCGGCCGCCAATAGCAAGCTGATGGGCCTTTATGCGTCGGGCGGTATGCTTTGCACCCAATGCGAGGCGGAAGGCTTTCGCCGGATCACCTTCTTCCCCGACCGCCCGGACGTGCTGAGCAAATACCGGGTCCGGATGGAGGCCGATGCGACGCGCTTCCCGGTCCTTTTGACCAACGGCAACCCGATTGCCTCGGGCAAAAGCGAAAACGGGCGCCACTGGGCATTATGGGAGGACCCGTTCCTCAAGCCCTCCTATCTGTTCGCGCTCGTTGCCGGCGACCTTGAGGCGAACAGCGACAGCTTCACCACTCGTGGCGGCCGCAAGGTCGAGCTGAACATCTGGGTCCGGAAAAAGGATCTTCCCCGGACCGGCCATGCGATGCGCAGCCTCAAACAGGCGATGGCCTGGGACGAGGAGGTCTATGGCCGCGAATACGACCTCGATTTGTTCAACATCGTCGCGGTGTCCGACTTCAACATGGGCGCGATGGAGAACAAGGGGCTGAACGTCTTCAACTCGGCCTATATCCTCGCCGACCCGGACACCGCCACCGACATGGATTTCGACAATATCTCGCGCGTCGTCGCGCACGAATATTTCCATAACTGGTCGGGCAACAGGGTCACCTGCCGGGACTGGTTCCAGCTCAGCCTCAAGGAAGGCTTCACGGTTTTCCGCGACCAGAGCTTCTCGGCCGATACCGGGAGCCCGGCGGTCAAGAGGATCGAGGATGTCCGGACCCTTCGCTTGATCCAGTTCCAGGAGGATTCGGGGCCGCTCGCCCACCCGGTCCGGCCGGACAGCTACATCGAGATTTCGAACTTCTACACGGCGACCGTCTACAACAAGGGCGCTGAGCTCATCCGGATGATGCGCACCATCCTGGGTCCGGAGAAATTCCGGGCCGGCACCGATCTCTACTTCGACCGGCATGACGGCGAAGCCGCGACCTGCGACGATTTCGTCAAGGCGCTGGAAGATGCGTCCGGCGTGGATTTGTCGCACCTCAAGCTCTGGTATTCGCAGGCCGGCACTCCGCATGTCCGCGCCCGGCTCGAACTAAGCGGCGAGGGCGCAATCCTCCATCTCAGCCAGGACGTGCCCGCAACTCCCGGCCAGAAGGTGAAGAAGCCGATGGCGATCCCCCTGAAGACCGCGCTGGTCGGCGAGAAAAGCGGTGCGCAAATCGCTCCCGAACGGCTGATCCTGCTCGACGAGCCCGAGGCGCAAATCCAGTTCGACCAGGTCGAAGAACCTGCTTTGCTGTCGATCAACCGCGACTTTTCCGCGCCTGTCGTGATGGAGGTGAGCCGCAGGCCCGGCGAGCTGGAGAAGCTGGCCGCGAGCGACACCGATCCCTTCGCCCGCTACGAGGCGCTCCAGGAGCTGATGCTGGGCTGGCTCGTCGCCACTGCCCGTGGCGAGACGGTCGATCCCGGCCCGGTGGTCAAAGCGGTCGGCGACACTTTTGGCTCAAACGCGCTCGACAGCGCCTTCAAGGCGGAAGCGATATTAATCCCTTCGGAGAGCATCATCGGCGACCGGATGGAGAGGGTCGATCCCGACGCCGTCCATCTGGCCCGCGACCAGTTGCGCTCGGCGCTCGGGCGCGAGCTTCACGGCGAGCTTTCCAATGTGCAGCGTTCCGCAGGCCATCCCGGAAGCGACCTCGGCCCGGAGGCGAAGGGCGCGCGCCGGCTGAGGGGCGTTGCCCTCGGCCTCCTTGCCGCGGCCGATGCCGCCGAGGGCGCCAGGATCGCCAAGGCGCAGTTCGACCAAGCCGACAACATGACCGACCGGCAAGGTGCGCTGATGGTCCTCGCCTCCCTCGAGGCCCCCGAGCGGGAGGCGGCGCTGGGGGCGTTTTACGAGCATTACGAGGACGACCCGCTGGTCATCGACAAATGGTTCGCGGTGCAAGCGGCGTCGCAACGGGCCGATTCGATCGACCAGGTCGAGGCGCTGCTCGACCACCCGCGCTTCACGGCTTTGAACCCGAACCGGCTGCGCTCGGTGGGCGGGACTTTCGGGATGAACCAGTGGGTGTTCCACGACAAATCGGGCCGCGGCTATCGATTGCTCGGCGACCTCATCCTGGCTGCCGACAAGATCAACCCGCAGGTCGCGGCCAGGCTGGTTCCGCCGCTCGGCCGCTGGCGCCGCTTCGATGAAGGCCGTGCCGCCCTCATGCGAGCGCAGCTGGAACGAATGGTGGCGTCTCCAGGGCTGTCGAAGGACGTCTACGAACAGGCGAGCAGGAGCCTCGGCGCGGCCTCGGAGCGGGCCGGCTAGGAGAGCAAGGCCCGGGCGACTCCGTAGAGGCTCGTCGCACTCAGCACCGCGCCGACGAAGATGAGCAGGAGTCGCGGACGCACCCGCTTGGCGATCACCGCTCCGAAGGGCGCCGCGATGACTCCGCCGATCAGAAGCCCGAGGGTGGCGGCGGTGACCATTTCCCAGCCGAGCTGGCTGACGAAGGCGGCGGAGATGGCGGCGGTGACGACGAATTCGGTCGCGTTGACCGTCCCGATGGTTCGCCTTGGCTCGGCCCCCTGGACCAGCAGGTTTCCGGTGACGATCGGCCCCCATCCGCCGCCGCCCGCGGCATCGAGAAAGCCGCCGGCAAGCCCGAGCGGGGCGACGATCTTCGCCGGCTTGTGGGTCGGCGGGTAGCGGACTCCCCGCCACAGGAGATAGATTCCGATCCCGGCGAGATAGGCGAGGACGAACGGGCGCGCCGCCTCGGCGCTGACGTTCGAGAGCAGATAGGCTCCGATCACCCCGCCGATCACTCCGGGCACCGCGAGCTGCCCGAACAACCGCCAGTCGACGTTGCGGTGGGCGATGTGGCTCGCCCCCGATGCTGCGGTAGTGAAGGTCTCGGCCGCGTGAACCCCGGCCGAGGCGGCCGCGGGCGGGACCCCGAGGCTGACCAGCAAGGTCGTCGAGATGACCCCGAAGGCCATGCCCAGCGCGCCGTCGATCAGCTGCGCGGCGAAGCCGACCGCCATGAAACCGAGGATTTCGGGCAATCCGATCGTGCCGAGGTCCAAGTCGTCGCCTCACGGGTCGGGAGGACCCCGCGCGCTGCTATCAAAACTGGCGGCCAAGTGCCAACTGATCTTTGGCCGCCGGGGCGAGGCGCGCGGGCGCGGGAGGATGGAACTGCCTTCCCGCTTGGCCTATCAGTGGCGGGTGGACGCGATGACGATGAGCCGGACCCGTAACTTCAGTCGATTGATTATCGGCCTGGCGGCCCTGATCCTGGGCGCAATCGCCTTTCCGGGCCAAAGCTGGGCGCAGCGCGCGCCCACTGCCCATATGCTCGAGATCGAGGGCGCGATCGGCCCGGCGACCTCCGACTATGTCCAGCGCAGCTTCCGCGATGCCCGAGAGGCTGATGCGTCGCTTCTGATCCTGAGAATGGACACGCCCGGAGGGCTCGACACCTCGATGCGCGAGATCGTCCGCGAGATTCTTTCCTCCCCGATCCCGGTCGTGACCTGGATCGCCCCGAGCGGCGCCAGGGGGGCGAGCGCCGGCACCTACATCCTTTATGCGAGCCATGTCGCGGCAATGGCCCCGGGGACCAACCTTGGCGCCGCAACGCCGGTCCAGATCGGCGGCGGCGGCGGGCCAGCGCCGGCGGACCAGTCCAGCGAGGAGCCGCCGAAACAAGGCGGGACCGCGATGGAGCGCAAGGTGGTCAACGACGCGGTCGCCTATCTGCGCTCGGTCGCCGAGCTTCGCGGCCGCAACGCCGACTGGGCGGAGGAGGCGGTGCGAACCGGCGCAAGCCTGCCGGCAAGCGAGGCGCTCGAGAAGAATGTCATCGAGCTGGTGGCAAGCGACATGGACGGGCTGTTGAGCGGGATCGACGGCCGGACCGTCACCGCGGCGGGCAGCAAGGTCGAGATCGAAACCGAGGGGATCAAGGTCGTCGAAGTGGCACCGAACTGGCGGACCCGGCTGCTGGGTGCGATCACCAATCCCAACATTGCACTGATCCTGATGCTGATCGGAGTTTACGGCCTGATGTTCGAGTTCATGAACCCCGGCGCGCTCTACCCCGGGACCATCGGCGCGGTCTCGCTGCTGCTCGGCCTTTACGCGCTTGCCGCGCTGCCGGTGAATTTCGCCGGATTCGGGTTGATCCTGCTCGGGCTGGCGCTGATCGTCGGCGAAGCGTTCACGCCCTCGTTCGGGGTGCTCGGGATCGCCGGAGCGGCGGCGATCGCCTTCGGGGCGACGATATTGATCGATACCGACATTCCCGAACTGCAGATCGACTGGGCGGTTGCCGCGGGCCTCGCGGTCGCAAGCCTCGGAATCGTCCTTCTCGTCGCCCGGGCGGCGCTTCGATCGCGCCGCGCCCGGATCGTCAGTGGCCGCGAACAGATGGTCGGCGCGACCGGCGCGGTCGTCGACTGGAGCGGCGAGCGCGGCCATGTCTTCCTCCACGGTGAGCGCTGGCGGGCCAAAGGCGTTGGAAAAATGGCGCCTGGAGACGGAGTAGAAGTCGTCGGGATCGATGGCCTGACGCTCACCATCCGCCCCGCGCCGGCGAGCGAGGAGCCCGAATTCCGTGCCTGAAAATCCAGCGCCTGAAATGGAGATCCCAATGGACCTGTTCGCAAATATCGGTTTCTACCTGCCGCTGATCCTGATCGCGGTTCTGTTCCTGCTGTCCGCGATCAAGATCCTCCGGGAATATGAGCGCGGGGTCGTGTTCACGCTCGGGCGCTTCACCGCGGTCAAGGGGCCGGGCCTGATCCTGCTCATCCCGGTCGTCCAGCAGATGGTCCGGATGGACCTGAGGACGCTGGTGCTCGACGTTCCGACTCAGGACGTGATCAGCCGCGACAACGTGTCGGTCCGGGTCAATGCAGTCATCTATTTCCGGGTGATCGACCCGGAGCGGGCGACCATCCAGGTCGAGGATTACATGACCGCCACCAGCCAGCTAGCGCAGACCACCTTGCGCTCGGTGCTGGGCAAGCACGAGCTCGACGAGATGCTGTCCGAGCGCGACAAGCTCAACGCGGACATCCAGGAAATCCTCGACTCGCAGACCGACGCCTGGGGAATCAAGGTCGCCAATGTCGAGATCAAGCATGTCGACATCGACGAGAGCATGATCAGGGCGATCGCCCGCCAGGCCGAGGCGGAGCGCGAAAGGCGCGCCAAGGTCATCAACGCCGAAGGCGAGCAGCAGGCCGCCCAGAAGCTTCTGGAAGCGGCCCAGATCCTCGGCCAGGCGCCCGAGGCGATGCAGCTTCGCTATCTCTCGACCCTCAACGTCATCGCCAACGAACGGAGCAACACCATCGTCTTTCCGTTTCCGACCGAGCTGAAGGACATGTTCGCCAGCGGCAAGTCAGGCGGCTAGCGGGTTCGTCCCTCCCTCCGCCGCAGGGACAATCGCGTTCACCGGTCCTCAAGCCGTCATTGCTATTGGCTTGGCCGTGCCTATCTTGGCGAATAGACAGGTGAAGGCGGCAGGAGGCCGCGAGCGAGAGGTCGAATGAACGAGAATAAGCCGACCAACCCGTGGATGAAGAGCATGCTGATCTGGGTCGGCATCCTTTTCGGCCTTGTCCTGTTCGTCCAGATGATCGGCGGCGGCGCAAGCTCGACGGCCGCAGAGCCGGTCCCCTATTCGGAATTCGTCCGCCAGGTCGATGAGGGCAACGTCCGCTCCGTCACCATGACCTCGACCCCGAGCCGCAACAGCGTCATCACCGGCAAGCTCGTCGACGGAGCCGACTTCCGGACCACCGCTCCGGCCGACGCCGAGGTTTCCGCAAAGCTCATCGAGCGCGGTGTCGATGTCCAGGTGAAGGCCGAGGAAGGCTCGAGCATCTGGTTGCTGATGCTCTACAATTCGCTTCCGCTCCTGCTGATCATCGCGATCAGCATCTTCGTCATCCGGCAGATGCAGAAGAATGCCGGATCGGGTGCGATGGGCTTTGGCAAGAGCCGCGCCCGGATGCTCACCGAAAAGCAGGGCCGGGTGACCTTCGCCGACGTTGCCGGGATCGACGAGGCCCGCGAGGAGCTTCAGGAAATCGTCGAGTACCTCAAGGACCCTGGCAAGTTCGCCCGGCTCGGCGGCAAGATCCCCAAGGGCGCGCTTCTGGTGGGCTCGCCCGGCACCGGCAAGACATTGCTTGCCCGGGCCATCGCCGGCGAGGCGGGAGTGCCCTTCTTCACAATTTCCGGCTCCGACTTCGTCGAGATGTTCGTCGGGGTCGGCGCAAGCCGGGTCCGCGACATGTTCGACCAGGCCAAGAAGAGCGCTCCGTGCATCGTCTTCATCGACGAGATCGATGCGGTCGGCCGCCACCGCGGCGCTGGCCTTGGCAACGGCAATGACGAGCGCGAGCAGACGCTCAACCAGCTTCTGGTCGAGATGGACGGCTTCGAGGCCAACGAGGGCATCATCATCATCGCCGCGACCAACCGGCCCGACGTGCTCGACCCGGCGCTCCTCAGGCCCGGCCGTTTCGACCGCCAGGTGGTGGTTCCGCGCCCCGATATCGACGGCCGCGAGAAGATTCTCGAGGTTCACATGAAGAAGGTGCCGCTGGCGCCCGATGTCGATACTCGAGTGATCGCCCGCGGCACTCCGGGCTTTTCCGGCGCCGATCTGGCCAACCTCGTCAACGAGGCCGCCCTGCTCGCCGCCCGCAAGGGCAAGCGGCTGGTCGCGATGAGCGAGTTCGAGGCGGCCAAGGACAAGGTGATGATGGGCACCGAGCGCAAGTCCATGGTGATGACCGAGGACGAAAAGCGGATGATCGCCTATCACGAGGCCGGCCATGCGATCGTCGCCCTCCACGAGCCGGCGTCCGACCCGATCCACAAGGCGACGATCATCCCGCGCGGTCGGGCGCTGGGAATGGTGATGCGCCTGCCGGAGCGGGACAATTACAGCTATCACCGCGACAAGATGTACGCGAACCTTGCGGTCGCCATGGGCGGGCGAGTCGCCGAGGAGGTCATCTTCGGCTACGACAAGGTGTCGTCCGGCGCCGCCTCCGACATCCAATATGCGACCGGCCTGGCGCGCGACATGGTCACCCGCTGGGGCCTGTCCGACAAGCTCGGCCCGCTCCAATATGCCGATCCGGATGAGGAGGTGTTCCTCGGCTATTCGATGAACCGCCAGCGGCAGATGTCGGACGAGACGGCGCGGGCGATCGACGAGGAAATCCGACGGATCGTGGACGAGTCCTACGAGCGGGCCAGGACCTGCCTAGACGAGAACCGCGACGAGCTCGAAACGCTCGCTTTGGCGCTGCTCGAGTATGAGACTTTGAGCGGCGATGAGATCAAGACGCTGATGGCAGGCGGCTCGATCGATCGCGGCATAAAGAGCGGCTCGGAGATTCCGGCCGCCGGTTCCTCGGTTCCAAAAGCGCCGCGCAAGAAGCCGCGCTCGCTCGGCGGCCCGGCCGCCGCCGGAGCATAACCGGACCTCGATTCCCTGGAACGCCGCTGCCCGTTGGGCGGCGGGGCGCCGTCATGACAGCGCATTGGCCGTGAAGCGCGTCGGACTGCTCGGCGGGTCGTTCAATCCCGCCCATGAAGGGCATCTCCAGCTCAGCCTGGCGGCCATCGCGGCCCTTGAGCTCGACCAGCTGTGGTGGCTGGTTTCGCCCGGTAACCCGTTGAAGGAAAACGCCGAAATGGCGCCCTATGAAGCGCGGCTGGAGTCGGCGCGCGAGGTGGCGCGGGGGACCGATATCGAGGTGTGCGACTTCGAGCGGAGCGCCGGGACGCGCTACACCATTGACACTCTTCGAACCATCCTCGAGCAATATCCGGACGGCAAGTTCATCTGGCTGATGGGCGGTGATGCGCTCGTTCAATTCCACCGGTGGAAGGATTGGCGCGGTATCTCGCAACTCGTTCCAATTGCGGTGCTTCCGCGGCCGGGCTATGATGACGCGGCTCACGCGGCGCGCGCGATGGGCTGGCTGTCGGGGTTCGTCCGCCCGGCAAGCCAGGCGAAGAACTGGACGCAGTGGAGCTTGCCGGCGCTCTTGTTTCTCGATCTGCCGACCAATTCCGCTTCCGCCACCGCCTTGCGCGCGACCGATCCCGACTGGCACCTTCGTTCCCGGACGGAGCAGCGTCCCGGGCCGCTGCCCGGGGGCTCGCCGCCTACATGAGGAGACACCTTGCCCCGTTCCGCTAAGACAGCAGTCGCCGGCCGCTTGCCGGCCGATGTCGAAAAGCTTCACAAGCTGGTGCTCAAGTCGCTCGACGACGACCAGGCGATCGAAGTCACCTCCATTCCGCTCGAAGGCAAATCGAGCATTGCCGACCACATGGTAATCGCTTCGGGCCGGTCGACCCGGCAGGTTTCGGCAATGGCGAACAAGCTCGCCGAAAGGATCAAGCGCGAGCTTGGGAAGAACGTCCGGATCGAAGGACTTCCGGCCGCCGACTGGGTGCTGATCGATGCCGACGACGTGATCGTCCACCTGTTCCGGCCCGAAGTCAGAAATTTTTACAATTTGGAGCGAATGTGGGCCTTCGGCGACGAAAAAGTGACTGCAACTGCGCAGGGTGGGTGAAGGCATGCGGCTGATTTTACTGGTTTTCGGGCTTCTGGCCCTGGCGGCGCAGCCTGCCTCGGCGCAGGGATCGCTTGCAGCGCAGGTCCAGAACCAGCTGGCGATGGTGGTCACCAGCAACTCGGCCGATGTCGGGATCGCGGCGATCGACCTCGCCACCGGCGAGACGGTCAGCGTTCGGGGGACCCAGCGCTACCCGATGGCGAGCACGATGAAGATCGCCGTCGCCGCCGCCTATCTGTCCTATGTCGAAAAGGGCGAGCGCTCGCTGGACGAGAAAATCGGCGGTCGGTCGGCTGCTTCGCTGATGCGCTCGATGATCGTTCGAAGCGACAATGGTGCGACCGATTTGCTGCTGCGCAACCTCGGCGGCCCGCGGACCGTCCACAAATGGCTCGAATGGCACAAGGTCGATGGAATCCGGGTGGATCGAACCATTGCCCAGCTGCTTCGCGCCAAGCGCGACCTGTACGAGGATTTGGATTCGACGACCCCTTTGGCTTTCGCCACCTTCCTCAAGCGGCTCGACGGGGGCGATTTCCTCCAGTCCTGGAGCCGCAATTATTTGCTCAAGCTGATGGCCGAGACCCAGACCGGCAGCAACCGGATGAAGGCCTTTCTCCCGAAGGGGTCGGTCGCCCACAAGACCGGCACGCTCAACGGCTATAGCAGCGACGTCGGCTATCTGACCCTTCCCAACGGCAACCGGGTCGCGATCGCCGTCTTCGCTCGCGGGGGCAGCAACCGGCCGCGGGCGATCGCCGATGCCGCCCGCGCCGTCTATGACGGGTTCCTGGCGGTGGTCGGCTGGCCGTTCAACGCCGCAGCGGCCCTCGGCTCGCCTCAGTAACTTGCTCCTTCACATCGTCGCTCGAGGAAAGATCGGTCGTTCTTTGGAAGCCGAGCTCGTCGAGCGCTATCTGAAGCGAATCGCCTGGCCGACCAGGATCACCGAGCTTGCCGACGACGGCCGGGCTCCGCCGCCACTTGCCCCCGACAGCGTCAACGTCCTTCTGGACGAGCGGGGGAAGGCGCTGACTTCCCTCGAGCTTGCCGGGCGCCTCGAGGAATGGCGCGACGGCGGCAAGCGCGAGGCGCGCTTTACCATCGGCGGCGCCGACGGGCACGGCGAGGAGGAGCGCTTGCAAGCGAGCCTGCTGCTTTCCTTCGGGCCGGCGACCTGGCCGCATCTTTTGGTCAGGGCGATGCTCGCCGAGCAATTGTTCCGGGCAACGTCGATCCTTGCCAACCACCCCTATCATCGGGAAGGCTGACGCGATGCTCCGCCTTGCCGCAGCTTCGCTCCTGATTGCCGCGACCGGGGCGCTTGCGGCGAGCGTTCCAGTCGCTCGCGGCGGGACCAATCTCTATTCGGAATTGAGCCGGGCGAAAGCCGAGGCGCAGGCCGCCCGCTCCGAGCAGCTCCGGCTCGAGCAGGCAGTCTCGAAGATTCGCGGCGAAGCCGCCCGGCTTAGGGCGCAGGAACTGGCCGCAGCCCAGGCCATCGCGGCCACCGAAGCGCAGATTAGCGCGGCGGAGGCACAGGTGCGGCTCGCCCAGGCGCAGCTCGCGCTCCAGCGGCAGCGGCTGGCGAGAGAGCAGGCGCCGGTCAGCGCGCTTCTGGGCGGGCTCGTGCTGATGGCCCGGCGGCCGCCTGTCGTGCTTCTCGCCGATGCCGGCTCGCCCGGCGAGTTGGTGAAGCTTCGGATATTGCTCAGGGAGACGATGCCCGCGGTCCGCGCAAGGACGGCCGCCCTCATTGCCGCGCTCGAGCGCGGCAATCGGCTCGAGCAGGCGGCGATTCGAGCGCGCGAGGAGCTGGTTTCGAGCCGTGGCGAGCTTGCAAGCCGGCGGGAGTCCTTCGCCCGGCTCGAGCAGCGGGCGCTGGAACAAGCGAGGTTGCGCGGATCGGAGGCGCTCGGCGCGGGCGACGTCGCCCTTGCAAGCGAGGAGCGGCTGGACGAGCTCAGCCGCCAAGCGGTCTCGAGCCGCGCCTCGGCGCAGGTCGCGGCCGAGCTGGTCGGGCTGGGTCCGGCGCCGCTTGTCCGTCCGCAGGGCGTGCCAGGCCCGCCGCTCGACTATCGGCTCCCCGCCGACGCGCCCGTCATCGAGGGTCTCGGGGCGGTCAGCGCAAGCGGAGTTCGCTCGCGCGGGATCAGGCTGGCGACCCGCCGGGGAACGGCGATACGCACCCCGGCCAGCGGAAGAATCCTCTTTTCCGGGCCGTTTCGCGACTATGACGGGGTCGTCATCATCGACCACGGGGGCGGCTGGAGGTCGGTGCTGGTCAACGCCGGGTCGAATATCGAAAAGGGGGCGAAAGTGAGCATCGGCGACCCTTTGGGCATCGCTTTGGGGCCGCTTGAGGTCCAACTCCAGCGCAACGGCCGCTTGGTCTCCCCCGCTCTCATCGCAGGTTCATCTCGAAGAGTGTCAAATGAACCCAAAGGCGGCTAAACTCACGCGACACCAATGCCAGGACCCAAGTCATGAAGCTCGTTGACAAACTTCTGCCCCCGTTGGCGCTCGTTGGAGCACTCGCGCTCGTGCCCGTAGCGACCAGCTCGCTCGCCGCGGCCGATGTCGCCAATTACGAAGAGCTTGAAAAGTTCATGAGCGTCTACGAGCGGGTGAAGGCGAATTATGTCGATCCGGTCGACGACAAGACGTTGATGAAGGGCGCGATCGACGGGATGCTCGCGGCGCTGGACCCGCATTCGGGCTATCTCGAGGCGACCGATTTCGACACGCTCCGGACGACGACCGACGGCAATTACGGCGGCCTTGGCATCACAGTATCGATCGAGGACGGGGCGGTGAAGGTGATTACTCCGACCGAAGATACCCCGGCCTGGCGCGCCGGAATTAAGCCGGGCGACTATATCACGCACATCGACGGCGAGCTGGTTTACGGCGCGTCGCTGGACGAAGCGGTCGACAAGATGCGGGGCCAGCCCGGCACCGGACTCAAGCTGACCATCGTTCGCCCCGGCCGTGACAAGCCGTTCGATGTGGCCATCGTTCGCGAGCGAATCCAGCTCCGCCCGGTCACCTGGGAAATCAAGGACGGAGTTGCGATCATCGACATCAACAGCTTCTCCGGAAATGCCGCCGACGAGACGAGGTCGGCAATCGCCGCCGCCAGTGCCGCGGCCGGCGGACAGCCGCTGGGCTATGTGCTTGACCTTCGGTCCAACCCGGGCGGGCTTCTCGACCAGGCGGTCGACATCAGCGACGCCTTCCTCAACCGTGGCGAGATCGTTTCCCAGCGCGGCAGAGGCAAAGGCGAGATCGAGCGCTATTACGCCAAGTCCGGCGACATGACCGGGGGCGCCCCGATCGTCATCCTGGTCAATGCCGGAACCGCCTCGGCGGCCGAGATCGTCGCCGCAGCGCTCCAGGACCAGCGCCGGGCGCTGGTGCTGGGCGAGAAGAGCTTCGGCAAGGGCAGCGTGCAGACGGTCATCCAGACCGGGCCGAAGTCGGCATTGAGGCTGACGACGGCACGTTACTATACGCCGTCAGGCCGGTCGGTTCAGGCGGGCGGGGTCAATCCCGACATCAAGGTCCCGCAGCTGTCCGATCCGGATTACAACGATCAGCCGGCGATCCGCGAAGCCGACCTTCGACGGCATTTGATCGGCCAGACCAAGGCGGAAGACGAATTGCTCGAGCAGGACGACATCTCGCAGGATCCGCGCTTCGCCTTCACTGCCGAGGAGCTAAAGAAGAAGGGAATCGAGGACTTCCAGCTTCACTATGCGGTCAACATGCTCAAGCGGCTCGGTTCCGCCGGCACCAAAGTGGCGTCGGCCGATGGCGCTCGCAAATCGAAGCAGTAAACCTTGGCTGAGGCGACGCTCGCCGGCGGGCGTGGGGCAACGCAGATGAGCCGCCTCGAAACCGGCCGTCTGATCGCGCTCCTGCTGCCGCTGGCCCTGCTGGGCGGGGCGCTCGGATCGCAGTATATCGGCGGCCTTCTTCCGTGCGAGATGTGCTTCTGGCAGCGCTGGCCGCACGGCGCCGCAATCCTTCTCGCCGGCTTGGCCTTCACCGCCCGCGCATCCTCTAACCGGTCTTGGGCCTTCACTCTTCTTGCAGCCCTGGCAATCGCCGTTTCGGGAGCGATCGGTGCCTATCACGCGGGAGTCGAACTCGGCGTCTTTTCGGGCTTCACGACCTGCACGAGCGCGGTCAGGGCGGCCAGCACGGACGATCTCCTCAAGCAGCTGATGGAAGTGCCGCTGGTCCGCTGCGACCAGGTCCAGTGGGCGTTCCTCGGCATTTCCATGGCCGGGTGGAACGCGATCCTGTCGCTCGGCGGAGCCGCGGCAATCGCCTGGCTGACCATCACCGGGAGAAGGGCGGCGTGAGCGGCCCGTGGCGCCCCGGGGAGAAGCGGCCGGATTCGGCATCGATGATCCGGGTCGACCAGGCCGGCGAATATGGCGCCACCCGAATCTATGCGGGGCAGCTCGCGGTTCTTTCGCCAGCCTCGCCTGCCGCCAAGCTGGTTTCGCGGATGGCGATGCAGGAGCAGCGCCACCTCGAGCGTTTCAACCAGCTGATGGCCGAGCGGCGGGTCCGGCCGACAATTCTCCAGCCGCTGTGGAATGTCGCCGGCTTCGCGCTCGGCGCGGGTACGGCGCTGATCGGCAAGGAAGCGGCGATGGCCTGCACCGATGCGGTCGAGACCGAGATCGCCAGGCATTACCAGCAGCAGCTCGACGAGCTGGGCGGCGACGACCCGGAGCTCGCGGCGGATATCGAACAGTTCCGCGCCGAGGAGATCGAGCATCTCGACAGCGCTCGGGAGGCGGGCGCGCAAGGCGCTCCTGCCTATCCGCTGTTGACCGGCACAATCCGGGCGGCATGTCGTGCAGCAATCGCGTTGTCGAAAAGATTCTAGGGGAACCGCCTTTGCCCCTCGGCCGCTTTAACCCTGAAAGGTCCCAGAGATGACAAAGCTTCTGCTTTCCCTTCCCGCCGCAGCGGCGCTGCCGCTTGCCGGTCTTGCCGGGCTCTCCGCCCCGGCAGCGGCGCAGGGCGCAAGCAACGTCCAGGTGATGGAAGTCATCGTCTATGGCGACGACCCCTGCCCGCGATCGTCCGACAGCGAAATCGTGGTCTGCGCGAGGAAGCCGGAAGCCGAGCGTTACCGGATCCCGGAGCGTTTCCGCGAGGGCGGTTCTCTCCAGTCTCGCCAGAGCTGGGCGGCGCGAGCGCAGAGTTTCGAAACTGTCGGCGCCACCGGCACGATGACCTGCTCGTCGGTCGGCCCGGGCGGCCAGACGGGCTGCCTTCAGAACATGATCGACCGGGCGACGGCCATCGCATCGGAGCGAGAGGAACAGGACGTGCCGCCGCCCGAAGCGACACCGCCGGGCGGCTGGTAGAGCTGGCTCGGGGCGAGCCCCGCGATACCAAGCGCCCTTCAGCCAGTCTTGCGCCGCTGTGGAGCCCGCTTGAAGCTCCATTCCTCCCCGCCGGTGCACAAAACTCCCCGCAGGGTCGCCTTCCCGCCGCCTTCGAGGATTGCGCAAAGCCGGTCGAGCTCGCTGCCGCGAAGCGGGTTTTCCCGGCCCTCGCGGGCAAGCGCCGTGACGATCCGGCCGACCACCCGCCGCCGGATTTCAGTTGGTGCCGAGGGGCGATAGGCGATCTCCTCGCCGGACCGGCGCAGCTGCAATTCCCATTCGCTCAGCGCTGCCCAGTCGAGTGCCTCGTCGGCTCGGGCGAGGTTTCCGGCGCTTCGGGCGATCTTTTCGGGATCGAGCCAGTCGGCTTGCGCGAGCGTCTTGCGAACCCGCACCCGCTCGAATCTCTCGTCGCGATTGGCCGGGTCCATGACCGCTTTCACTCCGACCGACGCGCATAAGGTTTCGAGTTCCGTCCGGCGCCAGCCCAGAAGCGGGCGGATCAGCCGCAGGTCTCCGCCGGGAAGGAGGCTCGCGTCGCGCATCCCGGCAAGCCCGCGAACGCCGGCGCCGCGATCCAGCCGCATCAGGAAGGTCTCAGCCTGGTCGTCGAGGTGATGGGCGGTGACGAGAGCATCGAGGCCGCGCTTGGCTGCCCAGCGGCCGAGCAGCCGATAGCGCTCGTCCCTGGCGCGCTCCTGGATCGCCGTTTCGGGCGTTTGCGCCCAGCGCGCCGACAGGATTGCGTGCGGCACCTCAAGCTTTGCGCACAGCTCGGCCACCATTTCCGCTTCGGCGAGCGAGCCCGGGCGAAGCTTGTGATCGACGCTCGCGGCCTCGATTGCGCCGGGCCGCGCCGCCGAGGCGAGGAGCAGGAGCGCGAGGCTGTCGGGACCGCCCGAGACCGCGATGCCGAGCTTTGAGCCCGGCGGCGCGAGGCGATCGAGCCCGGCGGCGAAGCGCTCGAGCTGCGCATTGTCGGGGAGGAGCCGGTCGGCCATCGGCCAAGTCTAGCAACCGGCCCGCCGGTTCACCAACCGGCGAGCGGCTGTCAGGAGCAGTCGGCCTCGGCCTTGGCCTCGGCGACGAGCGCCTTGAGGTCGGGACGGATCGAGGCGCCATACACCTCCTCGAGATCTCCATAGGCCTTGCAGGCCTGTTCCGGTTGCTTGAGCGCCATCAGCGACTGGCCGAGATAATAGAGGCTGTCGGGCGCCCGCTCTCCCTTCGGGTCGGCGTCATAATTGGCGTACAGCGCTTGCGCCGCGGGCTGGGGCTCGCCCTTGTCCAGCAGCGCCCGGCCGATCAAATTTCGGGCGAAGCTTGCCCGCCGGTGGTTGGGGAAGCCGGACAGGAAGGCGCGCAGCGAGGTGATC
>DATKAY010000025.1:0-6002 GCA_035514495.1 Sphingomicrobium sp. | reverse complement strand
TGACCGCGCCTCGTTTCTCGACCAGGATCGTCTCGAAATCGCTCATTCGCCAGTCTCCCTTTCGGGAAAGACAGTCTCCGTTTCGGGAAAGGGAGTCCATTCCTCGGCTGCGGCAAGCGGCGCGAACAGCCGGTCCAGCATCTCGTCGGTCACTTCCTCGGGCGAGGCCGGGTCCCAGGAGGGATCATTGTCCTTGTCGATCAGGACGGCGCGTACGCCCTCGCGAAAGTCGTGGGTTTGCACGATTCGGCCGGCCAGCGCATATTCGGCGCGCATCTCGTCGGTGAAACTTTGCCGGTTCGCGCCTTCGGCCAGGAGCCGAAGCGAGACCTTGCACGACAGCGGGCTCTTGTTGCGCAGCGTGACCAGCTCCCTTTCCGACCATTCGCTCTCGTCGCGATCGAGCGAATTGAGCACCTCTTCGAGGACGTCGGAGGCGAACAGCCGGTTTATCGCCGGCACATTTTCCGAGATCTTCGATTCCGGCGCCGATTCCGACGCCGCTCCCAGCGCGCCGTTTGCCCTCCCGGGGGACTTGAGGATCCGGTCGACCAGCTCCTCGACTTCGCCGTTCGGCACGAAATGGGTCGCAAGCCCGAAATAGGCGCAATCGCCGCCGTCGAGCCGGGCGCCGGTGAGCGCCATATACTGGCCGATCCGGCCCGGCAGCCGCGGCAAATACCAGCCGCCGCCGACATCGGGGAACAGGCCGATGCTCGTCTCGGGCATCGCCAGCCGGGTGTTTTCGGTCGCGACCCGGAACTGGCAGGGGAGCGCGATCCCGACCCCGCCGCCCATGGTGACCCCGTCCATGATCGCGATGGTCGGCTTGTCGTAGGTGAAAAGCAGGTGGTTGAGCCGGTATTCGGCAAAGAAGAAGCGGCGCGCCTGGCTGGCGTCGCCGGCGCCGCTCCTGGCAAGCATCACCACGTCGCCGCCGGCGCAAAAGCCGCGGCCCTGGGAATGGTCGATGAGGATTGCGTGGATGTCCGAATCCGAGCGCCAGCGAAGCAGCGCCTCGCTCATCGTCTCGCACATCTGCGTGGTGAGCGCGTGAATCGCCTGCGGGCGATTGAGCCGGATTCGGCCGATTCCGCGGTCGGTCGAGATCAGAACATCGTCGCTCACTGTCTCAGCAATTCCCTGCTGATGATGACCCGCATGATCTGGTTGGTTCCCTCCAGGATGGAATGGACCCTGAGGTCGCGCCAGAAGCGCTCGATCGGATAGTCCATCAGATAGCCATAGCCGCCGTGAAGCTGAAGCGCTCGATCGACGACGCTGCTGCCGGTGTCGGTCGCAAGCCTTTTCGCCATCGCCGCGAACCTCGTCTTGTCGGGCGCATTGGCGGTGACCTTGGCAGCGGCGACGTAGAGCAGGTACCGCGCCGCCTGGAGCTCGGTTTCCATGTCGGCCAGCATGAACTGGGTGGCCTGGAAATCAGCGATTGCCTTGCCGAATTGCTTGCGGTCCCTGGTGTAGGCGATCGCCTCGTCGAGGCAGCGCTGGCCGCCGCCCAATGAGCAGGCGCCGATGTTGAGCCGACCGCCGTCGAGCCCCATCATCGCGATCCGGAAGCCCTCTCCCTCGGCACCGACCCGGTTTTCGACCGGCACCCGGACCTCGTCGAAATTGAGCTGCGCGGTCGGCTGGGAGTGCCAGCCGAGCTTCTTCTCCTGCGCTCCGAAGCTTATTCCGTCCCTGTCCTTTTCGATGACCAGGCAGGTGATGCCCTTGGGCCCTTCCTCGCCGGTCCGGACCATCGCCACCATCAGGTCGTTGGCCCCGCCGCCCGACGTAAAAGCCTTGGTGCCGGAAACGACGTAATGATCGCCGTCAAGCACCGCCTTGGTCTTGAGCGCGGCCGCGTCGGACCCGGACGACGGCTCGGTCAGGCAATAGCTCGCCATCCATTCCATCGGGATCAGCCTGGGCAAATATTTGCGCTTGACCTCCTCGGATCCGAAGCGGTCGATCATCCAGGCGCACATGTTGTGGATCGAGATGAAGGCGCTCGTGCTCGGGCAGCCATAGGCCATCGCCTCCATGATCAGCGCCGCCTCAAGCCGGCCAAGGCCGATGCCGCCGCTCTCCTCGGACACGTAGATCGCTCCAAAGCCGAGTTCGGCCGCTTCGCGGATCGTGTCGGCCGGGAAGATGTGCTTTTCGTCCCACTCGGCCGCGAACGGTTGAATCGCGTCGGCAGTGAACTTGCGCGCCATCTCCTGGATCTGCAGCTGGTCGTCTGTAAGCTCGAACTGGTGCATGGGCGGCGGCTCTAGCTTGCCGATTGTGACTCGACCAGCCCCCGATCAGCAGCGCGCGTAGGTGAACGTGGCGGAAGGATTGCTTTCGGTGCGAAGCAGCTTGGCCTTTTCGAGTTGAAGCAATTGGTAACTGGTCCAGGCCTTGCCTTTCCCGGTAAACGCGAAGTCGCCGCTAATGGATTTAGGGGAGGTCTGCACGCCGGCGGCGGGAACTGCCCGCGATTCGGGAAAGCGGAGCTCGCCCGGACCAATCACAAGCAGTCCATTGGTGCTGGAAGACGCTGATGTGCAATCGGTCGGGGACAGCGCCCAGTGCCCGTGAAGGCCGGCCGGAATCGCGGCGGCGGGCGAAGGCAGGGAAGTCGCGAGGGTGGTGCCTTCAGCTGGAGCATCGCCGGTCGCGCTTGCCTCCGGTTTATTGATCCCCGGCAGGGCGCCCGCCTTTTCGGCGCCCTCGGCGACGGCGGGCGGGCGGCCGCATCCCGCGAGCAGGGCGGCAATCACGATCAGGCAAAAGCATTTCATCCGCGCCATAACCGCCTGAAGCGGCTGAAGTTCAGTTTATCCGCGTTCTTGAAAAGAAACCACCGCTCACCCCATCGTCGGAATGACGAAAGCATTCTCGCCGGTGACCGACCCGTCGGGCCAGCGCTGGGTGACCTTCTTGTTCTTGGTCCAGAAGCGAACGCCCTCCGGGCCATGCTGGTCGATGTCGCCGAAGCCGGAGCGCTTCCAGCCGCCGAAGGTGTGATAGGCGACCGGGACCGGGATCGGCACGTTTATTCCCACCATCCCTACATTGACGCGCATCGCGAACTCGCGCGCCGCATGGCCGTTGCGGGTAAAGATCGCGACTCCGTTGCCGTATTGGTGCTCGGAAGGGAGCCGGACCGCCTCCTCGAAATTCTCGGCGCGGACCATCTGCAGGACCGGGCCGAAAATCTCTTCCCTGTAGGATTGGAAGTCCGGTTTCACATGGTCGAAAAAGGTCGGGCCGATGAAATAGCCTTTCTCGTGCCCCTGGAGCGAGAAGCCGCGGCCGTCCACCACCAGCTCGCCGCCCTCGTCGATGCACATCTGGATATAGTCCTCGATGCGCTTCCTGTGGGCATCGTTGACGACCGGGCCGTAATGGGCCTCCGGATCGGTCGATACCCCGACCCGAAGCGCCCGGATGGCGGGGATCAGCTTCTCGCGAAGGTCGTTGGCGGTCTTCTCGCCCACCGGCACCACGACGGGAAGCGCCATGCAGCGCTCGCCGGCCGAGCCGAAGGCGGCCCCGGCAAGGTCGCCCACCACCTGGTCGAGGTCCGCGTCGGGCATCACGATGCCGTGATTCTTGGCGCCGCCGAAGGCCTGGACTCGTTTGCCGTTCGCGGTTCCGCGCGAGTAGATATACTGGGCGATGTCGGACGATCCGACGAAGCTGATCGCCTTGATGTCGGGATGGTCGAGGATCGCGTCGACCATTTCCTTGTCGCCGTGGAGGACGTTGAGGATTCCGTCGGGAAGGCCCGCTTCCTTCATCAGCTCGGCGAGGCGGACCGGGACCGTCGGATCGCGCTCCGAAGGCTTGAGGACGAAGGCATTGCCGCAGGCGATTGCCGGGCCGAACATCCACATCGGGATCATCGCCGGGAAGTTGAACGGCGTGATCCCGGCGCCGATCCCGAGCGGCTGGCGCATCGAATAGACGTCGATCCCAGGGCCCGCGCTTTGGGTGTATTCGCCCTTGAGGACATGCGGGATCCCGCAGCAGAACTCGATCACCTCGAGCCCGCGCTGGATGTCGCCTTTCGAGTCGGCGATGACCTTGCCGTGCTCCGAGGACAGGATTTCGGCGAGCTCGTCCATGTGCTGCTCGACCAGCTCCTTGAACCGGAACATCACCCGGGCCCGGCGCTGCGGGTTGGTCGCAGCCCAGGCCGGCTGGGCGCCCCTGGCGGCATCCACGGCTCGGCTGAGCTCATCGGCGGAGCCGAGCTTCACCTTGGCCTGAACCTCGCCCCGGTTGGGATCGAAGACTTCGCCGGTGCGGCCGCCCGACGAATAGGCTTTGCCGGCGATGAAATGGTCGATGTCACGCAACATTTTGCTGTCCTTGAGTCTCGCTATTTTGGTGTGCGGCTCCCCTAGACCTGCGGGCAAGCAAATGCCAGTTGCGGCGGGCCGGGATGCCGGTTGCGGCGCGACACAAAGGCAATTTCCCGCGCGAGGAGAGGAATGCCGCTCGAAACCGACAGCCCCGCCGAGCAGCACCCGCTCGCAGGAATCGCGCTTCGGCTGCTGACGGCGCTCCTGCTGGCGGCGATGTTCGCGCTCGTGAAGCTGGCGGCGACCCGCGGCGTGCATGTCGTCGAAAGCTTGTTCTATCGCCAGATAGGTTCCGCGTTCTGCGCTTTTGTCTTTGTTGCGGCCGGTGCGGGCATTGCGTCGCTTAGAACCAAAAGGGTTGGAGCCCATGTCATCCGGATGGTGCTCGGGGTCAGTGCGATGGGCCTCAACTTCCTCGCGATGATCATGCTTCCGCTCGCCGAAGCGACGTCGATCGGGTTTACCGTGCCGATCTTCGCGACGGTTCTCGCCGCGCTGCTGCTCGGGGAGCCGACCGGGAAATGGCGGTGGGGAGCGGTCGCGGCCGGCTTTGCGGGCGTGCTCCTGATCATCCAGCCGGGCAGCGGCGAGGTCGCGACTGCAGGCGCGGCGGTGGCGATCGCAGCGGCGCTGCTGACCGCCGCGGTGACCGTCGTGATCCGCCGCCTGGGAGCAACGGAAAAGGCGCCGACGACGGTTTTCTGGTTCGCGGTAAGCTCGCTCGTGCCGCTCGGGCTGCTGATGGTGCGTTACGGGGGAATGCATGATTTAGAAACCTGGGCGATCCTCGCCGGACTGGCCCTCGCCGGAGGCCTTGCCCAGCTCACCCTGACGGCAGCGCTGCGGCTCGCGCCGGTCGCGCTGGTGATGCCGATGGACTATACCAGCCTGCTCTGGGCGACCTTGCTCGGTTTCTGGATCTTCGCGGAGCTTCCGACCCCCTGGGTGTGGGTCGGCGCTCCGATCATTATTACCAGCGGCCTGGTGATCGTGTGGCGCGAGCATCGTCTGTCGCGGCGCTCGGCGCTGGCTGCTGCAGCCGCTGTTCCAAGGTAGAAAAATGGCACCAAAGCAAAGCTCAACTCTTCCCTCGAAGAAGGAGATCCTCGATTTCATCGCCGGTTCCGGCCAGCCGGCCGGAAAGCGGGAGATCGCGCGCGCATTCGGGCTGAAGGGAAGCGACAAGATCGCGCTGAAGAAACTGTTGAACGAGATGGGCGAGGAAGGGCTGATCGAAAGCTCGAAAGGCCGCGCCCTCCACCCCGCCGGCACACTTCCCAAGGTCGCCGTCCTCAAGGTCTCGGAGGGTGATGAAGACGGCCGGATCTGGGCAAAGCCGGAACAGTGGGAAGCGCAAGCTCCTCCGCCCAGGGTGCGGGTGGTCGAGAAGGGTCGCAAGGGCGCGCTCGGCCTCGGCGACCGGGTCCTCGCCCGGACCGAGGAGCGCGACGGCGGCTATGTCGCGCATCCGCTCAAGAAGCTCGCCCGGCAGGCGGAGCTGGTGCTCGGAGTGCTTCGCAAGGAGGGAAGCCGCACCTGGCTGACGCCCGTCGAGAAGAAGGAGCGGCGCGAGCTTGCCGTGAGCGACACCAAAGACGGCGTCGCCGGCGACCTGGTGCTGTGCGAGCTGACCGGGCGCGG
>DATKAY010000024.1:0-6137 GCA_035514495.1 Sphingomicrobium sp. | reverse complement strand
GTTCTAGCCGCTTTCATGGCGAGACAAAGATGGTAAACTGCGGCCATGAACGCCAGCCGCCCGCAAGCCGCCTCCGCCGACCAGGCCGAGACGGAAACCCCGGCCGTCATCAGCGACGACACAGCGCCGAGCGCCGGATTCGACCAGGCCCAATGGAACGAAAGCCGTTCCGACGGGGAGCCCGCGACTCCGGGCGGGCGCAAGGTGCTGGGCACCGGGCTGATCCTGCTCGCGCTGTTGTGGACGGCTTATACGGCCTGGTCGGCGGGCAGAGCGCTCGCCGACGCGCCGCTGAGCTCGCCGGCGATCGCCCAGTGGGTGGCAATCGCCGCCGGTCCGCTGGCGCTGCTCGGGCTGGTCTGGCTGATGTTCGGCCGCACCCGCCGCAAGGAAGCGGAAAGGTTCACCCAGTCGGTCATCACCATGCGCACCGAGGCGCGCTCGCTCGAAACTCTGCTGGAAATCATGTCCCAGCGGATCAACGACAGCCGGTCCGAGCTGACGATGATCAGCCAGCACTTGATGCAGCTGGGCGACGAGACGACCGGCAAGCTCGGCGGAATCACCGCCGATCTCGACACCAGCACCGACAAGCTCAAGCGCCACGGCGATGCGCTCGACCGGGCCGCTCAATCCGCGCGCACCGACATCGCCGTTCTCCTCGACGACCTTCCGAAAGCCGAAGTGCACGCCCGCTCGATTTCCGAGCAGCTTCGGGAAGCCGCCAGCGAAACCGCGACCCGCACGGAAGAATTCGACCGGCAGATCGCCACGCTCTCCGACCGCACCAAAGAGGCCGACGAGATCGTCTCGGCCGCTGCAACCGGGCTCGCCGAGCAGCTCAGGCAGATCGAGCAGGCGGGCGCGTCGGCGGCGGGCCGGGTTAGCGAAGCCGAAACGCGCTTCTCCAGCTCCATCGACAAGCTGCTGGATAGCACCTCGACCAGCCTTGCCGAGATTCGCCTGGGCGTGGACGTCCAGTCACAGGCCGTCACCGCGCTGGTCGAGCAGGCTGCGGCCGGGATCGGCCGGGCCGGATTGGATGCCTCCAGGGCCCTTGGAGACAATGTCGGCGCCGCCAATGACGCGCTTGAAACCCTGGCACAGCGGGTCGCTGAACAGGAAAAAGTGTCGCAGCGGATGGTCGCCGATATCGACCGCGCGCTCGGAGAGCTCGACCAGCGTTTCACCGCGCTGGCCGACGCCGGCGACGAACGAGCCGGCCGCTTCCTCGAGGCGCTCGGCCGGTCGCGCTCGGAGCTGGAAGCGGTGGGCGAGCACAGCGAGGCGCAGACCCGGTCGCTCGACTCGCTGGCCGAACGGACCGAGACGATTCGCTCCGGGCTCGATCGCCTGTCGGCAATGGTCAGCGAGCAGTTGAGCCAGGCGCTCGAGGAAGCGGGCGGCCAGGCCGACCGAATTACCCAGTCGGCGCAATCACTTCGCCCCGAGATCGAGTGGATTCGCGACGCAGCGATCGAGGCCGGCAACAGGCTCGAGCAGACCGGATCGGCAATCGCCGGCCAGCAGGACCGGCTGACCGCCCTTCTGGCGACCCTCGATGACGGTGTCGGCGGAGCGGAAAACCGCCTTGAGGCGCTGTCGGCGGCGATGTCCCAGGCCCAGGCCGAGGCCGCTCAGCTGACCGCGCAAACCGGCCCCGCCCTCGTCGAGGCGATGGTCCAGGTGCGCGAAGCCGCGGCCCAGGCAGGCGAACGGGCCCGCGAGGCGATCGCCGCGGTGATCCCCCAGAGCGCCGAGCATTTCTCGCAAGCGACCCGCGAGGCGCTCGAGAAAGTGATCAAAAACAATGTCGAAGACCGGCTTCACGATGTCGAAGCGGTTGCGGCGCGGGCGGTTGAGTCGGCGCGAAGCGCGACCGACCGGCTGACCAGTCAGATGCTGAGTCTCGGGCAAAGCGCATCGGCGCTCGAGCAGCATGTCGAAAAGCAGAAGGAAGAGCGGCGCGAGGCCGACAGCGAGGCCTTCGCCAGGCGAGTCGCGCTGTTGATCGATTCGATGCACTCGGCCTCGATCGACGTCGGCAAGATCCTGTCGGACGAGGTCGACGACAAGGCCTGGGAATCCTACCTCAAGGGCGACCGCGGCGTGTTCACCCGGCGGGCGTCCCGGCTGATCGGCGGAAGCGAAGCCAAGGCGATCCGGGCGCAATACGATTCCGACGGCGAGTTCCAGCAGGCTGTCAACCGGTACATCCACGACTTCGAATCGATGCTTCGGCGGGTGCTTGCCGAGCGCGATGGCGGGATGATCGCGGTGACCTTGATGTCGTCGGACGTGGGCAAGCTCTACGCGGCGCTCGCCGATGCGATCGAGCGCAAGCGATGAGCGGTTCGGGACTGCCGGGGGCAGTCCCGCGTGCCGCTCATTTGAATATCCGCCGGTAGAAGTCGAGATCGTCGGGCGTGATCCAGCCAAAGGCCCAGTTCGCGTAATAGAGGCCGAACAGCACCCCCCCGACAATCGCCGCCAGCAGCAGGTGTCTGGGAAGGCTGAACTGGTGCGGAGCGCTTTCCGCCTGGCCGGGGACCAGGGTGTTTCCAACCTCCTCGTCGGTCTTCACCCCGAAGGGCAGGAGAACGAAGGCGGCGGCGACGAAGAACAGGAAGTAGATCGCCAGGATCGACGTCAGCCTCATGCCGGCGCGAACCTCACCACCATCACTTCGACGATCGGCTTCTTGCCTGTCCAGGCGGCCGCGCAGCGACGGACGGCGAGCCTGACCGACTCGCGCATCTTGTCCTCGTCCGCCTTGCGATCGAAGGCGCGGATCGCCGATTCGGTGGCGTCGGCGATGAAGTCGTCGCGGTCGGCCTCCACCGGGACTCCGAACGGGTGAATGTTGGGAGTGCCGGCGAGTTCGCCGCCGGGCCCGATCGGAAGAGCGACGGTGATGAGGCCGCCGACGCTGATCCGCCTGCGCTCGATGACCGTCGCCCCATCGGCCGGAAGGATCACGTCGCCGTCGAGGACGAGCCGCCCGACCCGGATCTCGTCGATTTTTTGAGGCTCTCCGGGCGCCAGCCGGATGATGTCCCCGTTGGTCTGAAAGACGGATTTGGGGACACCCTGCTCGAGCGCGAAGCGGGCGTGCTCGGCAAGGTGGCGCGGCTCGCCGTGGACCGGAACGACGATCTGGGGACGAATCCAGTCGTACATCGCCGCCAGCTCGGGCCGACCCGGATGACCCGAGACGTGGACATGGGACTGCTTCTCGGTGACGATTTTGACACCCAGGTCGGAAAGGACGTTCATGATCCGGCCGATGGAAATCTCGTTCCCCGGGATGATCTTCGACGAGAAGATGACGGAGTCGCCCTCGACGAGCTTGAGATCGTGGTTCCCGCCAGCGATCCGGGCGAGCGCCGCCCTGGGCTCTCCCTGGCCGCCGGTGGCGACGATCAGCACTTCCTTGCGGGGCAGGCGCATCGCCTCGTCGAACGAGACCATCTCGGGGAAATCAAGCAAATAGCCGGTCGCCTGGGCAACTCTCAGGATCCGCTCCAGCGAGCGCCCGGCCATGCAGACCCGGCGGCCGGTATCCGTCGCGACCTCGCCGATCGTCTTGAGTCGCGCGGCGTTGGAGGCGAAGGTCGTGACCAGCACCCGGCCCTGCGCCTTGGCCACCTCCTCGCGAAGGCCGACATGAACGCCCGCTTCGGACCCGGACGGCTCCGACTGGAAGACGTTGGTGGAATCGCAGACCAAAGCGAGGACGCCCTTGTCGCCGATCTCGCGAAGGGTCTGGGTGCTCGACGGCTCGCCGAGCACCGGGGTTTCGTCGATCTTCCAGTCGCCGGTGTGGAAGACCCGCCCGTGCGGCGTTTCCACCATGACCCCGTTGCCCTCCGGGATCGAATGGGCAAGGGCGACGAAGCGGATTTTGAACGGGCCGAGCTCGACCTCGCCTTCGCGGTCGACGATGTTGAGCGGGACATGGCCGGTCAGCCCTTCTTCCTCCAGCTTGGAGGCGATCAGACCGGCGGTGAAGGGTGTAGCAAAGAGCGGCACCTTCAGGTCCTGGGCGAGATAGGGAAGAGCCCCGATATGGTCCTCGTGGCCGTGGGTCAGGATGATCCCGGCGAGACGGTCCTGCTGCTGCTCGATGAACTCGAGCTCGGGCAGGATCAAATCGATGCCGGGATAATAGGTGTCGGCGAAGGTCAGGCCGAGATCGACCATCAGCCATTGGCCGCGGCAACCGTAGAGGTTGACGTTCATTCCGATCTCGCCCGACCCGCCGAGCGCGCAGAACAGCAGTTCTTCTCCCGGAGTCATTCGCGCGCTGCAATCCCTTCGTGCAGGAGGCTCAACCCCTGGATGGTCAGATCGGGTTCAACGGCATCGAAAACCTGCGTCCGCTTGTCGAACAGGACGGCAAGACCGCCGGTTCCGATCACCTTGACGGGGCGGCCGACCTCATTTCGGATCCGCTCGACCAGCCCTTCCATCATCGCGACATAGCCCCAGTAGATGCCGATCAGCATCTGGCTTTCGGTGGTCCGGCCGATAACGCAATCGTCCTTCGGCGATTCGATGGCGATCCGGGGAAGCTTGGCGGCCGCGTTGACCAAAGCATCGATCGACAGGTTGATCCCCGGAGCGATAATGCCGCCCTTGTAGGCGCCTTGCCGATCAACGACGTCGAAAGTGGTCGCGGTCCCGAAATCGACGATGATGAGATCGCCCTCGTGCCGGGCGTGGGCGGCGATCGCATTGAGCACCCGGTCCGCTCCGACGCTGTGCGGCTCATCGACGTCGAGAGCGATCGGCCAGGCCGCGCTCCCCTGCCCCGCGATCAGCGGTTTGACTCCGAAATACTTGGCTGCGAGCACTTCGAGATTGTGGGTCGCGCGCGGAACCACCGTCCCGATGATCACCGCATCGACCTCGTCCTTGGTCAGCGCCTCGAGCGCCAGCAGCTGGTAGAGCCACACCGAATATTCGTCGGCGGTGCGCCTCGGGTCGGTCGCTATACGCCAGCGCGCGCGGATCTCCCCGCCCTCGACCAGCGCGAAGACAATATTGGTGTTTCCGGCATCGATTGCGAGAAGCATCGGCTATCCCAGGGTGACGTCGGCGGCGTGAATGACACGGACGCTCCCGTCAACCAAGCGAAGCCGAAGCGTGCCGTCCGGCTCGATCCCGTCGAACCGCCCCCTCACGACATCGGTATCGCAAGCGTGCACCGCAAGCTCGGTCCCGACCGCATGGGCGCGGGCGAGCCAGGCCCTGGCGAGGTCTTTCGGCTCTGCGGTTCGCCACAGGATGACAAGCCGGCTCATCGCCCCGGCAAGGAGCGGAGCGAAGGCTTGCGGCGACAGGCGGCCGCTAAGATGCGCGGTCGGGCGGCCGGGGATCTCGGGAGCGTGGGCGAGATTCACTCCGAAGCCGACCACGACCCGGTCTTTGTGCCGCTCGAGCAGGATTCCGGCCAGCTTGCCGCCGCCCAGAAGCAGGTCGTTCGGCCATTTGAGAAGCAGTGGAAGGCCGGGAATCGCCGCGTCCAGGGCCTCGATCAGGGCGAGCCCCGAGGCGAGGGAAAGCGACTGGGCGGGCGGATCGGCGCCGGTGAGCTCTAGTAGGGTGCTTCCGAAGAAATTGCCGGGATTGCTGACCCACTGGCGGCCCTGCCGGCCTTTGCCGGCGCTTTGTTCGAACGCGAGCAGCCAGTCGCCCTCGACCGCGGCGGGATCCTCTAGGAGATCCGCGTTGGTCGAGCCGGTTCGCTCAACGGTCCGGATGCGGCTCAGAAGAGCGACCCCGCGGCTCTGTCGGTCATCGACCCGAGCGGGCCAATGAGCAGATAGCCGAGCGGCGAGACCAGCAGCGCGGCGATCACGATCAGCGACCCCTCGATGGGCTGGCGAACCCGCGGCATCGGCGCTCCGGCCTCGTCGAAATACATGATCTTGACGATCTTCAGGTAATAATAGGCGGCGATCACCGAGCCGAGAACGGCCGCCACCGCGACCGCGAACAGGCCCGCATCGACCGCCGCGTTGAACACCAGCAGCTTGGGCCAGAAGCCGAACAAGGGCGGAAGCCCGGCGAGGCTGAACATGAAGATGGCAATCGCCGCCGCGAAGCCGGGCCGGGTCTGCGAAAGCCCGGCA
>DATKAY010000023.1:0-16452 GCA_035514495.1 Sphingomicrobium sp. | reverse complement strand
ACCGTCAAGGGACTGAGCCGGTCGGGCCTGGTCCTGACGTCGGAGCCGATCGACCTCGGGCTCGCTGCGGTGATTTCCGGCAACAAGGCCGGGCTTCGAGCGGTGGCGGTGAGCAACGGCAAGACGATCGGGCGCGCCCAGGCGCGCTTCGCCCCGGTCGGCAGCGGGCCGATCATGACCTCCTTGCAGAACGCGCCGTTGTTCGCCCAGCTTCGCTACCAGGGGCCTGCCGACACGCTCTGGCGGCTGTCGGGGATCGAGATCTTCGATTTGACCGGCCCGGCGGCAATCGCCGCCGATATCCGGGGCACGCTTTCCAACCCGAGGGTGACAGGGTCGCTTCGAACGCAAAGGGCGCGCCTGGAAAGCCCGGTCACCGGAACGGTGATAGAAAATCTGGTTTCGCAAGGCAGGTTCGAAGGCCCGAGGCTCGTCTTCAGCCGGCTCTCCGGGCAAGCTCCGGGCGGCGGCGGGATCGAGGGATCGGGGAGTGTCACCTTCTTAGAAGGCCGGACCCTCCTCGACCTTGCCTTCACCGCGAACCAGGCGCGGCTGCTCAACCGCGACGACATCGCCGCGACCGTCACGGGGCCGCTCAAAATCGTCTCGAGAAACGGCGGCGGTACGATATCGGGCGAGCTGCGGCTCGACAGCGGGCGGTTCACGCTCGGCCAGGCAAGCAGCGCGGCTTCGGTTCCCAAGGTCGAGGTCAAGCACACCGGCACCGACGAGGCCGACATCATCGATGTTCGGCAGCTCAGCCCGTGGAAGCTCGACATCGACATCGCGGGTGGCAATCTGGAGGTGCGCGGGCTCGGCATCCGCAGCACCTGGACCACCGACATCCAGGTTGGAGGGACCGCCGATTCGCCGGCCTTCACCGGCCGCGCCGATTTGGTTCGCGGCAATTACGAGTTCGCCGGCCGGACTTTCCGGCTGGAGCGCGGCGGCATCCAGTTCCGCGGCCAAAGCCCGCCCAACCCGCTGCTCGACATCCGGGCGGAAGCGCAGGTCCAGGGGCTCGACGCGACCGTGCTCGTCCAGGGCACGGGCCTCAATCCGGAGATCAGCTTCGCCTCCGTGCCGCAACTGCCGCAGGACGAGCTTTTGTCGAGGATCCTGTTCGGGACCTCCATCACCAACCTGTCGGCGCCCGAGGCCCTCCAGCTGGCGTCGGCGGTCGCCGCCCTGAACTCGGGAACCGGCAGCCTCGACCCCATTAACGCGGTTCGCCGGGCGGTCGGGCTCGACCGGCTTCGGATCCTTCCGGCCGACATCGCGACCGGCCGCGGAACGGCGGTTGCCGGCGGCAAGTATCTCGGCCGCAAGCTCTATGTGGAGGTGATCACCGACGGACAGCAATATTCCGCCACGCGGGTCGAATATGAGGTGACCCGCTGGCTCTCGCTGCTCTCGACCGTGTCGACCATCGGCCGGGCGAGCGCCAACGTGCGCGTGTCCAAGGATTACTGACCCGCCGGTTCGATGGCTTGCGTCATCGCGGCGACCCGCGCAGGAAGGGGGCGGGGAGAATCTAAAAGCATGGAAACCGGCGTCATCGTCTCGCTTGCGATCTATTTCGTCGCAATGCTCGGAATCGGCTTGTGGGCGTGGAAGAAGTCGACCAGCGACATCGACGGTTACCTGCTGGGCGGGCGAAAGCTCAGCCCGGCGGTGGCGGCGCTTTCGGCCGGCGCTTCGGACATGTCGGGCTGGCTCCTGCTCGGGCTTCCCGGAGCCGCCTTTATCGCCGGGCTAAGCGCGTCCTGGATCGGGCTCGGCCTCTTCGTCGGAGCGCTGCTCAACTATCTGATCGTTGCGCCCCGGCTTCGCGTTCATACCGAGCGGACCGGGGATTCGATCACCATCCCCGAGTTCTTCGAGAAAAGGTTCGAGGACAAAAGCCATTCGCTTCGGGTGCTTGCCTCGGTGGTGATCATCATCTTCTTCACGCTCTATACCTCCAGCGGCGTCGTCGCCGGCGGCAAATTGTTCGAAACCGCATTCGGCGCCGACTATTCGCTCGGCCTGTGGCTCACCGCCGGGGTCGTCGTCGCCTATACCCTGTTCGGCGGCTTCCTGGCGGTCAGCCTCACCGACTTCGTCCAGGGCATAATCATGTTCGTCGCCCTGGTGCTTCTCCCGGTCGTCGCTTTCTCGATGCTGGACTGGCAGGTCACCGGCGCGCTCCAAGCCGCCAATCCCGGCGCATTCGACATGCTCGCGGGAATGACCGGGCTGGGAATCGTCTCGTCGCTGGCCTGGGGCCTGGGCTATTTCGGACAGCCGCACATCATCGTTCGCTTCATGGCCGTTCGCTCGGTCCGCGACGTACCCGCGATGCGCAACATCGGGATGACCTGGATGGGCGTCGCTTTGGTCGGGTCGCTGGCCACCGGGCTGATCGGAGCAATGTACGTCATTCGAACCGGGGCTGAGCTCGACGATCCCGAGACGATTTTCATCCTGCTGGCAGACGTCTTGTTCCACCCGCTCATCACCGGCTTCCTGCTCGCCGCGCTACTGGCCGCGATCATGAGCACGATCTCTTCGCAGCTCTTGGTCTCGTCGAGCTCGCTGACCGAGGATTTCTACCGGATCTATCTGCGCCGCGACGCCGGCCAGCGCGAGCTCGTCACCGTCGGGCGGATTTGCGTGCTGCTGGTCGCGCTGGTCGCGATCTGGCTCGCTTCCGATCCCGACAACACGATCCTGGGCCTCGTCGCCAACGCCTGGGCCGGGTTCGGGGCGGCCTTCGGCCCGATCGTCATCCTGTCGCTGACCTGGCGGCGGCTGACCCGCAACGGCGCGCTTGCCGGGATATTGGTGGGTGCCGCGACGGTGCTGTTCTGGATTTACGCTCCGGTGCTCGAAGGCGGCGCTTCGCTCAGCTCGATCCTCTACGAGATCGTTCCGGGCTTCCTGCTGGGCGGACTGGCCGCAATCCTCGTCAGCCTTTCGGGCACTCGCCCGCCGGCAAGCGTGATCGAGACCTTCGAAGCGAGCGAGGCGGAGTTGCGGGCAGCGCGCCAGCCGGCCGCCTGAGCCGTCAGCTCGAATAGTACATGTCGAACTCGACGGCGCTTGGGGTGGTTTCCCAGCGCATCACCTCTTCCCACTTGAGCTCGGCATAGGCTTCGATCTGGTCCTCGCTGAAGACGTCGCCCCTGGTCAGGAAGGCGCGATCGTTCTGGAGCGCGATCAGCGCTTCCCGGAGGCTTCCGCAGACGGTCGGAACGTCGACCAGTTCCTGCGGCGGCAAGTCGTAGAGGTTCTTGTCCATCGGATCGCCCGGGTGGATCCGGTTCTGGATGCCGTCGAGCCCCGCCATCAGCAGCGCCGAGTAAGCGAGATAGGGATTGGCAAGCGCATCGGGGAAGCGGAACTCGACCCGCTTCGCCTTCTCGCCCGCGCCATAGGGAATCCGGCAGGAGGCTGAGCGGTTGCGGCTCGAATAGGCGAGCAGCACCGGCGCCTCGAAGCCGGGGACCAGGCGCTTGTAGCTGTTGGTCGTCGGGTTGGTGAAAGCGTTCAACGCCCGGGCGTGCTTGATGACCCCGCCGATGAAATACAGCGCGGTCTCCGACAGCCCGGCATAGCCGTCGCCCGCGAACAAAGGCTTCTTGCCCTTCCAGATCGACATGTGGGTGTGCATGCCGCTGCCGTTATCCTGGGCGATCGGCTTGGGCATGAAGGTCGCGGTCTTGCCATAGGCATGGGCGACCATCTGGACGACATATTTGTAGACCTGCATCCGGTCGGCGGTTTCAACCAGACTGCCGTAGGTCAGCCCGAGCTCATGCTGCGACGGAGCGACTTCGTGATGGTGCTTGTCCATCGGCAGCCCCATCTCGATCATGGTCGAGACCATCTCGCCCCGGATATCCATCGCGCTGTCGACCGGCGCGACCGGGAAATAGCCGCCCTTGGCGCGCGGCCGGTGGCCCATGTTGCCGCCTTCATATTCGCGCCCGCTGTTGCCCGGCAGCTCGATGTCGTCGATCTTATAGGCGCTGGTCGCATAGCCGTCCTCGAAGCGGACATCGTCGAACATGAAGAATTCGGCCTCCGGGCCGACGAAGATGCTGTCGCCGATCCCCGTCTGCTTCAGATAGGCCTCGGCGCGGGTCGCGGTGGAGCGCGGGTCGCGGCCGTAAAGCTCGCCGGTCGACGGCTCGACGATGTTGCAGAACAGGATCAGCATCGGCGTAGCACTGAACGGATCGACGTAAACGGCGTCGAGATCGGGCTTGAGGATCATGTCCGATTCGTTGATCGCCTTCCATCCGGCGATCGAGCTGCCGTCGAACATGAAGCCGTCGGTCAGCTGGTCCTCGTCAATTATCCCCGAGGCCATCGTCAAATGCTGCCACTTTCCCTTCGGGTCGGTGAAGCGAAGATCGACCCACTCGATCTCCTCGTCCTTGATCTTCGAAAGCACTTTTCCCGCGTCTGCCATCTGGCGCTCCCTGGATGTTCGATTGGCCAGGGATGAGCGTCGTCGCGCCCGCGACAAGATGCGCGGGATGACCTGGCCGACCCCGAAGCTTGAACCGGCTTGTCGGGCCGGAAAGACCGCAAATCCAGATGCCGGTTAATTTTTCACCGAGCGCGGGGCGAGCGGGCGTTCGCGACGCCCGCCGTCGTTCAATGAGCCGCGTACCAGGGCCAGGGAACGGCGATCACTCCAAGGGCGAAAACGACCAGGAGAATGAGGAGGAGCGCAAGCGCCAAGGCCGACGGGACATAGCCCCAGTTTCGCGATCGCGCGTAGGGCCAGACCGGAAGCAGCGCCACCAGCAGGATGGTCAGGATGACGAAGAGCCAGAAGAATAGCATTAGAAAGCTGCTCGCCTCAGTCGATGATCTTCTGGCCTGCCTTCCAGCCGAGGATGAGAAGCACGACCCCGGCGATCAACGCGATGACGAAGATGACGATCGCGATGTCCACGAGCGCGCCGGCAAAACCGCCGAACCCCAGAATCGCCGCGATCGCAGCGATGATGAGCAAGGTGATTGCGAAGCCAAACATGATAACCGCCTTTCCGTTTCACCCAGCCAACGGTTCGGGAGGGCAGCGCGTTCCTGCGTATTTGGCCTCCGCATTTGGCCTGCATATTCGGCCTCCGTATTGGGGCGCGCTCCCTCCCGGGACGGCATCGACGCTATTCGGTCAGCTGGATATCCCACAGAGAATCGCCGTAGGTGTAGAAGAAGCAGGGCTCCTTCGAGAGGCATTGATGCCCGTGCGGGCGCTTGTCCGCGACGAACCAGTAATCGCCCTGTCCGACAGGCACTCGTCCCTCTTCGAAGATGTTCTCCATCTGCCCGGAGATCATCACCCCGCGATAAAAGTTGCTGTGGGTGTGCATCGGCACCTGGGTGCCGGGGGCGAAACGCACGAACTTGCCATGGCCGGCCTTCTCCCAGTCGCCATGGGCGGGAGCGAAGTGCACGCCCGGGAACATTTCCCGCCACTCAAGGTCGGCGGCAGCGATACTGTCCGGGGCCTGCGCCGACGCGGTTGCGGCGATCCCAACAATCGAAGCCGCGGCAATCGCGGCAAAGCTATTCATCCCCATCTCGTCCTCCCTGTTGACCAAAGGTTCCTACCACAGCCGCGGCAAGGTCAGTAGACCCGGCGCTGCGCCTTGATCAGCATCCTCAGAAGCATCGCCACCGGCCGGGGAACGCCGACCTTGCCCTCCAGCCACAGGCTGACCGCGGACCGCGAAACGCCGATCGCATTGGCAAGCTGCGACTGGGTCCGGTAGCCGAGCGAGCGCATTGCCGACTTCAATTCGTCGGGCGACATCGATGCCAGCATCTCGTCACGCGGCGGCTCGGCGTCAGATGGCATCCGCCCCCCTGTCGCCGGTGCGGATTCGAACGGCTTCGTCGATCTGGAGCACGAAAATCTTGCCGTCTCCGATTCGGCCGGTCCGGGCCGCCTGGGTAATCGCCTCGATGACATTGTCGACGAGCACGTCCTCGACGACGACCTCGATCTTCACCTTGGGCAGGAAGTCGATCACATATTCGGCGCCGCGGTAGAGCTCGGTATGCCCTTTCTGGCGGCCGAAACCCTTAACTTCGGTGACGGTGATCCCCGATACTCCGACGTCGTGCAGGGCATCCTTCACGTCGTCGAGCTTGAACGGCTTGATTACGGCTTCGATTTTCTTCACGCGGGCGTCCTCATCTGGCGAGGAAAGCTAATGCCCAATCGCCGCCGCATTTGAAAGGCAGGGGCGGGGGAAATCGACAAGGCCATCATCCTTTCCGCGGGGCAGGGCTCGCGTCTCGGGCACCTCACCGACGACCTGCCCAAGTGCCTGATCGACTTTTGGGGCCGAAGCCTGCTCGACCGCCAGCTCGATACCCTGGCCGCAAACGGGGTTGGGCAGGCGGTGGTGGTCACCGGCTTTCGGGACGATCTGGTCGAGGAGACGATTGCCCGCCGCGGCCCCGCTCCGCAGGTGCGCACGATCTACAACCCTTTCTACAAGGTCGCCGACAACCTCGGCTCGCTGTTCCTGGCGCGGCACGAGCTTTCCGGCGATTGCCTCGTCTGGAACGGCGACACACTCGTCTCCGATTCGCTGATGGGCCGGGTTGTCGCCAATCACCGGCCGGGGATCTGCGTCACCATCGACCGCAAGGACGCCTATGACGAGGACGACATGAAGGTCGTCGTCTCGGCGGACGGCCGGCTGAAAGCGATCGGCAAGCGCATTCCCAAGGGAGTCAACGGCGAATCGATCGGCCTGCTCGCCTTCCGGAAAGAGGGTGCCGGGCGTTTTTGCGAGGCCATCGAGCGCGATATGCGGACCAGCGAGGGCACCACCATCTGGTACCTTCGGGTCATCCACCACCTCGCCCAGGACTCCGAGGTCTGGACTCTCGACATCGCCGGCGAGGAATGGGGCGAGGTCGACTTCCCCGAAGACGTCGATCGCGCCCGGAAGCTCGTTGCCCGCTGGGACCTCGCCCGAAAGGCCGCCTAGCCGCGCTTCTCCGCAATATAGCTCTCGACCAGCTGCTCGAGCACATCGAGCGGGACCGACCCGTTCTCGAGCACCACCGCGTGGAAGTCGCGAATGTCGAAGCGATCGCCGAGCGCTGCCCGGGCGCGGTCGCGAAGCTCCAGGATCTTGAGCTGGCCGATCATGTAGCTCGTCGCCTGGCCGGGATTGTTGAAATAGCGTTCGACCTCCTTGATCGCGTCGCGCTCCGACAACAAGGCATTGTCCCTGAAGTATTGGATCGCCTGCTCGCGGGTCCAGCGCTTGGAATGGATTCCGGTATCGACGACCAGCCGGACCGCGCGCCACAACTGGGTCGAATACATCCCGAATTCGGAAATCGGGTCCTGGTAGAAGCCCATCTCTTTGCCCAGTCCTTCGGAATAGAGCCCCCAGCCTTCGTTATAGACGCCATATCCGGTGAACCGGCGGAACATCGGGATGTTCGGAAGCTCCTGGGCCAGCGCGATCTGGAAATGGTGGCCGGGCGCTCCCTCGTGATAGCTGATCGCCTCGATCTGGGGCTTGAGCACCTGGGTCATGTCGGCCAGGTTCACATAGTAGATTCCGGGCCGCGAGCCGTCCTCCGAGGGACGGTTGTAGAAGGCGACCGACGCAGTCTCCTGCCGCCACTCCTCGACCGCGCGGACTTCGAGCGGCGCCTTTGGAAGCCGCCGGAACCATTGCGGTGCGATCCCCATCACCTGGTCGACGTAGCGCCGGGCGTCGGCGAGATATTGCTGCCGTCCGGCGGCGGTGTTGGGATATTTGTAGCGGTCGCTTTCGATGATGTGGGCGAAAAATTGCGGAAGGGTGCCTGTGAAGCCGACCTTGTCCTTGATCCGCTCCATCTCGCTGTGGATCCGGGAGACCTGCTGTAGGCCCATAAGGTGAATCTGGTCGGCGGTCAGATCGGTGGTCGTCGAATATTCGAGGCGGTTTGCGTAGAAAGCCTCGCCGTCCGGCAGGCTCCAGGCGCCGCGGTTGCCGGCCGCCTGTGCCTCAAGCGAGTTCCACGTCGCGAGAAAGGTGCTGTAGCCACGCTGGAATGGACCGGTCATCGCCTCGATCGCCTGCGCGATCAGCTGCTGCTTCTCAGAATCGGCGATGTCGAGCTTGTTCACCTTCGACTTGAAATCGGCGAGGACGGGCGTGTCCGGGCCCGCAGTGAACGGGGCGCCGGCAAGAACCCGCCCGGCATCGGCCCGGACCGGCTCGAAATTGAAGTTGGACGGGACGATCCCCATCGCCGCCTGCTGCCGCATGTTGGCGGTGATCTCGTTCATCACCCGCTCGACTTCGCGAAGCCGAGAGATATAGGCCTCGGCATCCGCGACGCTGTCCACCCGGTGCTGGTTTATCAGGAAGGCCGGAACCTCGCCCGCCGGGCTGCCCCTGGTGCTCGCCGGAAAGTCGTGCCAGCGCCAGGGGAAGGACTCGACCCGCCGTTCGGCTTCCTTCTCGGCGAGCCGGTAGCTCAGCCGGCCGGAAGGGGTGAGGTTCGCCGGGTCGAACTGGGCGCGCATCGCCGCGAGCTGCGCCTGGGAGATTCGCAGATTCTCCTGCCGGTACTCGTCCGTGTAGGTGTCGAGCTCGCCGTACCTGTCCTTTCGGCCGAGCGACGTCAGGAACTGGGGAGAGCGGGCCAGATGCTGGGCGAAGGCTGCGTCGAGGAATGCGGTGAGCCGCCGGTCCTCCGCAACCGGATCGACAGCGGGGGCCTGCACGACGACAGGCGCGGCCGCCGGCGGGGGCATGGTCGCGGTGGCGCAGGCGGTGGTTGCAAGAAGGGCTGCGGAAAGCGGGAAAAGGAGCTTCAAAGGTCGTTCCTCAAATCTGGTGAGCTGCGCCGGCTGTTGTAATCTTTTGCCGGCATGGGTCCACCGCCGCTGGTCGAAAGGGCGCGCCACGACTGAAATGCGGGTCTCAGGCGTACGGGGGGCAATCGAGGCCGGCCGGGCTCCTGGTGAAAATCTCGCAGCCGGTGTCGGTAATCCCGATCGAATGTTCGAACTGGGCCGACAGCGACCGGTCGCGGGTTACCGCGGTCCAGCCGTCGTCGAGCAGCTTCACGTCGGCGCGCCCGATGTTGATCATCGGCTCGACCGTGAAGAACATGCCGGGCCTGAGCTCGGGGCCGGTCCCCGGCTTTCCGGCGTGGACCACTTCGGGGCTATCGTGGAACAGGCGCCCGAGGCCGTGTCCGCAGAAATCGCGGACGACGCTGTAGCGGTGCTTTTCGGCATGGGCCTGGATCGCATTGGCGATGTCGCCCAGATGGTTGCCGGGCCTTGCCTGCTCGATCCCCGACATCAGGCATTCGTAGGTGATATCGACCAGTCGGCGCGCCTTGATTGCAACATCGCCGACCAGGAACATCCGGCTGGTGTCGCCATGCCAGCCGTCGAGAATCGGGGTGACGTCGATGTTGACGATGTCGCCGTCCTTCAGCACCCGGTCGCCCGGGATTCCGTGGCACACGACATGGTTGATTGACGTGCAGCAGCTCTTGGTGAACCCGCGATAGCCCAGGGTCGCCGGAACCGATCCGCCCTCTACCATCAGGCGGTAGACGATCGCGTCGATTTCCCCGGTCGCGACTCCCGGGACGACGTGGGGGACCAGCGAGTCGAGGATGCTGGCGGCAAGCTGCCCGGCCCGGCGCATGCCCTCGAAAGCCTCGGGGCCGTGAAGCTTGATGACTCCGCTGCGGGGCTCGACCCGGTCGTCCGGAGCAACAGTGATGTATTCGGTCATTGCGCACAGATAGTGGCGTCGTCGAGAATTTGCACCTTTGCCGGCCGCGGGCGTTGAGTCGAACGCGCGACTGGTCCGCTCCCCAGCTAGCTCATTGCGCGCTTCGTCCGGCCAGCTACAGAAAGGGCGATGAATTCTTCTCGAACCTGGACTGCCGGACTGATCGTCATCGGCGACGAGATCCTGTCCGGGCGCACCGACGACAGGAACGTCGCCCAGGTAGCGCGGTGGCTGAACACGCAGGGCATCCGCCTTCAGGAAGTGCGTATCGTTCCAGACGAGCAAAAGGGCATCGTTGCCGCGGTGAACGCCTTTCGGCCGACCTACGACTATGTCTTCACGACCGGCGGAATCGGGCCGACCCACGACGACATCACGATCGATTCCATCGCCGCCGCCTTCGAGGTCCCGGTGATCGTCCATCCGGAGGCCCGGGGGATCCTCGAGGAGTATTACAAGGATCGCCCGCTCGGGCTGACCGAGGCGCGAATACGGATGGCCCGGGTGCCGTCGGGGGCCGAACTCATCCCGAACCCGACATCGGGCGCGCCGGGAGTGAGAATCGGCAATGTTTTCATCCTCGCGGGTGTCCCCAACATCGCTTTGGCGATGCTCGAGGGGCTCGAGGGGAAGCTGGAGGGCGGGCGCCCAATGGTGTCGGCTACTGTCCGGGCCCATGCTGCGGAAAGCGACGTCGCGGACCTGCTCAAACGAGTTCAGGACGAGCATCCGGGCGTGTGGATCGGGAGCTATCCCTTCTACGGAGGCGGGAAATACGGTGCTGATTTCGTCGTCCGTTCGGAGGACGGATCGCTGGCTCGAAGGTGTGCCGAGGCGCTGAGGGACAGGCTCAGGGAAGCGAAGATCGAACTGGCCGCCGAGCAGTGAGCGGGGCGATGATCATCGAACGGCTCGGCGCCGGCTTCGGGGCCTTTGCTTCGCGCAAATGCGACTCGTCTTCGCTTCAGGCTTGGACGAGCTCTCGAAAATAGGCGATCGTCCGGTCGAGCCCTTCATCGAGCCCTATCTTCGGCTCCCATCCGAGGATCTTTTTCGCCCGGTCTATGTCCGGCTGCCTCTGCCTCGGGTCGTCGGCGGGAAGGCCGCCTGTCTCGATGCTGGCCGATCCGCCCGTCTTGGCGATAACCAGCTCGGCCAGCTCGGCAATCGTGAACTCGTCGGGATTGCCGATGTTGATCGGGCCCGTCACCTCGTCGGGCGTGCACATCAGCCTGATCAGGCCGTCCACGGTGTCGTCGACATAGCAGAAGCTGCGGGTCTGCTGGCCGTCGCCATAGACGGTGATCGGCTTTCCCTCGATCGCGTGGACGATGAAGTTGGAGACGACCCGCCCGTCATTGGGGTGCATCCGGGGGCCGTAGGTGTTGAAGATTCGCGCCACCTTGATTCCGAGCCCGAGCTGGCGGTGGTAATCGAAGAACAGGGTCTCGGCGCAGCGCTTGCCTTCGTCGTAGCAGCTTCTTGGCCCGATGGGGTTCACATGGCCCCAGTAATCCTCGTTCTGCGGGTGGACGGCCGGGTCGCCGTAGACTTCGCTCGTCGAAGCCTGGAGGATCGGGACGCGCAGGCGCTTGGCGAGCCCGAGCGTATTGATCGCTCCGTGGACGCTGGTCTTGGTCGTCTGGATCGGGTCGTGCTGATAGTGGATCGGGCTTGCCGGGCAGGCGAGGTTATAAATCTCGTCGACCTCGACGTAGAGCGGGAAGGTGATGTCGTGCCGCATGAACTCGAAAGCCGGATTGTCGAGCAAATGCTCGATATTGCTCCGGCTGCCGGTGTAAAGGTTGTCGACGCACAGCACCTCGTCGCCGGCCTCGATCAGCCGGTCGCAAAGATGCGATCCCAGGAAGCCCGCCCCGCCGGTGACCAGCACGCGTTTCTTTTCGAAATACTCTCGTCTCATCGGGCGGCGCCTAGTGGATCGCGCCCGAAAAGAAAATGGCGGGAATTCTTCAGCGGGCGGCGGGAACGGCCGGCCAGCGGTGCTGCACGAGCGCCTTGAGCGTTGGCATTTCGAGCCGTTGGAGCCCTTCGTAGACCCACAGGTTGCGGAGCACTGCCGGCACGTAGAATCGGGTCTCCCAATAGGGGATGCTCTCGATCCACAGGATCGGGTCGTTGTGGGCCGGGATCGCTGCCCAGCGGCCGACCGGGACGGGGCCCGCGTTATAGGCGGCAATGACCTTGGGCAATTGCCCGCCGGTATTGGCCGAGCGCCGCATCCGCTCGATGAAGCTCTGGCCGAACTCGAGGTTGAAGGCCGGGTCGAACAGCGACGAGAGCGAATAGGGTAGGCCGGCAGCACGCGCCTCGTCCGAAGCGCTGCCCGGCCGCACCTGCATCAGTCCGACCGCGCCGACCGGGCTCACGGCGCTCGAGCGGAAGTTCGATTCCTGGATGATATGGGCAAAAGCGAGCGCCGGATCGACCCGCCATCCGCGTACCGGGAGCCAGTTGGGAGTCGGATAGCGGCTGGCGGCCTCGACCTGCGCCCCCCTCTGGCCGTTGGTCGCAAGCCAGTATTGGGCGCCGGCCAGGCTCAGCTTCTTGGCTATTTCGAGGAGCGCCCGGTGGTCGGCGGGCGAGCCGATCTTCGCCTCGTGCCGGAGAAACTCTTCGGCGAGGCCGGTCTCGCCGATCGCGGCGAGCTCGATCGCCCGGCGGACGTTCGGGAGAGCCTCGACCGAGGCGGTCGGGACGGGCGCCGGGCGAGGCAGCCGGGCGTCGGTCCCAAGCGTTTCACGGGCGATGAGGCCGTAGAAGCTCTCCGGCGATGCCGCCGCCGCCTTCAGCAGCCGCTGCACCGATTGCGGGCGCCTGCATGCCTGCTCGGACCGGGCGGCCCAGTAATAGCCCGCGGCGCTCAGCTCCCGCTGAGTGGCGGTCGAGGCGACTTCCTGGAACGCCCGGGAGGCCGCGTTGCAGTCGCGCAGGCGCCAGGAGGCAAGACCGGACACCCAGGCTGCCTGCGATCCCCATTCGCCGCCAGCGCCGCCGCGCCAATAGTCGGCGACTCGGCGAGCGTCGAAATCCAGGCCGGTCGTGTAATAGATCCACGACACCCGCTGCGCGCCCTCGGCCCGGGCGTCGGCCGAGAGATGCGGCGCCTGGGCGAGAAATGCCGCTTCGGCACCCGCCGCGTCATTGGCCTGGACGAAGGGGTCGAGCTGGGCTCGCAAAGCATCGGCCAAAGGTTCGCCGCTCACCGGCCTTGCCCGATAGCGTCGCGGCGCCGAACCGAGGCTGACGACCGGCCTTGCCGCAGCAACGAAAGGTGTCTGGGCCGCCCCGCGCGAGGCCGCCATGCGAGCCAGCTGCCCGGCCGCTGGAAGGTCGGGGGCTTGCGCCAATAAAGCGTTGAGCCGGTCGAGGCCGACGGCCGGGGAGCCCTTGGCGGTAAAGAGCCCGGCGGTGGCGACGGGCGTGAGCACGCCCGGCGGCAGGAAACGGATGCCGGCCTCGGCGCCCGCCCAATCGCCCGAGCGGATCGCCGCGAACACGGCTCGCCAGTCGGAGGGGATAGTCGCCGGGGGCGGCGCAACCGGCGGCTGCTTCGGCAAGGGCTGGGTGGCTTGAAGAGCTTGCGGTTGCGGCAAAGGCGCCAGCGGGTCGTCGCGCAGCGGCTGGGAAAGGATCGCGGCGGCCGCTGCAAGCCCGAGCGGCAGGATCACTGGTCTTCCTCCGTCAGCAGCAGCAGGTCGGCCCAGGCGAGCGCCTTGTTGGACGGCCGCTTGAGCAACAGGCGCGGATGGAAGGTCGCGACCGTGCGCACCCCCTCGACCTTGTGCACATGCTCCCGAGCCTCGACCAGGCGTTTTCCAAGCAGCGCGCGCGCCGGCAGGTCGCCAAGGAGCAGCAGGTGCTTCGGGCGGACCAGCGCGACATGCTGGCGAGCGGCGGCCGCGCATTCCTCGATCTGCCTGGGTGTGAGCCTCGTCCCCGGCGAGTGAAAGCAGGCGAGGTTGGCCAGATAGGCCTTGCCGGTCATCCCGATCGCTTCGAGCATCCGTTCAAGCAGATCAAGGGGCGCTCCGCCGACCGGGTGATTGCTTGCAAGCTCGTCGTGGCTGGGCGGCTCGGCGATGATCATCAGCTCGGCGCCCTCGCTTCCCTGGGCGATGACGGGCTTCGAAGCGGAAGAGGCGAGCGGCGCGTCGGGGCCTGCAAGCCAGTCGCGGAACTCGTCGAGGGATTGCGGCAATTCGCCCGTCGAATCCGGCTGCGGTTGGGCGGATTGGGGCGCCGGCACCGGCTCGAACCGGTTGCGCGCAGTCTCCTGAACGGGAGCGTCCACGCCCATTTCGAGCCACCAGCGCAACGCGCTGGCGGACTCGCGCGCGTCGGTTGCGATGCCATCCCCACCCATGGCCCCGTTTGTCGTCCAGCATTGGCGGTGGCGTCAAGCAATCCGCTGCGCCATAGAGAGCCGAACCGAGTGCGGAATGCGGCAAGAGGAGCCAGGTGAGCGAACGCGAATCGATGCGCTATGACGTCGTGATCGTCGGAGCCGGCCCGGCGGGGCTCTCCGCGGCGATCCGGCTCAAGCAGCTTGCGAGCGAGAAGGAGCGGGAAATCGCCGTCTGCGTCCTCGAAAAGGGGAGCGAAGTCGGCGCCCATATCCTGTCGGGGGCGGTGATCGACCCGCGGGCGCTCGACGAGCTGATCCCCGACTGGAAGGGCAAGGGCGCTCCGCTGACCGTCCCGGTGACGCAAAATCACCACTGGGTCCTGACCAAGAGCGGCAAATGGGCAATCCCGCATCTGGCGATGCCCCCGTTCATGAACAACAAGGGTACCTACACGCTCAGCCTCGGCAATTTGTGCCGCTGGCTCGCGGGCCAGGCCGAAGAGCTCGGGGTCGAGATTTTCCCCGGCTTCGCTGCGGCCGAAGTGCTGTTCAACGAGGACAAGTCGGTAAAGGGCGTCGCCACCGGCGACCTCGGGGTGGCGCACGACGGAACCCACGGGCCCGACTACCAGCCCGGAATCGAGCTTCACGCGCGCTACACCTTGCTGGCGGAAGGAGTGCGGGGCCATCTCACCAAAGAGCTGACGAGGGTGTTCGACCTGCGCAAGGATTCGGGGCCGCAAGTTTATGGGCTTGGCGTCAAGGAGTTATGGGACGTTCCTTCTGAGAAACATCAGCCCGGGCGGGTAATCCACACCCAGGGCTGGCCGCTCGATGACGCCTGGGGCGGCGGTTTTCTCTATCACCAGGAAAACGGGCAGGTCGCGCTCGGCCTTGTTGTCGCCCTTGATTACGAGAACCCTTATCTGTCGCCATTCGAGGAATTCCAGCGCTGGAAGACCCACCCCGCGATCCGCTCCGAGATCGAGGGCGGCCGCCGGGTCTCCTACGGCGCCCGGGCGATCAACGAGGGCGGCTGGCAGGCCATCCCCGAGCTGGTCTTTCCGGGCGGCGCGCTGATCGGCTGCTCGGCGGGCTTCGTGAACGTCCCGCGGATCAAGGGCACGCACACGGCGATGAAGTCGGCGATGCTCGCCGCCGAGGCGGCGTTCGACGCGATTGCCGCGGACAGGTCGGGCGACCGGCTCGACTCCTATCCCGAGGCGCTCGGCTCGAGCTGGGTCGCAAAGGAGCTGAAGCTGGTGAGGAACGCGCAGCCGGCGGTGTCGCGCTGGGGCGGCCTTGCCGGAACGCTCTACGCCGGGCTCGACATGTGGCTTGGCTGGCTCGGCCTGTCGCTGCCGTGGACTCTGAGGCATCGCCATGCCGACCACGAGACGCTCAAGCCCAGGGACCAGGTGCGCAAGATCGACTATCCAAAGCCGGACGGGGTGATCACCTTCGACCGGCTGTCGTCGGTCTATATCTCGAACACCAACCACGAAGAGAACCAGCCGGTTCATCTGACGCTCAAGGACGAGGACATACCGGTGACGGTCAACCTCGCGAAATATGGCGGCCCCGAGCAGCGTTATTGCCCGGCGGGCGTTTACGAATTCGTGGAGGAGGGTGGAAAGCCGAGACTTCAGATCAATGCCCAGAACTGCGTTCACTGCAAAACTTGCGACATCAAGGACCCGCTCCAGAACATCAACTGGGTGGTTCCCGAAGGAGGCGGAGGCCCGAATTATCCGAACATGTAGCCCTGTCGCGATAGCAATCGCCGCCCTCGCGATCTCCTCCCCGGGCCAAGCGAGGGTCAAGGCCGAATCCCTGGACCCCGGGCGGACCTATGTGACCGCCCGAGCGGCGTCGATCAGCGGAGACCATTCCAGGGCCGCCGAGCTCTATGCGTCGCTCGCCTCGCAATCGAGCGACGGCGACCTCGTCCAGCGAGCGATCAGCGAAGCCATCAGCGCCGGCAACTTCCCGCTTGCGCTCAAGCTGGCCCGGCAGGCTCCGGACGCCCGCCACTCGGTGAACGCCAAGCTGCTGCTGGTTGCCGATGCGCTGAAGCGCGGCGCCGATACCGAGGCGGTCGAGCTGCTTTCGAAGGCGCAAGGCGGCGCCGATTTAAGCTTCTGGGAACCGCTCGTCCGAGCGTGGAACGCGGCCGAGCGTCGCGATTCGAGCGGCGCGCTCTCGATCCTCGCTGCTGTTCCACGCTCCAGCGCCTTTGCGCCTTTCGTGGACGAACAGGCCGCGCTCATTCTCCTCAAGCTTCGCAAGACCGCCGAGGCC
>DATKAY010000022.1:0-5002 GCA_035514495.1 Sphingomicrobium sp. | reverse complement strand
GCGACCATCCCGGTCGCCTGGCTGATCATCAAGCGGGTCCAGAAATTGTCGCCGCGCGATTTCGACCATGTTGCAGCGCGCTCCGGGATAGGGGAAATGGGCGACTGGTCGATTGCCGAGCGGCGGCTGGTGCCGCTGGTCGCGGTGGTCGTCGCCGCCTGGGTGCTCGCACCTTTGGCCGTTCCCTATCTGCACGCCGGCGCCCTGACCGACGGAACGATCGCGGTTCTCGGGGCGATGCTCCTGTTCCTGATCCCCGACGGGACCGGTCGGCCCCTGCTGACGTGGAAGGAAGCCGATCGCGCGCCCTGGGGAGTCATCATGATGTTCGGCGGCGGGCTGGCGCTCGCTTCGGGCATCGGCGAATCGGGCCTTGCAACCTGGGTCGGAACGGCGCTCGAGCCGCTGGGCGCTGTCCACCCGGTGATCATCGCTTTGGTGCTGGTAGCGATCGTCATCGTCGTGACCGAATTCGCGTCGAACGTCGCATCGGCGAGTTCGACGATGCCGGTGGTCGCCGGCCTGGCACTCGCCACGGGCGCCGACCCGCTCCTGCTGGCGATGCCGGCGGCGATGGCGGCCAGCTGGGCGTTCATGCTCCCGTCCGGCACCGGGCCGAACGCCATCGCCTGGGCCACCGGGCACGTGGCGCTTCCAAGGCTCTTGAAGGCCGGGCTGATGATGAATCTGATTGCGCCGCCGCTGATCGTCGGGATTGTCTGGATGATCCGCACGCTCTTGGGCTAGAGGGGCGCGCTATGGACGATAACGAAGCCAAATTGAGCGGCACTCCTCAAAAGCGGCCGCCAAGGCCCTCTCCGACCCACATCGGCAATCACAAGCTCAGCCCGTCGACCCTGATGATGGGCTTTGGCTTCGACCCGGAGCTGAGCGAGGGATCGCTCAAGCCGCCGATCTTCCTCACCTCCACCTTCGTGTTCGAGAATGCGGCTGCCGGAAAAAGGTTTTTCGAAGGCGTTACCGGAAAGCGCCCCGGCGGCGCCGAAGGGCTAGTCTACTCGCGCTTCAACGGGCCCAACCAGGAGATTCTCGAGGATCGATTGAGCATCTGGGAGAATGCCGACGACGCGCTGACCTTCTCGAGCGGAATGTCGGCGATCGCGACCCTGTTCCTCGCCTTCGTCAAACCCGGCGACGTGGTCGTCCATTCGGGCCCGCTCTACGCCGCGACCGAGACCCTGATCGCCAAGATCCTCGGCAAGTTCGGAGTCACCTACGTGGACTTCCCCGCAGGCGCGACCCGCGAGGAAATCGATTCCGTCATCGAGCAGGCCAAGGGGATGGGCCGGGTCGCATTGATCTATCTCGAAAGCCCCGCCAACCCGACCAATATCCTGGTCGACGTCGAGGCGGTCGCTGCCGCCCGAAAGGCGGCTTTCGGCCCCGACGACAGCCCGCCGATCGCGATCGACAACACCTTCCTCGGGCCGCTTTGGTCCAAGCCGGTCCTGCAGGGCGCCGACCTTACCATCTACAGCCTGACCAAATATGCGGGCGGCCACAGCGACCTCGTCGCCGGCGGCCTCGTCGGCCGCAAGGACCTGATCAATCAGGTGCGAATGATGCGCAACACGATCGGCACCATCTGCGACCCGAACACCGCCTGGATGCTGCTTCGAAGCCTCGAAACGCTCGAGCTGAGGATGGAAAAGGCCGGGACCAACGCCGAAAAGGTCTGCGCCTTCCTTCGCGACCACCCGAAGGTGGAGAATGTCGGCTATCTCGGCTTCCTGGAGGAAGGATCGCGGCAGGCGGACATCTATGCCCGCCATTGCACCGGCGCCGGCTCGACCTTCTCGCTATATCTGAAGGGCGGGGAGAAAGAGGCATTCGCTTTCCTCGATTCGCTCCAAATCGCGCATCTGGCGGTAAGCCTCGGCGGGACCGAGACGCTCGCCAGCGCGCCGGCGGCGATGACCCATCTGTCGGTGCCCGACGAGCGCAAGGCTGCGCTCGGGATCACCGACAATCTGGTACGGATTTCGATCGGGGTCGAGAACGCCGACGACTTGATCGCCGACTTCGACAATGCGCTGAAGGCGGTGTGAGGCCCCGAGCGCAGCGCCGCCTGAGCAGCGCGAAGGCGAGACAGGACCGACGGCGCGGATTCGCTCCGCGCCGGCGCCTATCCGATCCCGAACTGTCCGCAATGGGTGGAAAGCGGACAGCTCAAGACCGAAACTGACGCGCGACCCTTCTCTGCCAGGCAAAGAGCAGCGGAACCACCACGAGCTCAATGCCCAAAGCGAGAACATGTGGCGTGCTTGGCATGCCGTAGATCAGCAAAGCGGAAAGCCGCGCCAGGCCACCCACGACGACCGCGCCGGTCAGGACGGCAAAAAGCTCCGATCTCCGCTCGATCGTCGGAATGGATGCGGCGAAGCCGATTCCAAGCCCGAGGAGGAGTCCCGACAAATAGCGAAAATGGCTCTCCACAGCTGGAAGATCGCTGGCCATGTCGCCCTCGATCATGGCCGGCCCCTGCACCACACCCGCGGTTCCCGCTGCGAGCGGAACAAGGCACGCAAGCGCGACTGCCAGCTGAAGAAGCCGCCGTTCCTTTTGCCTGCCCATGATCCCCCACTAGCGGCGCAATGGCCGAATGTCCGCAATGGGTCGAAAACGGACATTGAGCGTTCATGCAGCGCAAGCTATGGAAATTATGTAATGAAGCGCCTCTTCGCCTCGACCATTCTCACCTGCGCTGCTGCTCCGGTAGCGGGTGCCTATTATTATCGCTGCGAGGCTCGGACCGGCTGACGCGCGCGCGACAGACGAGCCGACCTCGACCCGCCAAGCCAGTGCTCGGCGGGTTTTTTATTGCCCGTGAAGGAATAAACATGCTCGACGACACCCTCGCAGAAGACCGATGCTCAGAAGACTGGGGCGATTTTGTTGTGTCCCAGTGCTGGGATGCATTCACCGATGAGGATCATGCCGTCTGGGACCTACTGTTCGCGCGCCAGGTTCAGCTTCTGGGGACGCGCGTGGTGTCGCCGTTCCTGGACGGAATCGATCTGTTGAAGCTTTCGCATCCAGGCGTTCCGGATCTTGAAGAGCTTAATCGCATTCTTGAGCCGAGGACCGGCTGGCGCACCGTGCCGGTACCGGGCCTGGTGCCTGACGACATATTCTTCGCAATGCTGACAGAGCGGGTGTTCCCAGTCGGCAATTTCATCCGGAAGCGCGAGCAGATCGACTATCTGGAGGAGCCCGACTGCTTCCATGATCTCTTCGGCCACATACCGATGCTTGCGCATCACGACTTTGCCGAAATGATCGAGCATGTTGGCCGTCTGGGTACCGGGGCAATTGCCGCCGGTGAGGGACAGCGCGTCGCCCGACTTTACTGGCACAGCGTCGAGTTTGGGCTCGCCGAGGAAGCGGGCGAGCTGAAAATTCTTGGAGCGGGGCTCGCTTCCAGCTTTGGTGAAGCGCACTTCAGCCTGGAAGATGATGGCATTGAGCGGCTGCCATTCTCGGCCGAACGCGCGGTGAACACGCCCTACAGGTCGGATGCTTTCCAGCCGCGTTATCTCGTCTCGGCATCCGTTGAGGCGACGGTTGCCGAGGTCCTGGCGCTGACCACCGAACGGGTACTGAGCCTCTGACTGGCCGCTATTGGTTTCGCCGCGGCAGTCGGAAGAATGCACGGCTTCCGTAATATCTGCTTTGGGTCGAAAAAACAGACGCTCGGCTAATGTCCGGAATGGGTGGAAAGCGGACATTCGCTTGAAATTGTGAGATGGTTGGTTTCCGCCCATCACAAGGGGTTCCGCACTTGGATTTCACAAACCTACTCATTGCGCCGCTTGCTGCACTCGTAACGTTTTTTGTTGTGTGTCTGTCGGTGTTCGTCCGGCCCCGCTCGGAAGATAAAAGCCTTGTTTGGGCTTACGCAGTGTCCCTCCTCTTGGCCTCGTTACTCGTGCAACCTTGGGGTTTTTACGATCAGCGCGCGCTGACTGATGGCCTTATAGCGCTGGTAATATTATCTACTATTGGATTTGGCTTCGGAGCGCTCGCCGCACTCGGAATTGTGAAAGGTGGGCGAGCACTGAAAGCATATATCAAGCACCGTACTTAGTGTCCGCAATGGGTCGAAAACGGACATTCACCAGCAAGCCGTCACGCGAGTGAATCGCGCGACGTCGGTCGGGCTGGCCTGCGGCCACCCGCCGTCCGGGCTGCGCCGTCTCTCGCGCTGCCTCACGATTGCTTCGCAATCGCTCCGCTGCGCTCGGCGGCTTGGCCTAGCCCCAGTCCTCGACCGCCCACCCGCGCTGCTCGGCCAGCCGCCTCAGCCGCCCGTGCGGGTTCACCGCGACCGGCTCGTCGGCCCATTCGAACACCGGCGCGTCGGACGCATGGTCAGAGTAAAACCGCACATGGCCGCGGCTGTCTTCAAGGCCGGATTTCGCGACCCAGTCGGAAACCATCCGGAGCTTTGCCGGGCCGTAGCAATTCTCGCCGTCGATCATCGCGTGAACCCTGTCGTCGAGGCCGATGATCGACCCGGTCCCGATGACGTCGTCGAAGCCGAGCCGGTCGGCGATGGCCGAGGCGTAAAGGCGGTAGGATGCGGTCGCCATCACCAGTCGCCGGCCCTGCCGCCGGTCGCGATCGATCGCCGCCAAGGCGCCGGGCCGGATGTTGCCGCGAACCGTCGCCTCGGCAAAGCTGGCGACCAGCGGCTTGAGCTCCGCCGGGTGGACCTTGCGCCCGAGCAGGAGCGAGTGGTTGAACTCCTTGAGCTTCGCCCGGTCGATGAGCTTGCCGACATAGGCGAGCATCGACAGCGCGACGAGCGGCAGGAAGACCAGCCGCCATTGCTGCCGCCTCAGCGCGCAGTGGAGAAGAAAGGGCGTGTAGGTCGCCCGGCGGGTGATCGTCCGGTCGAGATCGTAGATGGCGAGATCGCTCATCGGCGTTCCGCCAGCAGCGCTTCGACGAGGCGGTGATCCTCGATCTTGTCGACATC
>DATKAY010000021.1:0-2942 GCA_035514495.1 Sphingomicrobium sp. | reverse complement strand
CCCGAGGGAGCGGTTCCGGCGGCGCGGATCGCCTCTTCGATCACCTCGCGAGGGACCGGGGCGTTCGAGAACATCCGGCAGGACCGGCGAGTGGAAATCTCTTCCCGAAAGGCGCGCGCCCGCTCGATCCGCTCATCGTCGGTCAGTTCGGGAAGCTGGGAATAGGGGACGGACGGGACCGGTTTCATCGCTTCAGGCCAGGGCCGCGTCCGCACCCATCAGCCGCGGGAAGAAGCCGTCGTGCGCGGCTCGAAGCTCGTCGAGCGACAGGCAATAATCGCCGTCGGCAAGCTCGAAGATCAGCCGCTTGCCGGCGGTCCGCCCGATCGGTTCGACCTGCACGCCGGCGGCGTCGGCGCCGGTGAGGAAATCGAGCAAATGGCCGTCGTCCACGGTCGCGACATACAGCCCCTGGTCCTCGGCGAAGAACTGCCTTGCGGCATGGCCCGGCCCGGCCGGCTGGACCAGCGCCCCGATATTCCCGGCGAGCGCCATTTCGGCGATTGCGACGGCCAGCCCGCCGTTGGAAACGTCATGGACCGCGGTCAGCGCTCCCGCGTGGATCTGCTCGCGAACGAATTCGCCGTTCAGGCGCTCGGAGGCGGGATCGACCGGCGGCGGCGGCCCGTCCGAGCGGCCGTGAATCTCGGCAAGCCACAAAGACTGCCCCAGATGGCCGCCGCGCATTCCGATCACGACGAGCACGTCGCCCGAGCCCTTGAAGCCCGTCGTCACCGTCTTCGACCAGTCGTCGAGAAGGCCGACTCCGCCGATCGCGGGGGTCGGCAGGACGGCTTGCGAGCCCCCGTCGTCGGCCTTGGTCTCGTTGTAGAGCGAGACGTTGCCGGACACGATCGGGAAGTCGAGCGCTTCGGCCGCATCGGCCATGCCCTCGATGCACCCGACCAGCTGGGCCATGATCTCGGGGCGCTGGGGATTGCCGAAATTGAGGCAGTTGGTGATCGCCAGCGGTTTTGCCCCGACAGCGCACAGGTTGCGATAGGCCTCGGCGACGGCCTGGCGGCCGCCTTCGAACGGATCGGCGAAGCAATAGCGCGGGGTGACGTCGGTGGTCATCGCCAGCGCCTTGTCGCGCCCGTGAACCCGAACGACCGCGGCATCGCCGCCCGGCGGCTGGACGGTGTCGGCGCCGACCGTCTGGTCATATTGCTCCCAGACCCAGCGCCGCGACGCGAGGTTGGGCGATCCGATCAGCTTGAGCAGGTCGGCGGCGATATCGCCGCTTTCGGGAATATCGTCGAGCGGCTCGACCCGCGCCCAGGCCTTGTACTCGTCGCGGCTGCAATAGGGCCGCTCGTAGCAGGGCGCCTCGTCGGCCAAAGGCCCGAGCGGGATGTCGCAGATCGTCTCGCCGTTCCAGATGAGCTCCATCCGGCCCCCGTCCGGACCGGCTTGCGTAACCGTGCCGATGACCGCGAAGTCGAGCTCCCACTTGCGGAAAATCGCCTCGGCCTCGGCCTCGCGGCCGGGCTTGAGGACCATCAGCATCCGCTCCTGGCTTTCCGAAAGCATCATCTCATAGGGAGTCATGCCCTGTTCGCGGCATGGCACCGCGTTCATGTCGAGCCGGATTCCAACGCCGCCCTTGGACGCCATCTCGACGCTCGAGGAGGTGAGGCCGGCGGCGCCCATGTCCTGGATCGCGACGATCGCATCCGACGCCATCAGCTCCAGGCAGGCCTCGATCAGCAATTTCTCGGTGAACGGGTCGCCGACCTGGACGGTCGGGCGCTTCTCCTCGCTGTCCTCGGAGAAATCGGCCGAGGCCATGGTCGCCCCGTGGATCCCGTCGCGGCCGGTCTTCGACCCGACATAGACGACCGAATTGCCGACACCGGCGGCGGCCGAGTAGAAAATCCTGTCGGCCCTGGCGATCCCGACGGTCATCGCATTGACCAGGATGTTGCCGTTGTAGCTGGGGTCGAAATCAATTTCGCCGCCCACCGTTGGCACCCCGACGCAATTGCCGTAGCCGCCGATCCCGTGGACGACCCCGGCCACCAGATGCCGGGTCTTGGGATGGTCGGGCGAGCCGAAGCGAAGCGCGTTCAAATTGGCGATCGGCCTTGCGCCCATCGTGAAGACGTCGCGAAGGATCCCGCCGACCCCGGTCGCCGCTCCCTGATAGGGCTCGATGTAGGACGGGTGGTTGTGGCTCTCCATCTTGAAGATGGCAGCGTCGCCGTCGCCGATGTCGATCACGCCCGCATTCTCGCCCGGGCCCTGGATGACGTGAGGGCCCTGCGTCGGCAGCTTGGCAAGATGGGCCCGCGAGCTCTTGTAGCTGCAATGCTCGGACCACATGACCGAGAATATGCCGAGCTCGACCAAATTCGGCTCGCGGCCGAGCGCCTTGAGGATCCGGCTGTATTCCTCGTCGCTCAGGCCGTGGTCGGCGACGATTTCGGGCGTGATTGCGGGGGCTTCCATGACGTCCATTCGGCGGGCCTTAGCGATGAGAATCCGCTTTGTCGAAGGCGGTTTGGGGGCAACTGGGGTTGGTGGCACGTCGGGCCGGCGCGGGAATGAATCCCGCGAGGGTGACCTTCGGTCAGCTACGCTTCCAGTCCTGTCGCACTCTTCGGGTTGCGCAGGCTGGCCGGCCTTTCGCGTCCACTTGCAGCGGACCGGCGCATAGCATCCGCTATGCGCCTCGCTTCAGGCTTACCTTCGGCAGGTCTGGTCGTTGACGGTGACCGCCTCGGCCTGCGGATCGCCGGTCAGCGACTGGCCCTCGGCCGTATAAACGCCGTCTTCGCCCTTGGTGACGGTCGCTCCGCTGCCGGTGCTTTCCGGCTTGATTCGCGCGGTGTCGTTGCTGAGCCAGTCGACATAGACGAGGCTGTTGTCGCGGCAGCGGTAGACATGGCTTGCGACGATCGAGGGCGGAAGCTCGACGGGCGTGTCGGTCGCTGGCGGGG
>DATKAY010000020.1:0-7126 GCA_035514495.1 Sphingomicrobium sp. | reverse complement strand
GTCGGCAATTCGCTGACCTCGCGCGAACGCGTCGAGAATTATTTGCTGTTCCGTGCCGCCGAGCTGACCCTTCAGCAGGGCTATCAGTGCTTCACCCTGGTCCACCGCGACGTCGATCGCGACGTCAGGCTGCAGGCGGATCCGTTCGGGCCCTATGGCGGAGGCTTTGGCGGAGTCGGCTATTACCGCAGCTGGTCGCCCTACTGGAGCATGCGCGGCCCCTGGGGATGGCATTCCTACGACCCGTGGCGAGGCGGGCCGTTCTCGCCCCACCGCTACGACATCCGGACCATCGACAGGTATCGTGCAATGGCTGACATCGCCTTGACCCGAAGCTGCCAGGCCGGCCCAACGACGTTCAATGCGGCGGAGGTCGTTCGCAACCTCCAGCCCTATATCGTCCCGCCACGACGCTAGGCGGTCAGTTCCCGCCCTTGATTGCCGCGACCAGGCGCCCGAGGACCCCCTTGGGCGCCGGTTGGTGGATGTGCGTGCCGATCGCGATGTCGCGAATGTCGGCGCTTCGAGACGCGCCGAGGCAGGCCAGTCCGACCAGGGTCGAGAAGGCCGGTCCGCTATGCGCGTCGGGAAGCCCGGCCAGCGTGTGCGGCCGGCCGACCCGGACCGTCCGGCCGAGCACGCCCTGCATGTAATCGGCGATATTCTTGAGCTCGGCGCCGCCGCCGGTCAGCACCACCCGCCGACCCACCGGTCCGCCGAAGCCGAGCGTCTTGAGCGCCTTGTCGATCTGCGCGGTCAGCTCCTCCACCGGCTGGCGGATGACCGTCATCAGCTGCGCCCGGGTGATCCGGATCGGCTCGGCGCCTTCGTCCGCGCCGATCTGGTTGGCGTCGATCAGCTCGTGATTGTCGCGGGGGCTCGTCATCGCCGAGCCGTAGAAGCATTTGAGCCGCTCCGCGTCGCGGCGGTTGACCCCGAAGGTCGCGGCGATGTCGTCGCTGATGTCCTTCGCACCGATCGGGATCGACTGGAGGCCGGCCAGGATTCCGTTGACGTGGATCGACACGTTCGTCACCCCCGCTCCAAGCTCGACGAGCGCAACGCCCAGCTCGCGCTCCTCCTCCGTCAGACAGGCGAGCGCCGCGGCGATCGGCGAGGCGACGATCGCTTTCACCCCCAGATGCGCTGCACGGATGATGTAATCGACGTTGCGAAGCGGCGGTGCGTCGGCCGCGATCACGTGGATGTCGACGCCCAGCCGGTCGGCATGAAGCCCTATCGGCTGCCGAACCTCCTGCGCTCCGTCGATCGTGTAGAGCGCCGGGTGCGCGTGGAGCACGATCTTGCCGCCGCGATCGATCTTCTCGCGGCCCGCGCTGAGCAGCTGCTCGATGTCGGACGGCTCGATCTGGTGGCCGCCGAGCTCGACCTCGACATTGGCGACTTCGCTGGCGAGCCCGCCGGCGCCATAGCTCGCCCAGACGTCGTCGATGGTAACTCCCGACATCCGCTCGGCAAGCTCGACCGCCTCCCGGACGGCGAACTCGCCCTGCTCGATATCGGTGACATAGCCGCGCTTGACCCCCCGGCTCTCGCGCTGGCCGGTTCCGAGCACTCGAATCCGGTCCTCGGCATCGGTCGTAGCGATGAGCGCGCTCACCTTCGACGAGCCGATGTCGAGGGCGGCGATCAACGGCTGGCCGGTCGCGGAGACCAAGGCCGTCAGCCTTCCGTCGGCGGGGCGGGCGCGGCCTCGCCCGGAGCGCGGGGAAGGCGGACGACCATCTTGCCCGGAAGCCTGAGGTCGAAGCGCAGCAGCCCCCGCCCGAGCAATCCGGTCGACTTGTCGATATCGGCGAATTTGCCCAGCGCTGCCGATGCTTCCTCCTCGCCTTCGGGAAGCGCGATGGTCTCGCCCGTCTGCAGCGCAAGATCCCATCGGCGGCCCCCGACCCAGGCCGCCGAGAGGAGCTGTGGCTTGAGGCTCGGAGCTGCATCCAGCAGCCTGTCGAGCTCTTTCCCGCGACGATTCGCTCCCGGACCGATGAGCAGCGGCAGGTCCGGCATCCGGGTGACCTGGACCCGGTCGATTACCACCCCGTCGGAATCGATCAGCGCCAGCCGGTCGCGGTCCTGCCAGAGCGCGACAGGGGTTCGCTCGACGATATCGACGACCAAAGTGTCGGGCAGCCGCCGCGAAACCCGCGCATCCTTCACCCAGCCGTATTGAAGCAGCTCGCGGCGGATTTCGCCGACGTCGACGAGCGGCATCGCGCGCGATTTCTGTCCCAAGGCGACCTCGTAGACGGGCGCGCTGTCCATGTTGCGGATGCCGACCACGTCGACGCGCTTGACCGCGAATCCGGCGCGGCCGATCGCTTCCCCGATGCCGGTCGTGACCCGGCCGGGAACGTTGAGCGCGACCAACACCACCGCCGCGATCAGGGCCATAAACAGCGCGAAGACGAGTCCCGCCCAGCGCGTGATTCGCGCCTGGTCGCCCGGCAGCCTCTTGGCGATTTTCTTAGGGGCCGCGCCCTTGGCCGCCCTGCGGCTCCTGGCGCCGCTTCCCCGCCGGAGACGGGCCGTCATTCGAGCGCCTCCGCGATCACCCGCTCGGCCAATTCGGCATAGCTGATTCCGCAATGCCTGGCCTGTTCGGGAACCAGGCTCAGCGGGGTCATTCCCGGCTGGGTGTTGACCTCCAGCAAATAGAGACCCTCGCCGCCGAGATCCTCGTCCCAGCGAAAGTCGGACCGCGACGTGCCCTTGCAGCCAAGGATGGCATGCGCCTTCACCGCCGTCTCCTTCATCGCCTCGGCGATTTCCCGCGGGATTTCGGCCGGGCAGACATGCTCGGTCAGCCCGTTGGTATATTTGGCGTCGTAATCGTAAAAGCCCGCGACCGGCTTGAGCTCGGTCACTCCGAGCGCCTCGCCGCCAAGAACCGCGACGGTCAGCTCGCGGCCCGGGATGAACGGCTCGACCAAAAGCCTGTCGAAATGCCGCCACGGGCCCTCGACGTCGCGGCCGATCGGAGAGCCGTAATTGCTGTCCTTGGTGATAATCGCGACCCCGACCGACGAGCCTTCGTTGACCGGCTTGACGACATAGGGGCGCTCGACCGGATCGCCCGTAAACAGGCTGGGGCTCTCGACGATCCGCCCGGCCGGCATCCGGATGCCGTGCGGGACCAGGACCATCTTGGTGAGCTCCTTGTCGATGGCGATTACCGAGGTCTCGAGCCCGCTATGGGTATATTTAAGCCCCATCAGGTCCATCATGCCCTGCACGCTGCCGTCCTCGCCGGGCGTTCCGTGGAGCGCGTTGAACACCAGGTCGGGCTTCAATTCGGCGAGGCGGGATGCGACGTCGCGGCCCATGTCGAGCTCGGTCACCCGGCTCCAGCCGTTGCCGGCAAGCGCCTCGGCCACCCCGCGCCCGCTCATCAGCGAGACGTCGCGCTCCGACGACCAACCCCCCATCAGGACGAGGACGTGAATGTCGCGGTTCACTCGTAGGCCCCGATCCGCTGGATTTCCCACTCGAGCAGGATGTTGGTTTTTTCCATCACCCGGCGGCGCACTTCCTCGCCGAGATCCTCGATCTGGGCGCTGGTCGCGCTGCCCAGATTCAGCAAGAAATTGCAATGTTTTTCAGAGACTTGCGCGTCTCCAAGCCGCAATCCGCGGCAACCGGCGGAATCGATCAGTGCCCAGGCCTTGTGGCCGGGAGGATTCTTGAAGGTCGATCCGCCGGTGCGGCTGCGAAGCGGCTGGGTCGATTCCCGCTCGGCGGCGATGCGGTCCATCTCGGCGCCGATCTGCCCGGGCTCGCCCGGGACGCCCTCGAAAAGCGCCTCGACGACAATCGCTCCTTCAGGCATTTCGCTGTGCCGATAGCTGTAGCCGAATTTCTCGATCGGCCAGGTCTCGACCGTCCCGTCGCGGCCCACCAGCCGCGCCTCGAGGAGCACATCCTTCACCTCGCGGCCATAGGCGCCCGCGTTCATCCGCACCGCGCCGCCGGTGGTGCCGGGGATTCCGCGAAGGAACTCCAGCCCCGCAATTGCGGAATCGCGCGCCGCCGAGGCGACGGTGATGCCCATCGCGCCGCCGCCGGCGCGGACTCGATTGCCGCCCTCAATTGTTACCTTGGCAAAACTTTTCGGAAGGCGAATTACGGCTCCGCTCACTCCGCCGTCGCGGACGATGAGGTTGGAGCCGACGCCGATCGGGGTCACCTTGATGTCCGGATCGAGCTCGCCCAGGAAATGCGCGAGATCGGCCTCGTCCTTCGGCCTGACCAGCCATTGCGCCGGGCCGCCGGTTCGAAACCAGATGAAGTTGGCGAGGCTTCCGCCCGGCTCGATCCTGCCGTCGATCGCGGGCAGCAGCAATTCGTCCGAGCCGCTCATTTGGCGGCCCTCGCGCTGGCGATCGCATCGGCCAGGCCGGCCGCCCATTTGGTGATGTCGCCGGCGCCCATGCAGACGATCGTGTCGCCCTCCGCGGCGATGTCGCGAAGCGAGTTGGCAAGCTCGGCGGGATCGGCGACCCCCTTGACCATGCGGTGCCCGTGGGTGCGAAGCCCGTCGATGAGCGCCTCTGAATCGACGCCGTCGATCGGCTCCTCCCCGGCCGCGTAAACCGGGGTCACGAACACCATGTCGGCATCGTTGAAGGCACTCTGGAACTCGTCCATCAGCGCGGCGAGCCGGCTGTAACGGTGCGGCTGCATGACGGCGATGACCCGGCCGCCCCCGGCGCCGTCCCCGCCGCCGGCCTTTGCAGGCGCGGTGTCGCGCGCGGCCGACAGCACCGCCCGGATTTCGACCGGGTGATGGGCGTAATCGTCGATGATCATCGCGCCGTCGATTTCCCCGACCTTGGTGAAGCGCCGCTTCACTCCCTCGAAACGCTCGAAGCCGGTGACGATCTGGTCGTCGGGTATGCCAAGCTCAATCGCCACGGCGACCGCGGCGAGCGCGTTCTGGACATTGTACTTGCCCGGCATCGGCACGTGGATCCCGGCGATCTTCCGGCGCTCCCCGTCACGCTCCAGGACGATAACATCGAAGCGGCTGCCGATCCCGTCCGGCTCGACATTCTCGGCGCGAAGGTCGGCAAGCGCCGAGAATCCATAGGTGACGATCCGGCGGTCCTGGATGCGGCCAAGGATGCCCTGCACTTCCGGGTGATCGACGCACAGCACCGCAAGGCCGTAAAAGGGGACGTTGGCGATGAACTCGCAATAGGCGCGCTTCACTTCATCGAAGCCTCCCCAATGCTCGAGATGCTCCGGGTCGATGTTGGTGACGACTGCGATCGTCCCGTCGAGGCGAAGGAAGCTGCCGTCGCTCTCGTCCGCCTCGACCACCATCCAGTCGCTTTTTCCGAGGCGGGCGTTGGAGCCGTAGCGGTTGATGATCCCGCCGTTGATCACGGTCGGGTCGATCCCCCCGGCGTCGAGCATCGCGGCGATCATCGAGGTCGTCGTCGTCTTTCCGTGGGTCCCGGCCACCGCGATCGTCTTTTGCATCCGCATCAGCTCGGCGAGCATCTCGGCGCGCTTGACGATCGGAAGCCGGCGCTCGATCGCCGCCTCGACTTCGGGATTGCCGCGGCTGACGGCGGTGGAGGTGACGACCACGGCCGCTTCGCCGAGATTCTCCGCCTTGTGGCCGATGGCGACCGGGATTCCGGCCTTTCGGAGCTTTTCGACGACATAGCTGTCGGAGATATCCGAGCCCTGGACGGTGTAACCGAGCTGGTTCATCACCTCTGCTATACCGGACATTCCGATGCCGCCGATGCCGACGAAGTGGATCGTCCCGATATCGGTTCCAAGCGCTTTCATGCGGGAACCCCCGCCCCCGCATAGGCCGCCGCCTTGCGCGGCTCGAGCGCCGGCCCGACGGCAAGCGGCGACAAGCCGCCGCCGACCCGCTCGACGAGGTCGGCGAGGTCGCGGGCCGCATGCGGCCGGCCGACCGACAGCGAACGGGCCGCTGCATCGGCGAGCGCCTCCGGATCGAGCGCGATCGCCTCGACCTGATGAGCCAAAGCCTCTGGCGTGAACTCCTTTTCCGGAATTGGCCGGGCGCCCCCGGCGCTGGTCATCTCGCGGGCGTTCGCGGCCTGGTGGTCGTCGGTCGCCGCGGCGAAGGGGACCAGGATCGCCGGCCGCCCGGCGGCGGTCAGCTCGGCGATTGTCGAGGCCCCCGCGCGGGCGATGACGAGATGCGCCTCGGCGAGCTTGTCGGGCATGTCCAGGATGTAGGTGCTCAGCTCGGCGGGGATGTCGAGATCGGCGTAACGAGCGCGAATCTCCTCGATGTCGTCGGGCCGGCACTGCTGGACGACCCGCAGCCGGCGGCGGAGCGGCGGCTCCAGCAAGCCGAGGCCGGCCGGAACCACCTGGCCGAGGATTCGAGCGCCCTGGCTTCCGCCGGTCACCAGGATTTTCAGCGGGGCTGTCTCGTCGAATGAGGGGAACGGCATCTCGCCGACCTTTACGACCGCGTCTCGCACCGGGTTCCCGACCACAACGATCCGGTCGCGATATTGGGGCTTCAGCCGGTCGATTTGCGAATAGGCGGTAGCGATCGCGCTCGCCCGCCCGGCAAGCAGCCGGTTGACCCGGCCGAGCACCGCATTCTGCTCGTGCAGAACGGTCGGGATTCGCCTTGCCCGGGCAGCCAGGAGTGCCGGCAAGGCCGGATAGCCGCCAAAGCCGATAACCGCTTGCGGAGGATGGTCGCGGTAGATCTGCTTGGCTTCGGCGCGCCCGCGAGCCACCGACAGCGCCGCCCTGGCGAGCGCCATCGGGCTCCTGCCCAGCCGTCCGGCCGGAAGCACATGAACCGGGATCTTGTCGAACAGGCCCGGGATCCTGGCGCCGCGAGCATCGGTGATCACCAGCACCCCGTGGCCGCGCTGAACGAGCTCGACGCTAAGCGCATGGGCCGGGACCATGTGCCCGCCCGTTCCGCCGGCAGCCAGGACGAAATTCATGCGCGGCATCGGCTAGGCTGGCTCCCCGCTTCGGTTCACGACATAGGGCGAGCGCGTCAGATACGGATTGCGCCGGGTGAAAGCGAGCAGCAATCCCATCGAGATCGACAGCGCCAGCATCGAGCTTCCGCCATAGCTGATGAACGGCA
>DATKAY010000019.1:0-5163 GCA_035514495.1 Sphingomicrobium sp. | reverse complement strand
CCGCCGGTCATCGCCGCGGCCAGCTCTCCATCGGCCTCGCCATCGGCCCTGGCGGAGGCGGCGAGCAGGCCCAGCGAGGACATTCCCCAAAGCTCGGCATCCCAGCCGATCGCAAGCCCGTGGGCGGCGGCGATCCCGACCCGGATCCCGGTGAAGCTTCCCGGGCCGATGCCGACCAGGACGGTCCGGGCGTCGCGACCGTCGAGCAGCTCGGCAAGCATCGGCGCAAGCCGCTCGGCATGGCCTCGGCCGATCAGCTCGTCGCGCCTGGCGATACAGGTGCCGCCGCTGTCGAACAGGGCCGCGGTGCAGGCCGCGGTGGAGGTGTCGATCGCCAGGATCATCGGGCCAATGGGCCACAGGCCCGTGGCCGGGGCAAGGGACTTTGGACGGGAAAGTTTTTAAAGCCTCAGACGGCTTCGACCGATTCCACTTCCGGAACATAGTGCTTGATGAGGCTCTCGATGCCGCGCTTCAGCGTGACCTCCGAGGAAGGGCAGCCCTGGCAGGCGCCGTGCAGCGACAGGTACAGCCGGCCGTCCCGGTACCCCTTGTAGACGATGTCGCCGCCGTCCTGCGCGACGGCCGGTCGGACCCGGGTCTCGATCAATTCCTTGATCTGGCCGATGATGTCGGCATCGCCGGGATCTTCCTGAAGATCGACGGTGTCGCCGACCCGGATTCCCGCTGCCGACCCGGCCTTCAGGAGCGGCGCGCCGGTCACGAAATGGTCGAGCAAAGATTCGACGACGATCGGCTCGAGGTCGGTCCACGACACGCCGGGAGCGGCAGTGACCGAAACGAAGTCGCTTCCGAAGAAGACGCCCTCGACCATCTCGGTCGCGAACAAAGCTTCGGCAAGCGGCGAGGCCTGGGCGCTTTCAAAATCCGGGAAATCGCGCGTTCCGGCCTCCATGACGGTCTGGCCGGGGAGGAATTTGCGAGTCGCCGGGTTGGGCGTCTGCTCGGTTCGTATCAGCATGTCTGCGATGTGGCCCTGCCGCCGGGGCCAATCAAGGCCCGCCGGGCGGCGCACCAGAAGCGACGCCGTCTCACCCCGGCATCGGCGCCCCTGCCGCGATCCAGAAGGTGATCGCCAGCGCGGCGACGGCGCAGGCCCAGGCGCGCCAGGCGGGTGCCGGGGTCATCGGCGCGATCCCGGGCTCGGTTTCGGCCCGGCCGCTCACCATCGGCCCGACCAGCCTTTGGCCGAGAGCGAGCCGAATAAACAGGATTGCCGTCAGGTGCAGGACGATCAGCGCCAGGAGGATGTTGAAGCTGGCCTGATGGACCTCGTGCGCCGCCTCGGCGACCTCGAAGCCGACGAGGTGCGAAAGCGGCCCCTCGACGAAGTCCTCGCTGTCGATCTGGATGAGCCCGGAGGCAATCTGGACGGCAAGCGCAAGCAGCATCGCGAGCACGCTGAGCGCGCCCAGCGGGCTGTGGCCGGCGATCGGCCAGTGGCCGGTTCGAAGGTAGCGCGCCAAGTCCGCCGGGCCGCGAAGGAAAGCCGAAAAGCGGGCTGTCGAGCTGCCGAAGAAACCCCAAAGAACCCTAAAGGCAAGCAGGAAGAGGAGCGCATAGCCCGACCAGAAGTGCCAGGGCTCGAACGCATTTTCCGCCGACCACCAGCTCGCCCCGATCAGCAAGACGATGGCCCAGTGGAACAATCGGGTCGGCAGGTCCCAGACGGCTATCCGGCGGGCGTCCACTAATCCTTTTCACGATAGAGGTCGTGGCACGCCTTGCAGGCCTTGCCGAGATCGGCGTGGGCGGCGCGGATCGCTTCGAGGTCGCTGCCCTGGGCGGCGGCGCGGAAGGCGGCGGCTGCCTGCTCGAACGCCTGCGCCTTCGACTGGAAGTCTTCCGGCCGCTCCCAGATCACCGCTTTCGCCTCGGTCTTGCCGACGTCCGGCCCGGTGCCGGCCGGGAACCAGCTGGGGACCAGCGGCGCGAGAGTCGCGATGGTCCCGGCACCCTTCCGGACGTTCGAAAGGTCGGGCGAGTCCGACTTCAGCTCGCGGGTGACGAGCTTCATCGCATCGCCGATCTTCTCGTAATTCTCGTGACGCTCGGCCATCAGCCTCTTGGCGGTCTCGGCATCGACCGGGACGGCCAAAGGGATGTCCGGCTCGGTGCCGCCGGTCCGGGTCTCGGGTGACGCGATGAGGGTATTCGCCTCGTTTTCCTGCGCGGCATCCTGGGCGCAGCCAGCCAGCAAGGCGGCGGCGGTAATCGTGAAGATGGTTCGCAAGATTTTCGCTCCCTTACTTCTGATCCGGCGCTTTCCAGCTGCCCTCGATCATCTTGATGATTCCGGAAAAGTCCTTGCTGCCGCCGCCCTTTTCGACGAATTCCTCGTAGAGCTCCTCGGCTTCCTCGCCCATTTCGACCTCGACTCCTGCCTGCTCGGCGGCCTGCATCGCAAGCTTCAGGTCCTTGAGCATCAGTGCGGCCGCGAAGCCGCCGTCGTACTCACTGTCGGCGGGCGTTTTCGGACCCACGCCGGGAACCGGGCAATAGCTGGTCATCGACCAGCTCTGGCCGGAGGACTGCGAGGAGATGTCGAAGAACACCTTGGGGTCGAGCCCGAGCTTTTGGGCGAGCACGAAGCCTTCGCAGGTGGCCGCCATGGTCGCCCCGAGGATCATGTTGTTGCAGATCTTCGCCGCCTGGCCGGCGCCCGGGCCGCCGGCGTGGATCACCGCCTTGGCCATCGGGTCGAGGATCGGCCGGGCGCGCTCGAAACCCTCACCGGAGCCGCCGACCATGAAGGCGAGAGAGCCGGCGGCGGCGGCGGCGATCCCGCCGGACACCGGGGCGTCGACCATCTGATAGCCCTGGCCCGAGGCTTCCTCCTCGATCGTCCGGGCGCTCGTCACGTCGATCGTCGAACAGTCGATCAGAAGCGCGGATTTCGGCGCATTGCCGAACACCTGGGTCCGATAGACGTCGAGCACATGGGCAGCGGCGGGAAGCATGGTGATGACGGCCTCAGCCTCCTCGCACGCTTCCCCGGACGAGCCGGCAGCAAAGCAGCCCGCCTCGACCGCTTGGCTGAGAGCATCTGCGCTGAGGTCGAAGGCACGCACCTCATGGCCCGCCTTGACCAAATTGGGCGCCATCCCGCCGCCCATGTTCCCGAGGCCGATGAATGCGATCCGCGCCATTTTACTGCCCCTTCCACTTCCCCGGCCGCTTCTCGACGAAGGCGGTCATGCCTTCCTTCTGGTCCTCGGTGCCGAACAGCCCGTGGAACAGGCGGCGCTCGAAGCGGATGCCCTGGCTCAGCGGGATCTCGAAGGCGGCGTTGACCATCTCCTTGACCGCGATCGCCGCCAGCGGCGGCATCGCGGCGATCGCCTCGGCGGTCTTCATCGCCTCGTCGAGAAGCTGGTCTTGCGGCACCACTTTGGCGACCAGGCCCGAACGTTCGGCTTCGCCAGAGTCCATCATCCGCCCGGTCAGGCACATCTCCATCGCCTTGGCCTTGCCGACGGCGAGCGTCAGGCGCTGGGAGCCGCCCATCCCGGGGGTCACTCCAAGCTTGATCTCCGGCTGGCCGAACCTGGCATTTTCCGACGCGATAATGAAATCGGCCATCATCGCCACTTCGCAGCCGCCGCCCAAAGCAAAGCCGTTGACCGCCGCGATCCACGGCTTTCGGGTCGAGGTCACCTTCTCCCATCCGGCGAAGAAATCCGAGGCGTACATGTCGGCAAAGCCCTGCGGCTGCATTTCCTTGATGTCGGCACCTGCTGCAAAGGCCTTTTCGCCGCTCCCGGTCAGCACCAGGCAGCGCTGCGAATCATCACAATCATAGGCAGCAAAGGCCTCGATCAGTTCCTTGAGCATTGTCGAATTGAGAGCGTTGAGCGCCTGAGGCCGATTGAGCGTGACGAGCGTGACCGCGCCTCGTTTCTCGACCAGGATCGTCTCGAAATCGCTCATTCGCCAGTCTCCCTTTCGGGAAAGACAGTCTCCGTTTCGGGAAAGGGAGTCCATTCCTCGTCTGCGGCAAGCGGCGCGAACAGCCGGTCCAGCATCTTGTCGGTCACTTCCTCGGGCGAGGCCGGGTCCCAGGAGGGATCATTGTCCTTGTCGATCAGGACGGCGCGCACGCCCTCGCGAAAGTCGTGGGTCTGCACGATTCGGCCGGCGAGCGCATATTCGGCGCGCATCTCGTCGGTGAAGCTTGGCCGGTTCGCGCCTTCGGCCAGGAGCCGAAGCGAGACCTTGCACGACAATGGGCTCTTGTTGCGCAGCGTGACCAGCTCCCTTTCCGACCATTCGCTCTCGTCGCGCTCGAGCGAAACGAGCACCTCTTCGAGGACGTCCGAGGCGAACAGCCGGTTTATCGCCGGCACATTTTCCGAGATCTTCGATTCCGGCGCCGATTCCGACGCTGCTCCCAGCGCGCCGTTTGCCCTGCCGGGGGACTTGAGGATCCGGTCGACCAGCTCCTCGACTTCGCCGCTCCGGACGAAATGCGTCGCAAGCCCGAAATAGGCGCAGTCGCCGCCGTCGAGCCGGGCGCCGGTGAGCGCCATGTACTGGCCGATCCGGCCCGGCAGCCGCGGCAGATACCAGCCGCCGCCGACATCGGGGAACAGGCCGATGCTCGTCTCGGGCATCGCCAGCCGGCTGTTCTCGGTCGCGACCCGGAACTGGCAGGGGAGCGCGATCCCGACTCCGCCGCCCATGGTGACCCCGTCCATGATCGCGATGGTCGGCTTGTCGTAGGTGAAAAGCAGGTGGTTGAGGCGGTATTCGGCGAAGAAGAAGCGGCGCGCCTGGCTCGCATCGCCGGCGCCGCTCCTGGCAAGCATCACCACGTCGCCGCCGGCGCAAAAGCCGCGGCCCTGGGAATGGTCGATGACGATTGCGTGGATGTCTGAATCCGACCGCCAGCGCAGCAGCGCCTCGCTCATCGTCTCGCACATCTCGGTGGTGAGGGCGTGAATCGCCTTCGGGCGATTGAGCCGGATTCGGCCGACTCCGCGGTCGGTGGAGGTCAGGACATCGTCGCTCACTGTCTCAGCAATTCCCTGCTGATGATGACCCGCATGATCTGGTTGGTCCCCTCGAGGATGGAATGGACCCTGAGGTCGCGCCAGAAGCGTTCGATCGGATAGTCCATCAGATAGCCGTAGCCGCCGTGAA
>DATKAY010000018.1:0-9729 GCA_035514495.1 Sphingomicrobium sp. | reverse complement strand
GAGCGGATCGCCGCCGAGCCGTTCGACAGTTTCTCCAGCCGCTTTTTGGAACGCGCCCGATCGGGCGGGCATGACCTGATATTCGTCAGTCACGTGCTGTTCGCAAGCGGCCGGCTGTTCGACGAGGTGGACGAGCTTGCTTCGCTGTCCCGGCCCGGTGGTCCATGGGTGGCGATCGACGGCTATCACGCGTTCATGGCGATCGAATCTCCAGTCGGGGAAGCGGGTGCGAAGACCGCCTTCTACCTGGGCGGCGGCTACAAATATGCGATGGCAGGGGAGGGCTGCTCCTTTCTCCACGCGCCTCCCGGCTTCGGCGAGCGTCCGCCGATCACCGGCTGGTTCGCAGAGTTCGAGGATTTGAAGCTGCCGCCCGGAATGGTCGGCTACCACAAGGACGCGATGCGCTTCATGGGGGCGACCTTCGATCCCTCCGGGCTTTACCGCTTCAACGCGGTGCGCCGGATGCTCAGCCGAGAGGGCCTGACGACCGCGCGCATCTCGAAGCATGTCGCGGCGCTCCAGCACCGGCTCCTCGACCGTCTTGGTCCCTCGGCTCTGGGCTCGGCCGAGCTTCTCAACCCGCTGATAGAGGGGCCGCCGGAAGATGGGCCGCACGCCCGCTTCCTCGCTTTTAGGACTGAGCTGGCCCGGCGCTGGTGCGCTGAACTGGCTGCGAAGAATTGCATCGTCGATGTGCGCGGGGACGTGCTTCGGATTGGCCTTGGCCTCTATCACGACGAGGGCGACATCGACCGCTTCGCCGGGCTTGCCGCGGGTTTGGCGCCCTAGGGCTCCAGTCCTTCACGGATCAGCCGGTTGGCGAGCCGGGCGATTTCCTCCGGCTTTTCGCGTCCCCAGACCGCGAAGCGCAAGCCGAGGAAGACGTTCATTCCCATGATCGCCCAAGCTTCGACCTCGCTGGCCAGGGGCGAGTCGGTGGTGACCACCTCGCCCTTCACCCGGCCGGCGTCGAGCCGGCCGGCGATCCTCGCGGCGGTTGTCCGGTAATGCTTCTCGAATCCCTCCGGGTCGGCGAATTCCGCCTCGTCAATGATCCGGTAAACCTGTTTCTGGGAGCGGGCGAACCGAAGGTAGGATTCGAGCGCCCGTCCTTCCCCGTCGAGCGTATTTTGGGCCTCTTTCAGGGATGGGGCGACGTGATCGCGGACCCGTGCCGACATGTCGCTGACCAGTGCCCTGAACACCGCCTCCTTGCTGTCGAAATAGGTGTAGAAGGTGCCGAGCGCGACGTTCGCGCGCTGGGTGATCCGGACGATCGAGCCTTCCGAAAAGCCGCGCTCGCCGAATTCGTCGAGCGCAGCGTCCAGGATTTTCCTCAAGGTCCGCTCTCCGCGAGCAGTCCTTGGCGCCTTGCCCTGGCTCGCAGGGCTTTGTGCGTCTCCCGCCCCCTTGGCCTGCATCTTCCCCCCGAGCTGCCCAATAATCAAAGTTGAAAGCCGGTTCAGCTTTCAGTATACCTATCGAATCATTCCGCGCAATCGCCTTTGCGCAGCTGAGGGGGGTCTTGAAATGCAAATGGTTTCTGTTCGCGCCGTCTTGCTCGGTTCGGTCGCGGCTGCGGCGGTCTTCGCCACGCCCGTGTCGGCCCAGGAAAATCCGGCCACCAGCCTCGAGCTTGCCGAAAACCAGGAAACGGTGACCGAAGCGTCCGACGCGTCCGACCAGGAAATCGTGGTGACCGCCCGCCGGCGCACCGAACTGCTTCTCGACGTTCCGATTGCGGTCACCGCCTATTCGGGCGAACAGCTGGCGCGGCAGGGAGCGCTCGACATCACCGACGTCGGCGACACCACGCCCAACGTGACTCTCGAAGTCTCTCGCGGCACCAACACCACGCTCACCGCTTTCATCCGCGGAGTCGGACAGCAGGATCCGGTCGCCGGTTTCGAGCAGGGCGTCGGCCTCTACCTCGACGATGTGTACCTGAACCGTCCGCAGGCTGCCGTCCTCGACATCTACGAGGTCGAGCGGATCGAGGTCCTTCGCGGGCCGCAGGGTACGCTTTACGGCCGCAACACCATCGGTGGCGCAATCAAATATGTCACCCGGCGGATCGCCGACGAGCCGCGTTTCAGCGCCCGCGCCAATCTCGGCACCGACAGGAGGGCCGACTTGATCCTCACCGCGTCCACTCCAATCGGCGATGCTCTGAAGATCGGCGGATCGGTGGCTCGCCTTAGTCACGGCGGATACGGCAAGAACCTCACCACAGGCGCGGATAATTACAACAGGGACATCTGGGCGGCCCGCGCGACGGTCGAGCTTCAGCCCTCGCCGACGGTCTGGTTCCGGCTGTCGGGCGACCAGACCTGGGACAACAGCAATCCCCGCGGCGGCCACCGCCTCATTCCGGGCCTGGCCAGCGGCGCCCCGGTCCTGAGCAATGTTTTCGACACGCGCGGCGGCCTCAACGACCCGGACCAAAGGGTTAGAAGCGGCGGCCTGGCGCTCCACGGCGAGGTGGATCTCAACGAATGGCTCAAGTTCCGGACGATCACCGCCTACCGCAGGGACCGAACCGCCACGCCGATTGATTTCGATGCCCTTCCGGCGGTCGATCTGGACGTTCCCGCAATCTACAAGAACCGCCAGTTCAGCCAGGAATTGCAGCTTCTGGTCGAACGCGGCCCGCTCGCCGGAGTCGTCGGCGCCTATTATCTCGATGCCAATGCGTTTAACATCTTCGACGTCCGGCTGTACACGCTCCTTCCAGGCATCCTTCCGGGGCTGACCGCTTCCACCGAGGGCGACGTCGACACCAAGACTTGGGCAATCTTCGGCGATTTCACCTACGATCTGACGCCGCAGTGGGCGGTCTCGCTCGGCGGCCGCTACACAAACGACAAGCGCAAGGCGCGGGTGCTTCGCCAGACTCGCATTTTGGGCGGGCAACCTGCGCTCGGCGGAGCGCAGGGCTTCGGCACGGGTGTGGTCATCGCAACGACGTCCAACTTCGAGGGCCAGCGCAAGGACACGGCATTCACCCCGCGCGCGTCGGTCAGCTTCAAGCCGAACCGCAACCATAACCTTTACCTGAGCTATTCGAGAGGTTTCAAAGGCGGAGGATTTGATCCCCGCGGCCAGTCGACCCAGGCGCCGACCCAGTCGCCCCAGGACGTTTTCGACTTCATGGCGTTCGACCCCGAGACGGTCGACAGCTACGAGCTGGGGTGGAAGGCGTCGCTGTTCGCCAATCGCCTCCAGCTCGCGACTGCGATCTTCCATGCCGACTATCAGGACGTGCAGGTTCCCGGATCGTCGGGCTGCGTTGTCGGCGGCGTCCAGACCTTCTGCGGAATCACCACCAACGCCGGCAAGGCGCGCTTCCGCGGAGTCGAGTTCGAGGGGAATCTGCGGGTCGCCGAGGACATGGCTGCGGCGGGCGACCGGCTGAACCTTGCCGGCTCGCTCGGTTACCTGGATGCAGAATACCGCGAGTTCATCACCAACATCCCGGGGCAGGGTCCGGTGGACGTCGCCAATTTCCGGCGCATTCAGAACACCCCCAAATGGACCATGAGCGGCTCGCTCGATTACAGTACTCCGGCGTGGGGCGGGCGCCTGTTTGCGAATACGACCGTGTCGTACCGTAGCTCGAGCCAGCAGTTCGAGATTGCCAGCCCCGGGCTCGATCAGAAGGGCTTCGCGCTTTGGGACGCGAACCTCGTCTGGCGCTCGCCGGGCAACCGCTTCGAGGTCGGGCTTCACGGGAAAAACCTGACCGACAAGGAATATATCGTTGCCGGGTACAATTTCCTGGTGCAAAACCCGTTCACCGGCGCATTCATACTTAATGCGAACGGCAATCCGATCTCGGCGCTTGGCAGGGAGGGCGTTCTGACGGCCTATTACGGTAATCCGCGGCAGGTCTTCCTGTCGCTCGGGGTGAACTTCTGAGCACCAGCCCAGCAACGGGAGGGCGCGTATCCAGTCCGCGCGTCCTCCTGTCGCTTCTCCTGCTTTGCTACATCTTCAATTTCCTCGACCGGCAGATCCTCGGAATCCTGGCAGGTCCGATCATGGAGGACCTGCAGTTAAGCGACGCCGAGTTCGGCGCGATTGCCGGCCTCGCTTTCGCGATCCTCTATTCGGTTCTTGGAGTCCCGCTGGCGATGCTCGCCGACCGGACGAGCCGAAGCCGGGTGATCGCCGGATCGCTCGCGGTCTGGAGCACCTTCACCGCCTTGTGCGGCCTGGCGGCCAATTTCTGGCAATTGTTCATCTTCCGCCTCGGCGTCGGCGTCGGAGAAGCGGGCGGGGTCGCTCCCTCCTATGCGCTGATAGCCGATTACTTCCCTCCGGAGCGCCGCGCCCGGGCGCTTGCCATCTTCTCGCTCGGAATTCCGCTGGGACTCGCTTTCGGGACTCTGATCGGAGCCTATCTTGCTGCGTGGATAGACTGGCGCGCCGCATTTATCACCATGGGCGTTGCCGGCATCCTGCTGGCCCCGGTGATGCTGTATTTCGTTCGCGACGTGCCGCGCGCCGATCGTGACCAGACGAACCTTCGCGCCCTCTTGCGAACCTTTCCGATTGTCGCGGCCAAGCCAACCTTCTGGCTGATGTCGCTCGCGGCGGCGTCCAGTTCCCTCGCGGGCTATGGGCTCGCGCTCTGGACTCCAACGGTGCTGGAACGGAGCTTCGGCCTCGGGCTCATCGAGCGCGGGCAGTTTCTTGCCGCCATCTTCCTGATCGGCGGAACCGCCGGGGTATTTGCCGGCGGATGGCTCGCCGACCGCCTCGGCCAGGGCGACCGAACCTGGTATGCAAAGCTTCCGGCCATCGCCTGGCTCGTCACCGCCCCGCTGTTCGTCGCCGGTCTGCTCGCGCCGGAGGCGTGGATGGCCTGGCTTCTTCTGCTCATCCCCAATGCCCTCAATATCCTGTGGATTGGGCCGGTCACTGCGGCCGTCCAGAACCTCGTCGCTCGCCCGCTCCGGGCGACGGCTTCGGCGAGCTTCCTGATGATCAACAATCTCATCGGGCTTGGAGTCGGGCCGACGCTGATCGGCGGCCTTTCGGAGCTATTCAGCGAGCGTTTGGGGACGGAGGCGCTTCGCTATGCCGCGGTCAGCGTCGTCGGCTTCTATGTGCTTGCCGCCTTCCTGATGTTCTTTGCGATCAAGCGCCTTCCCAGGGATTGGGTCGAGGACGAGCCGGCCTGAACGGCTTGGCAATGCGCCGTTCACACTAATGCGCCCAACTGCGGCAAGTGACCGGCAGAGCGCGGGCCGCCCGGGAACGGGCTTTTTCCCAGCTTCGTTGAACCATCAAACAACGGAGTTCGAACCATGAGACGATTGATTCTAGCAGCCGGCGTTGCCGCGATAGCGATTTCCGTTCCTGCCGTTTCGCAGCCGGGCGACCGGGGCGGCGGCAAGGAGCGCAAGGCTCAAGTCCAGAAATCCGAACGCGGCGGCGACGCTCGCGCCCAGCGTGCCGACAAGCAGCGCCCCCAGCGGGCCGAGAGCGCCAAGGGTCAGGCCAAGGGCCAGGAGCGCCGAGCCCAGGCGCAGGAGCGTCGTGGACCGCGCGGCGAACGGGCCGAGAACCGGCGCATGCAAGAGCAAAGCGGCCCGGGCGAGCGCCGGGTGGAGCGCCGAGGCGAGCGCAAGGTCGAGAAAATGCAGGATCAGCGCGAAAAATCGCTCGAGCGCCGCGAGGGGCGAGGTGAACGGGTCGCCGAACGCAACGAAGATCGGATCGAGCGGATGCGCGAGCGCCGCGAGGTCTACGTCGACCGAATCGACGGACGGGAGAACCGCCGTGTTGCCCGCCTGGCCGAGAGCAGGGTGGTTCCGCTTCGCGAATGGAACGAGCTCGCCCGAGGCGGCGTGTGGCTCGAGGGCTGCCCTCCGGGACTGGCCAAGAAGCTGGTTCCCTGCGTGCCTCCGGGCCAGGTCCGCAACATGGTGGGTCAGCCACTATCGGCTCTTCGTGAGCGCGTAAGGCTGAGCGAGCTGCCGAACCGGCTGCGCTACGCCTATGCCGACGACGAGGATTATTATTACCGTTACGGCAACGGCCATGTGTACCGGGTCGACCGGAGCAGCGACATCGTCAGGGCGCTGCTGCCGTTGTTCGGCCTGGGGCTGACCGTCGGACAGCAGTTCCCGAGCAGCTATTCGAACCATTATCTGCCGACCGGGCTTCAGCCCTTCTACGCCAATAATTCGTACACGGACTATCGCTACGCCAACGGCTACGTCTATCAGGTCGATCCGCGGACCGGCCTGATCCAGGGCGTCGATCCGATGCTGGGCTACGGCTTTGGCTATGGGCAGATGATGCCGGCGACCTATTCGGCCTATAACCTGCCCTATCAGTACCGGCCGCTCTATTCCGACACCGCCGACCAGTATTACCGCTATGCCCCGGGCGCCATCTATCAGGTCGATGCCCAGACCAGCCTGATCACGGCGGTCGCGGCCCTGCTCACCGGCGGAATGACCGTCGGGCAGCCGATGCCGGAGGGCTATGGCGCCTATAACGTGCCCTACGACTACCGGACGACCTATTACGACACGCCCGACGCGTGGCACCGCTACTCGAACGGCCAGATCTACCGGATCGACCCGAAGACCCAGCTGGTGACGGCGGTCGTCCAGTCGATATTGGGTTGAGAGAAATAAGCATGGATCGAGAACGGCCCCGCGAGCGTTGCGGGGCCGTTCCATTGGGGTTTTGGGAGATATGGAAATGTTGAAATCGTCGCTTCCGCTGTGCCTGTGCGCGGCGGCGTTGGCCGTCGGAGCCTGCACCCAGAATGAATCCAACACTGCCGCGCCGGTCCAGAACGAAGCGGTCGCCGAGCAGACGATCATCCAGTCTCTCGACCAGAACAGCCGCTTCTTCCAGGCGGCTCGCGCCGTCGGCCTCGACTCCACTTTGGGCGGAGCGGGCCCGTATACGGTGTTGGTTCCCAGCGACGAGGCCTTCGCCGGTCTTGAGGAGGGCGCCCTTGCCGATCCGGCGGACCCGCAGAACCGCGCTTCGACGACCAGGATCCTGACCTATCACATTCTCCCGGGCGTCATCCTGGCGGAGGACATTTCCAAGGCCATCGACAACGGCGAGGGCCGGGCCGTGCTTGCCACCATGGGCGGCGAGACGCTGACCGCGACCAAAGAGGACGGGACGGTCGTGCTCGCCGACGCCGCCGGCGGCAAGGCAAGGATCGTCGAGGCCGACCAGAAAGCCTCCAACGGGGTCATCCACCGCACAGATGCGGTGCTGATGCCGGCGACGGGAGCCGAGGGCGCCGACCAGCAAGTGCCGGACTGACGCCCGAAAAGCACAGCTAGCCTCTGGCAAGGCGGCGAAGGCTCGCTATAACGAGACGCCTGACACTCAACAGGGGGAGCAGGGGCGCGCGATGAAGGCGACGATTGAACGGGCGACACTCTTGAAGAGCCTCGGCCACGTCCAGTCGGTCGTGGAGCGCCGCAACACCATTCCGATCCTGTCGAACGTGCTCATCGAGGCGCGCGACGACAATTCGATTCGGCTGATGGCCACCGACCTCGACCTCCAGGTCGACGAGAGCGTTCCGGCCAATGTCGACCAGGCGGGGGCCACCACCATACCGGCCCACACCCTGTTCGACATCGTGAGAAAGCTTCCCGAGGGCAGCCAGGTCGAGCTCAACCTCGCCGACGGCAAGATGCATTTGTCGGCCGGACGCTCGCGATTCCATTTGTCGACCCTGCCGCGCGACGATTTCCCGGTGATTTCGGAAGGCGAGCTTCCGACCCGGTTCGAGCTTCCGGCCGCCACTCTTCGCCAGATCATCGACAAGACCCGCTTCGCGATCTCCAGCGAAGAGACCCGCTATTATTTGATGGGCATTTTCCTTCACGTCGCCGACGACCAGCTGAAAGCGGCGGCGACCGACGGCCACCGGCTGGCCCGGATCGTCCTTCCCAAGCCCGACGGCGCCGACGGAATGCCGGACGTCATCGTGCCGCGCAAATGCGTCGCCGAGCTTCGCAAGCTGCTCGACGAGCTGGAGGGGACGGTGGAGATCACTTTGTCGCCGACCAAGATCCGCTTCGGCCTTGGCAGCGCGGTGCTCACCAGCAAGCTGATCGACGGCACCTTTCCCGATTACAACCGGGTCATCCCGACCGCCAATGACAAGCTCCTGAAGGTCGACCCGAAGACCTTTGCGGCCGGCGTCGACCGGGTCGCGACCATCGCCAGCGAGAAGACCCGGGCGGTCAAGATGAGCCTCGACCGCGACAAGGTGACTTTGTCGGTCACCAGTCCCGAAAGCGGCACCGCGACCGAGGAGCTGCCGGCGGACTATGGCTCAGACTCGATCGAGATCGGCTTCAACGCCCGCTACCTGCTCGACATCCTGCACGAGATCGAGGGCGACAGCGTCGAGGTCCACCTCGCCGACGCGGCCGCGCCGACCCTGCTTCGCGAGAACGACAAGTCGAACGCGCTCTACGTCCTGATGCCGATGCGGGTGTAGCTCGAGCCACCGAGCTCGAGCCAAGCGGAGCGATGGCGAGTACCGCCAGCCTGCCGCAAAGCGGACAGGACTGGAAGCGTAGCTGACCGAAGGTCACCGCGCGAATTCAGTTCGCGCCGTCACTTGGGCGTGCGAACTCTAATGTCCGTTTTCGACCCAAAGCGGACATTAGAAAATTTCGACTGCGGGTTGTTCGACGGCGCGGTCGAGATCACATCGCCGTACCCTCTCCCATTGCCGGGCAGCCGGTCACGCCGGGCGCGTGGAGATGCCCTTGCTCCTCGTGGATCGTGTAGCCCATCGCCTCGAGCCGTTTCAGCGCTTCGGGATCGTCGGGAATCGGCATAAGTTGCGCTGACGAGACGGCCGCCGGGGTTGGAATCTCGACGGCTGCTGCGGGCGCAGTGGGGCGCGCCTGCTGCTGCGGCTGGCTCTCGGAGCCGCAGGCGCCGAGCGCAAGCACGAATGTTGCAACAATCAGGCGCATATTTTTCTCCTTGCTCAGGCGGCGGCACAAAAGTCGGAGGTTGAAACTTGCCGGCATATATCCGGAGCGCTCCGGCTGCTCCTCCAATAACTAGCGAGACCGAGTCGGCTGACCAGCGCAGCATATTGCGGCGTGCCGCTCACTTTCGTCATGTTGCTGTCGAACAGGACGTCTGCAACCATAGGGCCGCGCGAGCGGATCAGCCGCTGCGCGGCGTCGAGCGCAACATCGCTTTCGCCAAGGGCCGCCAGCGCCGCGACCACGATCCGATTGTTCCTGCGCGGATCCGCCGCCATCGCCCGAAGCGTTACGGCAGCCCCCGCTCGTTCGGCTGAATCGCCCGAGCGGAGCGCGTGAAACGTTGCCTTGAGCGCCTCGGTCTGCTCGGTCGTGAGATGCAGGCCCGGTTCGTCTAGCATCGCCAGCGCCTCGTCGTAACGGCGCGTCCACAGCGCCGACTTGAGCTTCACGAGCCGAAGAGAAACCGCATCCGGCCAGACCTGGAGCGTTTGCGCAACCACTCGCTCGCCCTGCTCCTCACGGCCGCTGAGATAAAGAGCATGGGCAAGCCGCTCGCTGACCGCGACTGACAGCGGCATCATCGCCTGCGCCCGCTGGTACTGCTCGACCGCTTCGTCCATTCGCCCGACCGACGCAAGGAAGTCGCCATAGGCGCTGCGCTCGCACCCGCATTCCGTCGGGCGGACGCTGATCGCTTTCTTCAATAGGGCCTCGCGCT
>DATKAY010000017.1:0-11947 GCA_035514495.1 Sphingomicrobium sp. | reverse complement strand
CAGGCCGGAGCCGATCTGGCTGGCGAGGCGGATACGCTGGCTCTCTCCGCCCGAAAGCGTGCCCGACTTGCGGTCGAGGTGGAGGTAATCGAGCCCGACATTGTGCAGGAAGCCGATCCGCTCGTTGATTTCCTTGAGGATGGCGCGGGCGATCTCGCTCTGCTGGGCGGTGAGCTTGTCGTCGAGCGAGCCGAACCAGTCGAGCGCGTCGGTAACCGAGCGGCGCGAGGCGGAGCTGATGTCCTCGCCCGCGACCTTGACGCTCAATGCCTCGGGCTTGAGCCGCGCGCCTCCGCACAATTCGCAGGGGCGGCTGCCCTGGTAGCGCGACAGCTCCTCGCGCATCCACGCGCTCTCGGTCTGGGTGTAGCGCCGCTGGAGGTTGGCGAGCACGCCTTCGAAGGGCTTTCTGACCTCATAGCTCTTGCGGCCGTCCATGAAGCGAAGCACGACCGGCTGTCCCCTGGTTCCGCGAAGGATGACGTCCTGGGCCTGCTCGGGAAGGTCCTTCCACGGCACTTGCAGGTCGAAATCATAGGCCCGCGCCAGGCTGGACAGCACCTGCATGTAATAGGGCGAGGGCGGCTGCGACCTGGCCCAGGGCGCGACCGCGCCCTTGGCGATGGTGAGGTTATGGTTGGGGACCACCAGATCCTCGTCGAACACCAGCTTCTCGCCGAGCCCGTCGCAGGCCGGGCAGGCGCCCTGCGGGGCGTTGAAGCTGAACAGTCGCGGCTCGATCTCGGCGATGGTGAAGCCGCTCACCGGACAAGCGAATTTCTGCGAAAAAACGATCCGGCCGGGGACTTGGAAATCAAGCTTCATCCCGCCTTTCGCCTCGGTTTCGGCCGGCGGATCGGCGGGGTCGAGATAGGCCAGCCCGTCGGCGAGCTTCAGCGCGGTTTCGAAGCTGTCGGCCAGCCTCGCCTCTATGCCTTCCCGCACCACGATCCGGTCGACCACCAGTTCGATGTCGTGCTTGTATTTCTTGTCGAGCGCCGGCGCGTCCTCGATATCGTAAAACTCGCCGTCGATGCGCAGGCGGGTGAAGCCGGCCTTCTGCCATTCGGCCAGCTCCTTGCGGTACTCGCCCTTGCGGCCGCGCACGACGGGCGCGAGCAAATAATGCCGCGAGCCTTCGGGAAGCGCCATCGTCCGGTCGACCATCTGGCTGACCTGCTGCGCCTCGATCGGAAGCCCGGTTGCGGGCGAATAGGGCACGCCGACCCGCGCCCACAGCAGGCGCATGTAATCGTAGATTTCGGTGACCGTCGCGACCGTTGAGCGCGGGTTCCGCGAAGTCGTCTTCTGCTCGATCGAGATCGCCGGGCTAAGGCCGTCGATATGCTCGACGTCGGGCTTTTGCATCATCTCCAGAAACTGGCGCGCATAAGCGGAAAGCGATTCGACGTAGCGGCGCTGGCCCTCGGCATAGATGGTATCGAAGGCGAGGCTCGACTTGCCCGACCCAGACAGGCCGGTGATGACCGTCAGGCTCTCGCGCGGGATATCGACATCGACGCCCTTGAGATTGTGCTCGCGCGCGCCGCGGACGCTGATGTGAGTCAGCATGGCGCGTTCGCTTCGGGGATATGGGTCAGCATAAGGTGATTCTGTTCCAGCTTTGTTCTAGTTAAATCAGCCGCCCCCGGCCGTCAACGCGGCAGCCGGTGAGATGGGGATGAATGACGCAAATGCCACTATTCCAGCCGATAGCTGGCGATTTCCTCGTAATGGGCGCCGTGGCGCGACAAATGACTTTCGAACAAGGTGAACCGGACCACCCGAAAGGGCGGCGAGGCGAGATCGGCCTGGCGCCGCTCGAAATCGCGCGCGGCCTCGGCGTTGCGGCGATGGTACCGGGCCAAAGTGATGTGCGGATGAAAGGCGCGGCGCTCCGGCTCGAGCCCCGCCGACTGGCAGGCGCGCTCGACCTTGGCGGCCAGTTCGATCACCCGCTTGCGCGGCTCGACGCCCGCCCACAGCGCTCCGCCGCCGCGCCGGTCGAAACGGCCGGTGCCGCGGATTTCCAGGTCGAAGGCGGGAAAGCGAATGCGCTCCAATACAATTGCAAGATCGTTGGCGAGCGGCTGCTCGACGTTTCCGACGAAGCGCAATGTCAGGTGAAGGTTATCGTCACCGACCCAGCCGAGCGCCGGGTTTTCGTCCATCGCGTCGATCAGCAGGTCGCGGATCTGCCCGGGCGGCCGGATGGCGACGAACAAGCGGTGCATGACATTGAACATTGCCGGGACGTGGGCTGGATGTCACTTTCGCGCCCGCTGAAGGTGGTTGAAACGGAAGGAGCCTCGAGGGAGCGTCCGATCGCGCCATGCGGTTCATGTCCGGTTTTGCTTGAAAGCGGCACGCTCATCCCCGATATGTTCTCGATTAGCGAACGGGCCAATTCGCCCGCGCGACAAGGAGTGGAAATGCAGAACCAGTTTGACCCGCGCACGACGACGAGCGGCTATGACCCTGCCGTTTCGGTAAGCGTTCCGCGCGCCGCCAGGGATGCGGGCCTTCGGTCCTACATGCTGTCGGTTTACAATTACATGGCGTCGGGAGTGCTCCTTACGGGCATCGTCGCGCTTCTGTTCTACAACTCGGGCCTTGCCGCCCAGGTCATGCAGACCCCGCTGCAGTGGGTCATCATGCTCGCACCGCTGGCGTTCGTCATGGTGATGAGCTTTGGCATGAACCGGCTCTCCGCGCCTACGCTCCAGATTCTGTTCTGGTCGTTCGCCACCGCGATGGGCCTGTCGATGTCGACCATCTTCCTGGTGTTCACCGGAATCTCGATCGCGCAGACCTTCTTCGCGGTCGCGGCCGGCTTCACGGGGCTTAGCCTGTGGGGCTACACGACCAAGAAGGATCTCAGCGGCTGGGGCACCTTCCTGATCATGGGCGTCGTCGGGCTGCTGGTCGCGATGCTGATCAACATTTTCTTCCTGCAGTCGGCAGGAATGCAGCTGGTGATCAGCGCGATCGGAGTGCTGATTTTCGCGGGCCTGACCGCCTACGATACGCAGCGGATCAAGAGCATGTACGCCTATGTCGCCGGAACGGAGATGATGGGCAAGGTCGTGATCATGGGCGCTCTCAGCCTCTATCTCGACTTCATCAACATGTTCATGTTCATGCTCAACTTCATGGGCAACCGCGAATAAAGGCTCGCCCGGAAGGCAAAAAACGAAGGGCCGGCGGGGAGCGATCCGCCGGCCTTTTTCTTGGCGCTCCCAAGCAGGGCAGGCCGGCGCGGCAAGCGGTAGATTTGACGGCCCGCGCAGCCGTGATGCAAGTCGGGCCTCAAACGAGGAGTCGTCCAGATGAGATCAAGCGCCTGGCTTGCCGCCCTCTCGATAGCCCTTTTCACGGCCGCCGCTTCTGCCGCCACCGGCAGCGGAGTGCTGCTGGTCGGGAACAAGGGCGAGAATAGCGTCAGCTTCGTCGACCTTGGCAGCGGCGAGGAGATCGCCCGAAAGCCGACCGGCGCAATGCCGCACGAGATCGCCATCTCGCCCGACGGCAGGAAGGCCGCGGTCGTCGCCTATGGCGAAAAGTCGATCGACATCTTCGATACCGAATCGCGCCAGAAGCTTAAGACCATCGACCTTGGCCCCAACCGGGGACCGCACGGGATCGTCTGGCTTGGCGACGGGCGGATCGTCGTGACGACGGAGCGAAGCAAGTCGGTCGCCGTCGTCGATCCGGCCAGCGGCGAGCTGATCGCGTCCATCCCGACCGGCCAGGAAGGCACGCACATGGTGGCCGCCACCCGCGACGGGACCCGCGCCTATACGGCGAACATCGCGGCCGGCACGGTGACCGTCATCGACCTGAAAGCAGGCGCCAAGATCGCCGACCATCAAGTCGGCGGTAGACCCGAAGGGATAGCCCTGTCGCTCGACGAGCGGGTCCTGTGGGTTGCCGACCTCGAGGGCGCGCGAGTCCAGGCCTTTGACCGGTCGTCCTTCGACAGCTCGTCCTTCGAGAAGCTGGCGGAGGTCGAGACCGGGGCGGTGCCGATCCGCGTTGCGGCCAGCCCCGACGGGCGCTGGATCGTCACCTCCAACCTCGGCGACGGAAGTCTCACAATGATCGATTCGGCGAGCTTGAAGAAGGTCCGCGACGTCGAGGTTTCGGGGACCCGCGAGGCCGGCCAGGTCACCATATTGTTCGGGCCCGACGGCAAGCTCTATGCCGCCGAGACGGGCAGGGACATGGTGGCGGAGATCGACCTTCAGTCCGGGACGGTGCTCCGCCGCCTGCCCGCGGGCGCCCAGGGCGACGGGCTGGCGATCGCTCCTGCCTCGCCCTAGGGTTCGCCACCCGGGTCTCGATCGACTCGCTTAATCGCCGTCTCCCTCGGCAGGCACCGTCAGCTGCCGCTGGTCGGAGCTTCGGTCGCGGGCGGCTCGGAACTCGCTGTCCTCGCTCCAGTTCGGCCAGGCGTTGCCGTTGGCCAGCGAATAGCCGAGCGCGAACAGCAGCTCGGCATCGCGGGCAATCCCCGTCAGGTCCCAGTCGGCGTCATATTCGTCGTCCTGCTGGTGGTAGCGCTCGCTTGTGTATTCCTCGTCCAGTGCGCTGCCGCGTTCGAGGCGGCCGTTCACCAAATCGTGGCCGGGCTTGTAGCTGATCGCCGGAACTCCTGCTTTTGCAAACGGGAAATGGTCGGAGCGGAAGAAACGGCCCGCTTCCGGCTGTGGGTCCGGGGTGAAGCGCCGCCCGCGCCGCGCCCCTTCGGCGATCAGCATGTCCAGGAGGTCGAGCCGGGCGATCCCCGAAATGCTGAAGTCCCATGCCGGTCCATTGACGCCCATCAGGTCGGTGTTGAGGACGGCGACCGTTCGCTCGAGCGGGTAGAGCGGGTTGGCGACATAATATTCCGAGCCAAGAAGGCCCTTTTCCTCGGCCCCGACCAGCAGGAAGACGATTGAGCGCTCGGTCCTCGGCGCTTGCGCAAAAGCGCGCGCCTGCTCGAGGACATGGGCAGTCCCGGTTGCATTGTCGGCGGCGCCGTTGAAGATCCGATCGCCGCTTTCGTCCGGCTCCCCGATCCCGAGATGGTCGTGGTGAGCGGTGTAGATCACCGTCTCGTCGGGTCGCTGGGTGCCGGGCAGCATTCCTGCGACGTTGTAGGAGGTGATCACTTCGGTCGTCGCATCGACCTTTGCGCTCAGGGTCGAGTTGAGATCGACCGGCCGGAAGTCCTTGCGCCTGGCGGCCGCTTTCGCTTCCTCGAAGTTGAGGCCGGCGGCCTGGAAGATCTGCTTGGCCAGGTCGCGCTGGATCCAGCTTTCGAACCCGGTGTGGCGGGCGGCCGGATCCTCCCGGACGATGTCGAAATTGGCAGCCGGGAAGGAATTCGCGACGGTATTCCATCCGTAGGAAGCGGGCTCGGCCTCATGGACGATCATGATCCCGGCAGCGCCTCGGCGGGCGGCTTCCTCATTCTTGTAGGTCCAGCGGCCGTAATAGGTCATCGCCTTGCCGCCGAAATCTCCTTCCCCGCCCTCGAAGTCGGGGTCGTTGATCAGGACGACGAGCATCTTGCCGCGCACGTCGACGTCCTTGAAATCGTCCCAGCCGCGCTCCGGGGCGGTCACTCCGTAGCCGGCGAAAACCAGCGGCACCTCGTCCAGCGCGACCTGCTTGCGACCGTTCACCGGCGGCATCAGCGCGATTTCCTCGCTTTGGGTAAGGGTGCGCGCCTTTCCGCCGTAGGTGATTGCGATTCTTGGCGGAGCTTCGAAATCCGACTTGTAGAGGGGGACCCGCTGAGTCCACTGGCGCTGCCCGTCGACGACTTCGCCGCCCGGTTGGACCCCCGCCTCCTGCAGCTGCTTGACCAGATAGTCGACGGTCATCTGCTCGCCGCGCGTCGCCGGAGCCCGGCCCTCGAACTCGTCCGAGCTCAGGATCTGGATGTCGCGGTCGATTCGGCCAAAGTCGAACGAGGGCGCGGGCTGAGCGGCGGCCGCGATCGCCGCAAGCCCCAGTGCGCCGGCCGAAAGGCAGTGGAAAATCCTCATTTTGCAAACACCTTCTGCGGGACAACGGCCTAAAGTTTAGCCGCTGTGCCGTGCGTCTCAAGGGGTTGAGGGCTGGCCCAAATGCCGCCCTCGGGGAATTTTCGGCGCTATTGGGCCGCCGGGGCCTCGCCGCTTGGCCTGGTCCGGTATTTTTCGAACCAGGCGATGATCGCTGCAGCCTTGGCCGCCGATTGCGACGGCCGCGCCGCGATCGAGCCGTGACTTGCGCCGGGCACTTTGACCAGCGCCGTCGGCACCCCAACGAGCTTGAGGGCCGAATAGAGCTGCTCCGATTCGCTGACCGGCGTCCGGTAATCCTCGCTTCCGACCACGACCAAAGTCGGGGTCTTCATGCTGCCGACGAGGCTGATCGGCGAGCGCTCCCAATAGGACTCGGGTTTTTCCCAGGGATGGCCGCCCATCCAATAGGGCCCGAAGAAGGGTACGCCGTCGGAAGTCAGCGCCTGGGTGGTCCAGTTAATCACCGGCTTTTGCGAAGCCGCGGCCTTGAACCGGTCGGTCTTGCCGACCAGCCAGGCGGTCAGGATTCCGCCGCCCGAGCCGCCGGTGACGAACAGATTTTCCGGGTCCGCATATCCCTTGGCCACCGCGGCATCGACCGCCGCCATCAGGTCGTCGTAATTGCTCGCCGGATAGCTCTTCTCGATCCCGTCGGCGAAGACCTGGCCGTAGCCGGTCGAGCCGCGCGGGTTGGTGTAGAGCACCGCATAGCCGGCAGCCGCGTAGAGCTGGTAATCGGTTGAAAAATGCGGCCCGTAAGCGGCGTAGGGGCCGCCGTGGATCTCCAGAACCATCGGGACCGGCTGCCCCGGCCGGTGGGTCGGCGGAAGCAGGATCCACGACGGGACCAGTGAGCCGTCCGGCGCCCTTGCCTCGAAGAACTCGAGCGTCCCCAGGTTCTTGCCGCCCAGGTTGAGATCGTTGAGGCGAGTCAGCTGCCGCACCTTGCCGCCGGCCGCGACCGCGACGTCGGTGGGCCGGTCGTAGGGGCTGACGGTGAAGGCAATTGTACCGTTGCTGGCGAGGCTGAACGCGCCGCCGGCGTAGGGGCGGTCGTAGGTCGGGCTCGCCAGGTTGGTGGCGATGGCCCGGACGCTTCCGTCGAGGCCGACACGGGCGACCGTCATCGAGCCGGCCTCCTCGTAATTGGCGACCAGCGAGCGGCCGTCCGACGACCATTCGACGGTCTCGATGGAGCGGTCGAGCGCCGGAGCGACGAGCCGCGGATCTCGGCCGTCGATATCCATCACATAGAGCCGGTTCTGCTCGTAGCCCTTCTTGTTGTCGTCGAAACCGAGATAGGCGATCCGGCGTCCGTCGGGCGAAACCTCCGGAGCGAAATCGGGCCCGAAGCGGCTGGTCAGCGCGCTGATTGCGCCTGTCGCGAGATCGAGCCGGTAGAGCTCGCTGTCGAGCGGCGCGAGCTCCCAGTTCGACTTGCGCACCGCGCTGAACAGGATGGCCCCGCCGTCCGGCGTCCATTCCGGCGGCCCGTCATGATAGGGACCGAAGGTCAGCTGGCGCGGCGCCCCGCCGGTCGCCTCGACGACGAAGATATGGTCGAAGCCCGGCTTGACGTAGCCGCCGCTGTCGGTCCGGTAGGTGACCTGGTCGAAGATTTGGAGCGGATCGGCCCATTTCGCTCCGTCGGGCTTCTTCGGCGCCGAGCCGAGCTTCATTCCCTCCTCGGGCACCGCCATCAGATAGGCGAGGCGGCGGCCGTCGGGGGACCAGGCGATGGCCTGCGGGCTCTCGGGCATTCCGGTGACGCGGAAGGACTGGCCCGTGTCCATCCAGCGGACGAAGAGCTGCGGGGAGTCGCCTTCGGCGGTCGAGACATAGGCGAGCCGCCGCCCGTCGGGCGACCAGCGCGGGTTCGAATGGCTGCCGGTCCCGGTGGCGACGGGCCGCTGCTCGCCGGTTGCCGTATCGATCAGCCAGATCGACGGGCGAAGCTTGTCCGTCATAATGTCCGCCGAGAGCCGGACATAGGCGATTTTTCGCCCGTCGGGGCTGATCTGCGGGTCCGAGGCCGAGCTCAGGTCGAACAGGTCGCGCCCGGTGAACAGCGGGTCGGGAGCTTGAGCGGGAGCGGCCGGGGCGGGCGCGGCGAGCGCCGTCGCGACGAACAGCATCGCCAGCGGCGACAGCGAAGAGACCGGATTCACTTATGTGCTCCCCTGCGGATGAGGCGAGCAGGATTCAACTTTCGAAGCGCTTCGGCAAGCGCCTTGTGGCTATTCTGCGGCCGGGGTCTCGCCGCCGGTCTTCTTGCGAGCCGGCTTCTTCTTCGCCTTGGGCTTGGCCTTGGGAGCCGCGGGAGTGATCTCGAAGGCGGGCGCATTGTCCTTCATGTGGACCTTCACCTCGCCGCCGTTCACCAGCTTGCCGAACAACAGCTCCTCGGCAAGCGGCTGCTTGATCTTCTCCTGGACGAGCCGGCCCATCGGCCTTGCGCCATAGGCCTTGTCGTAACCCTTTTCGACCAGCCACTTGCGGGCCTCGTCATCCAGCTCGATGTGGACGTTGCGATCGGCAAGCTGAAGCTCCAGCTGGAGGATGAACTTGTCGACCACCCGGGCGACCACCGCCGGCGGCAGATAGGCGAACGGGACGATCGCATCGAGCCGGTTGCGGAACTCGGGCGTGAACATCTTCTTGACCGCGTCTTCCTGCGCATCCTCGCGGGTGGCGCTGCCGAAGCCGATCGACTCGCGCGCCATGTCGGCGGCGCCGGCATTGGTCGTCATGATCAGGATCGTGTTCCTGAAATCGACGTTCTTGCCGTGGTGGTCGGTGAGCTTGCCGTTGTCCATCACCTGGAGGAGGATGTTGAACAGGTCCGGGTGCGCCTTCTCGATCTCGTCGAGAAGGAGAACGCTGTGCGGATGCTGGTCGACGGCATCGGTCAAAAGCCCGCCCTGGTCGTATCCGACATAGCCCGGAGGGGCTCCGATCAGCCGGCTGACCGAATGGCGCTCCATATATTCGGACATGTCGAAGCGCTGGAGCGGAATGCCCATCACCGACGCCAGCTGGCGAGCCACCTCGGTCTTGCCGACGCCGGTCGGCCCCGAGAAGAGGTAGTTGCCGATCGGCTTGTCGGGGTCGCGAAGGCCGGCGCGGCTGAGCTTGATCGCCGAGGCGAGCTTCTCGATCGCGATGTCCTGGCCGAAGACGACTCGCTTGAGGTCCGCGTCGAGATTCTCGAGCACCCTCTTGTCGTCGCTCGACACCGATTTGGGCGGGATCCGGGCCATGGTCGCGACCACCGCCTCGATCTCCTTGGGCGTGATCAGCTTCTTTCGGCGGCTCGGCGGGACCAGCATCTGCATTGCCCCAACCTCGTCGATCACGTCGATCGCCTTGTCGGGGAGCTTGCGGTCGTGGATGTAGCGCGCCGACAGCTCGACCGCGCTCTTGATTGCATCGGGCGTGTAGCGGACGCTGTGATGGCCCTCGAAGGACGAGCGGAGGCCGGCGAGGATCTTGATCGTATCCTCGACCGTCGGCTCGTTGACGTCGATCTTCTGGAACCGCCGGAGAAGCGCCCGGTCCTTCTCGAAATGATTCCGGAACTCCTTGTAGGTCGTCGATCCGATGCAGCGGATCGCGCCCGAGGACAAAGCCGGCTTCAGGAGGTTCGACGCATCCATCGCTCCGCCCGAGGTGGCCCCGGCGCCGATCACCGTGTGAATCTCGTCGATGAACAGGATCGCATCGGGAAGCTTCTCGAGCTCGTTGACGACCGACTTCAGCCGCTCCTCGAAATCGCCGCGATAGCGAGTCCCGGCGAGCAAAGAGCCCATATCGAGCGAGTAGATGGTGGCGGGCTTGAGGACGTCGGGGACATCGCCCTCGACGATCTTTCGCGCCAGGCCTTCCGCGATTGCGGTTTTGCCGACCCCCGGCTCGCCGACGTAAAGCGGATTATTCTTCGAGCGCCGGCACAGGATCTGAACCGTCCGCTCGACCTCCGGCATCCGGCCGATCAGCGGATCGACCTTGCCGGTGCGGGCCTTTTCGTTGAGGTCGACGGTGAATTGCTTGAGGGCGCTTTCCTTCTTGCCCTCCTTGTCGCCTTTTTCCTCGGCGCCCTCGGGGGCGCGCGCCTCGGCGGCAGCCTCGCCCTTGCCGACACCGTGGCTGATGTAGGTCACCGCATCGAGCCGGCTCATGTCCTGCTGCTGGAGGAAATAGACGGCATAGCTCTCGCGCTCGGAAAAGAGCGCGACGAGCACGTTGGCGCCGGTCACTTCGTCACGGCCGGACGACTGGACGTGAAGGATCGCTCGCTGGACGACCCGCTGGAAACCGCTGGTCGGAGTCGGATCGGTGCTGGTGTCGGCGACAAGCGCTCCAAGCTCGTTGTCGAGATAGTGCTTCACGCTGTCGCGAAGCTCGTCCCGGTTCACTCCGCAGGCGGTCATCACCTTCGAGGAATGCTCGTCGTCGACGAGCGCGATCAGGAGATGTTCGAGAGTCGCATACTCGTGGCGCCGGCGGCTTGCCTCGGCAAGGGCCTTGTGCAGGGTTTCTTCGAGTTCGCGAGCAAAACTAGGCATTTAACTACTGGCTCCCACCGCATCCGGGGAGGGGCCCCGGGCTCCCATGGTCAATGTCATGTGCGGGCAACGTTCAATCAAGGGCCGAGTGCCCGCTTATCCCCAGTTTATAGAACCGAATCCCTGTGGCTGCGGTGAACGGGGCTGTTCCCCGCTCCGACCCTAGTCATGACTTTTTGAACAGCTCTTCGGCGGCCGAACGGTGCTTTTCGACGCGCTCGATATGGGCTTCCACCCGGGCGATTTCCTCTTTCAGCGCCTCGATTCGCTCGTTCAGCTCCTCGATCGATATCGGGTCGAGGTCCTGCCTCCTGAGCTGTTCGAGCGGGTCGTCCGGACTGCTCGGAAAAAGGTCGTCCATGTCCATCGCCGCGATTGGTTGACCTCGGGAGTTGCGATGTCAATAAGCCGCCGGTCGTGAGACACGCGATCCCAGCAGCCATGCAGGCAATCCACGCCCCTCAACAGGACGGGGCGGATGTGCTTGCGATGGTCGAGCGGCCGGTCCCCCGCGCGGGCCGAGGCGAAGTGCTGATCAAGGTCGCAGCGGCGGGAGTGAACCGGCCGGACATCCTCCAGCGCCGCGGCCTCTACCGGCCGCCCCCGGGCGCTCCGGACATCCTCGGGCTGGAAGTGGCCGGCGAAGTCGTCGAGGCGGGGGAGGGCGCCGATCAGCTCCTTGGCCAGACGGTCTGCGCGCTCGTCGCAGGCGGCGGCTATTCCGAGTTCTGCGTCGCTCCGGCAGGGGTCTGCCTGCCGGTGCCCGGCGGGCTTTCCCTGGTCGAGGCCGCGGCAATTCCCGAGACCCTCTTTACCGTCTGGTCCAACCTGTTCGAGCGCGGTTTTGCGGCCGACGGAGACTGCGTGCTCGTCCACGGCGGGACGAGCGGCATCGGGACGATGGCGATAGCGCTCGGGCAGCTGTTCGGGCTGACCGTCATCGTGACCTGCGGCACCGACGAGAAGTGCCGGAGGGCCGAAGAGCTGGGGGCGCTGGCGGCAATCAATTACAAGACGCAGGATTTCGTCGAGGAGGTGAAGAGGCTTACCGGCGGCCGCAAAGTCCAGGTGGTCCTCGACATGGTGGGCGGCGATTATGTCACGCGCAATCTGGAGTGCCTCTCCGACGACGGTCGGCACGTCTCGATCGCCTTCCAGCGCGGGGCAAAGACGGAGCTGACCATTCCCGACGTGATGCGACGGCGGCTGACGCTGACCGGCTCGACCCTCCGGCCGCGCTCGGTCGAGTTCAAGACGATGGTGGCCGACGAGATCGCGAGGACGGTCTGGCCCTATGTGACAAGCGGCCGGCTCCGGCCGGTC
>DATKAY010000016.1:0-23894 GCA_035514495.1 Sphingomicrobium sp. | reverse complement strand
TTATGGTCGGAATAGCCTCGTCCGCCGGCCACCCCGAAAACCAGCGAGCCGGTCCCGAACCAGCGGCTGATGAGATTGTGCTTGAGGTCGATGCTCTGGATCCGCCGGATCGGAAGGACGAGCGTTCGGCGGCGCCACCAGCCGCTGCGCACCAGGAGCCGGTCACCGTCGAGAACGAAGCCGGTTCGCCGCCACGACAGCCATCGTTCGGCGAGGACGACGGCGAAGACCAGGATCATCACCAGCCCGACCAGCGGAATGAACAGGATTTGGCCGATCGCGACCAGGAAAAGCGGAAAAATCGCGAAGGTCAGAACCCAGGCGTAAGCCCGGGAAACCCGGTCCCACGGGACGGGCCGGGGGACTGGCCTCCAGCCGAGCGCGGCGAGGATCGAGTCGGTTTCGCCCGGACTGGCGAGCGGTGCGAGCACATGGTCGCCGCCGCCGCCTTCGTCGCGGGCGAGGCTCTGAAGCTTCAGCTCGCTCCAGCCGAAGCGCTCGCGCACCGGCCCGGTCGCGACGATTGCGGCCTGGGCTCGCCGGACGGGGAGCGAGACATCGGTCAGGGTGACGAGCCCTCGGCGGCGCCTGAGCCCGGTCTCGGTTCGGTCGAGCCTGAAGCCATAGTCCCTGAGGAATGTCCGGACGATCCCGGTCGCCACGCCCACCAGCACCAGCGACAAAAGCCCGGCGATGGCTGTCAGGACCTGGTTGGCCAGGAGCAGGCGCTGGAGCGGCTCGCTGGCGCTCAGGACCGTTTCCCAGAACGAGCGGCTCAGCGGGTCGAAGCCGATCACGTCGCCCATCGTCTGCGAAAGGCCGAACAGGACCGCGAAAACGGCGAGCGAGAAGTTGAACAGCCCGGCCAGAAGCAATCGTCGAAGGCTCATCGCATAGATCGCAGGCCGGTCGTGCTCGACCCCGGCCGCTTCGGCCGGTGGCGCTTCGGAGCGATAGGCCCGGATCATCTCGCGAAGCGACTCTGCGCGTTCCAGGGCGACGGCCCGAAGAACGCCTTCCTCGCTGCCTGCCGATCCGCCCGTTTCGAACTTGACCGTCGCCAGGCCAAGCAGCCTGGCGACCGGACCCTGGGTGATATCGACATCCTGGACCCGGTCGAACGGAATCGACCGGTGGGTTCGGCTGAAGATTCCGCTGTCTATCCGGATCTCCGAGCTCCCGACCCGATATTCGAAGCGGCGCCAGTAGAGCATCAGGCCGATGCCGGTGACCACGAGCAGCAGTGTGCCGCCGATGATCGCCATCCCGAGCCTGCCGGTGACTGCGAGATAGGCGATCAGCGCATAGGCGCCGCCGACCCCGCGCAAGGCCGCGCCAAGCCCGGTCAGCAGGAACAACGGGTGAAGCCGCTCCGGCTCGCCGACGGCCCGGTCCTCGGCGCTCATTCGAAATCCGTGCGGACGTGCTCGCGGATGACGTCGCGCAGCTGCGCGGCGGTGTCCGGAGCGAGCCCCGGCAATGTCACGATGCTGTTGTGCGTGCCCGCCGTGTGGACGACGAGGGTAGCCGTCCCGAACAGCTTTTCGATCGGACCGCGGGTGACGTCGATGTGCTGGACCCTGACGAACGGGACCATCGTGTCGGTGTGGAACAGCCAGCCCCGAACCACCTGCAGCAGGCGGTCGGTCAGCCGGTAGCCGAGCCGGCGATAGATGCGCGCCGGGGCGATGACGATGGTGATGAGCGCGGCCAATGGAACGAGCGTGCTTGGAAGTCCGTAAAAGATCGTGTGGTCGATCGCCTGGTCGAGGACGATCGCTGCGATCACGATCGGGATCCACAGCGTGATGAAGCGCAGTCGAAGCACGTTCCGATAGGCCGGCTCGACCCGCAGAAGCCCGGGGCCGTCGGGATCCTCCTCGCCGGGGCGCGGCTCGATCCACTCGTCAATTTGCATGATCATTGCACGATCCGCACTAGAGGCTGCGCTGGCTCCCGAATTTGTAATGGTCGGCGCGGACCCGGCGAACGGTGCCCGAGCTTGCACGCATCACCAGGCTTTCGGTCGTCACGCAGTCCTTGCGCCGGTGGACGCCCTGGAGGAGCGAGCCGTCGGTCACCCCGGTGGCGGCGAAAATGCAATCGCCCCTCGCCATATCCGTGATCGTGTAGATTCGCTCGAGATCGTCGATCCCCCAACGGCGCGCACGCGCGATTTCGTCGTCGCTGCGAAAGACGAGCCGGCCCTGAATCTGGCCGCCGACGCAGCGCAATGCCGCCGCCGCAAGCACTCCTTCGGGAGCGCCGCCGGTACCGATATAGACGTCGATGCTGGTGTCCGGATCGGCGGTCGCCATCACTCCGGCGACATCGCCGTCGTCGATCAGCTGGATTCCGCAGCCCAGCTCGCGCAGCTGAGCGATGATCTCCTGATGGCGTGGCCGGTCGAGTACACAGGCGATGATCTCGTTAGGCTCGACCCCCTTCGTCCTGGCGATCGCCCGGATATTGTCGGCCGGCGGCTTGTCGAGGTCGATCGTTCCTTCCGGATAACCCGGCCCGACCGCGAGCTTTTCCATATAGACGTCGGGCGCGTTCAGGAGGCAGCCGCTCTCCGCGATCGCCAGTACCGCCAGCGCGTTGGGCCCACCTTTGGCGGTGATCGTCGTCCCCTCGAGCGGATCGAGCGCAATGTCGATATCGGGGGCGCCGCCCTGCGCCGATCCGACCTTCTCGCCGATATAGAGCATCGGCGCCTCGTCGCGCTCGCCCTCGCCGATCACCACCGTTCCGTTCATCGGCAGCTTGTTGAGCTCGGATCGCATGGCCTCGACTGCCGCGGTGTCGGCCGAGTCATTGTCGCCCCGGCCGATCCAGTTCGACGCGGCGATCGCCGCGGCCTCGGTCACCCGCACCATTTCAAGAACGAGCACCCGGTCGAGGATGGTGGAGGTCTGGACGTCGTCGCGGTTCATGCTCGGCTTTGCACTCCCTTCGCTGAAGGCAAGGGCGATAGGAGCAGCCCCGCGGCTTGTCGAGACGAGCGCTAAGACTTGTCCTCGGCCTGGTGCTCGAGAAGGGCGTTGCGGACCCGAACTTCCCGAGCGCCGATTCGAGTCTCGATCAGAAAGAAGGCGAAGCCCGCCCCAAGCAGCATCATGCAGAGCATGAACAGCACCGAGATCGCCCGTCCGAAATGGCCGCTGATGAGGGTGCCTGCAAACAGCAGGATGACGACCAGCGAGATCAGCAGGGCCGCCAGAACGGAGAGCCAGATCGCGCGGCTCACGAGAACCATCCGCCGGTCGATGCTTCGAAGCTCCGCGATCAGCCGATCATGCTCCTCGCCGCGGCTCTTGAAAAGCTGCGGCTCGATGTCGCGAGCCCGATCCACAATCCGCGAGAGGCGTCCGGTCAGGACGCTCAGGAAGGCGCCGATCCCGGCGAGCAGGAAGACGGGAGCGAGCACCGACTGGATGATGTCGGCGACTTCGGTGACTCGGGTTTCCGGTGGCGGAATCGGGATCATCGCGAGGCGATATGCACCAGCCGGCCTGTCAAAGCGACCGCCGGCGCACTAGATCGGTGCCGATGGACGACGAAACGGAAACCGGCGGCGCTATTCCCACGCTCGAGGACTGGCAGCACTGGACCTGGGTGATGGGCCGCGCCCAGCAGATGCTGATGGAGGCCTGGGCAGACAGCCTCAAGACCAACCAGCCCTGGCCGAACAGCCCGCCGGCCTGGGGCGCCTTCCCGCCCGCCTTCATTCCTCCCCCTCAGGCCCCGGCGGATCCGGCGAGCCTGATGAGCGCCGGCGCGCAGGCCTGGGCGAAGGGGCTCGAGACCTGGGGGAAAATGATCGGTCTCGAGACCGAAAAGGCCGAAGGGAGCGAGAGGAAGGACCGCCGCTTCTCGGCTCCGGAATGGCGCGACAACCCGCTCTTCGACCAGATCCGGCAGACCTATCTGGCGCTTTCCGACAAACTGCTCGGATCCGTCGACCAGATCGAGGGGCTCGACCGGGACGCCTTGGCCAGGCTTCGCTTCGCGACTCGAAGCTTCGTCGACGCGATGAGCCCGTCGAACTTCGCTTTGTCCAACCCGGAAGTGCTGAGGAAAACGATAGAGACCCGCGGCGAGAATCTGCTCAAGGGCCTCGCCAACATGCTCAAGGACATTGCCGCAGGCCAGCTCACCCAGACCAGCCCGGGCGCGTTCGAGGTCGGGCGCAACCTGGCGACCACTCCGGGCAAGGTGGTCAAGGAGACGCCGCTCTACCAGCTGATCCAGTACACGGCAGCGACCGACGAGGTGCTGGAAACGCCGGTGATCATCTTCCCGCCGTGGATCAACCGCTTCTACATCCTCGATCTCACGCCCGAGAAAAGCTTCGTCAAATGGTGCGTGGATAATGGCGTGTCGCTGTTCATGGTCAGCTGGAAGTCGGCCGACGAGAGCATCGCTGACGTCGGCCTCGACGATTATGTGCTCGCCGGGCAGGTTGACGCCATCGACACGGTGCGCGACCTGCTGGATGTCGAGGCGGTTCACGCGATCGGCTATTGCGTCGCCGGGACCACGCTCGCCGCGACCCTGGCCTGGCTTCATTCGAAGGGCGAGCAGGACAAGGTCGCTTCCGCGACTTTCCTCACCGCCCAGGTCGATTTCAGCCTGGCGGGCGACCTCAAGCTCTTCACCGGCAAGGAGACCATGGCGCTGCTCGACCAGCTCACCGCCGAGAAAGGCTATCTCGACGGCCGCTACATGGCCGCGACCTTCAACCTGCTGCGCGGCCGCGACCTGATCTGGAATTACGTGGTCCACAACTATTTGCTCGGCGAGGAGCCGCCGCCCTTCGATTTGCTCCACTGGAATTCCGACACGACCAACCTGCCGGCCGGCTGGCACCGGGCCTATCTCGAAGACCTCTACAAGGGCAACAAGCTGGCTCAGAAGGGCGGGCTGAAGGTCGCCCGGATCCCGATCGACATCGGCGCCGTGAAAACCCCGGCCTATATCCAGGCCGGCCGCGAGGACCATATCGCCCCGCCGGAAAGCGTCTGGAAGATCATGGACCATTTCGCCGGCCCAAAGCGGTTCGTGCTTGCCGGCTCCGGCCATATCGCCGGCGTCGTCAACCCGCCGGCGGCGAACAAATATTGCTACTGGGTCAATGACGAGCCGGCCGAAACGCTCGAAAACTTCATCGACGGCGCCGAGGAGCGCAAGGGCAGCTGGTGGCCCGACTGGCTTTCCTGGCTGAAGGAGCAGGCGCCCGCGACGGTGAAGGCGAAAGGCGCCCGGATTCCCGGCAAGGGCAAGCTCAAGGCGATCGAGGACGCGCCCGGCCACTATGTGAAGGAGCGCTAGGCGCTCGCGCGCGGCGCTAGAAGATGCCGCCGCCGAGCATCAGCCGGAACGAGCCGATCAGGATGACGAGGATGTTGAGGTTGCGGCCCGCCGTCCCGCTGCTCATCGCTCCGATGGCAGCGCCGAGGATCGCAAGCGGCACAACCAGCCAGTTCGCCCATCCCAGAAGCGGCAGGAAAGCGACCGCGGCGAAGGCCAAAGCGACCACTCCGATGACCAGCGAGACGAGGTTGAGCATGGCGGCCCTTTCGATAAGCCCGGGCCCAGCCTAGCAGGTCACTGAGCTGTTGGGACCTGCGAAATCCTCGCCAGGGTCTCGCCCTCGCAGACAATCTCGAGCGAGCCGACCTGCTGGCTCAGCGGCCATTCCCAGCGAACCTCGTGAGTCATGACCGCCTGCGACGCACCGCCGGTGGGCGGGGCGACCCGAAGCCTGGCGATGGCCTGGGCCGGATAGCTTTTCCGGATGATCAGCTGCGGGTCGAAGCCCATCTGATAACCGCCGGTCGGGACAACCACCTTCCCGGTCACGTGCAGAGTCGGCCGGGCATTGGGTCCCGGCATCATGTTGACCCAGGCGTTCCACTCTCCGGAGCGGAGGATCGGGCATTTTGCGGTCGGGGGCGGTGCCGGGGGATAAGCGGCCGGCGGCGGGCCATAACCGGGCTCTGGGTAGCCGACGGGATATTGAGATCCCGGCGAACCGTAGGTGGCACAGCCGGCGACAAGAAGCGCCGATGCGGCGGCTAAAAGGGTTCTGGTCATGCGGCGCCAATGCGCAATCGGCCCAAGGGTTCCCTATTCTGGCGGCATGGCGGATCCCGCCGGCTTATGCTCCCTTGCCAGTGCAATCAGGTAGAGGGTGAGCGCCAGCCAGATCGATCCGAAAGCGATTGCATGGGCGGTCGTGAAGGCCTCGCCGTAAACGAGGACCGCAAGCAGGAACTGGAGGGTCGGCGCGAGGAACTGAAGCATTCCGAGCGTCGAATAGCGAAGCCTGCGGGCGGCGGCGGTGAACAGCAGCAGCGGCACCGTCGTTGCCACCCCGGCGAGGAGAAGCAGGGCGGTTTCGAAATCCGTCGAGCCGAACACCGGGCGCCCGGACGCCACCCCCCAGACGAGCCAGGCCAGAGCGATCGGAAGGATCAGGATCGTCTCGACCGCCAGCCCGGAGGTCGCTTCGACCGGGGCGATCTTTCGCATCAACCCATAGGTCGCGAAGGTCACCGCCAAAGTGAGGCTGATCCACAGCTGTCCGAGCGCCTGGAAGGCGAGCGCCGAAATGCCGATTGCGGCGATCGCCACCGCTGCCCATTGAAGCGCCGACAGGCGTTCCTTGAGAATCAGCCGGCCCATCAGCACGTTGACCAGCGGGTTGAGGTAGTAACCGAGGCTGCCGGCGAGGATATGGCCGCTGACCACCGCATAGACGTAGAGCAGCCAGTTCACCGCGATCAGCACGGCCGTTATGCACAGGAATCTCAGCGTCCGAGGCTCGCGGAACGCTCTTGCCAGCTGATCCAGTCCGCGGAAGGCGAACAGCAGCAGCAACAGGAAAGGCACCGACCACAGGACCCGGTTGGCGACGATGTCGATCGCGCCGACGCTGTCGATCGCCTTGAAATAGACCGGGAGAACGCCCCACAGGCCATAGGCGCCAATTCCGAACCAGAAGCCGCCGATAGCATGGCGGTGAGCGGCGCCGGTTTGGGAAGGAGCGTTCATCCGCGGCGCGCCTAACCGGCGACAACGCCAAGTCAAAGCTTTTGGTGAAGCTTTGCTTTGTTGCATCTGCCGGCGCCGGCTGTCACCAAAGTCGAATGAACCGGCGACTGGCCACCCTGCTTTGCATCGGCCCGCTGCTGGCTCTTGCAGGCGGGTGCGACACGCTGACCGGCAAGAGCGCGCGCAGCAGGGCGAGCGTCACGGTGGAGCCTCAGAGCCCCTCCGACGCCTGGAAGCGAGTCGCGAGCCCGGCCGACCAGGACCGGCTCAACCGGCTCGGCCTCGCCTGGCGGCAGGCGCTGGCCGACGCCCGGCCAAGGTTCCGCCGGGCGATCGAGGCGGAAGGGCCGCTGCTGGACCCCAGGGCCGCCCAGCCACGGCCGCAGCCGACTCCGGGAAGCTACAATTGCCGGATGATCAGCATCGGCGGGACGGACCGCAATACGCCGGCATTCCGGAAGTTCAGGCCGTTCTTCTGTTACGTGCTCGTCGACGAGGATGGAGTCCTGACGATCGTCAAGCAGACCGGGAGCCAGCGGCCTGCCGGCCGCCTCTGGGAGGACGATAATCCCGAGCTGATGATCTTCCTTGGAAGCCTGGCGCTCGGCGACGAGATGGAGCCTCTGGCCTATGGCGACGACCCGGAACGCGACATGGCCGGAGTGTTCGAACGGGTCGCGCCTTTCCGCTGGCGGCTGGTGATCCCCTGGCCGGGCACCAAAGCGAGGCTTCAGCTGTTCGAGCTTACACCGGTGGCCGACCAGCCCACATCATGAGCGTCGGCCTGCTCGCCGATCCGGCCGAGGTCCGAAAGCACCTGGTTGCCGCCGCCGCTGCCGGCGAATCGATCACCTATTCGCAATTGCTGAACGTGCTCGGCCATCCCTTCAGCCGGCCCAGGATGCGCGCCTTGTGCAAGACTCTCGCCCTAATCGACGAGGAGGCGGCCGAGCGCGGCGAGCCGGAGCTTGCAGTGCTCGTCGTTCGCCAGTCGGACGGCCTTCCCGGGCAGGGCTGGTGGGTCGGTGGCGGTGCGATCCGCTACGGTTATGACGGCCTGTGGACCGGCCCCGAAGCGGCCAGACTGGTGACGCGGCTGCAACGTCAGGCTTTCGACTATTGGGGCGATCGATCGGCCAATGCGACTGCGGGTTAGAATTGCGGCTCGCAATCGCTAAGTGGTCGCCATGGCCCAAGCGCGCACCTTCACCGTCGACGAGGACGACGACGGCATTCGCCTCGACCGGTGGTTCAAGCGCAACCAGCCGGACATCAGCTTCAACCTGGTCGCCCGCTGGGCGAGGACCGGGCAGCTTCGGCTGGACGGCAAGAGGGTCGCGCCCGGCGACCGAATCGTCGCGGGCCAGGAGATTCGAGTCCCGCCGGTGGAACCGGAGGCGGCGCGGCCGGCCCGCTCGAAGCCGGCGTCCGAGCCGCTGACCGCCGAGGAGGAGGAGTTCGTCCGCTCGCTGGTCATCTACGAGGACGAAAATGCGTTCGTCCTCAACAAGCCGCCGGGCCTCGCCACCCAGGGCGGCACCAAGACGACCAACCACCTCGACCGGCTTCTCGACGGGCTCGCCGACGAGGCCGGAAGGCGGCCCAAGCTCGTCCACCGGCTCGACAAGGATACGTCCGGCGCGCTGCTGGTCGCCCGGACCGCCCGGGCCGCGGCCTTCTTCTCGCGCGCCTTTTCCGAGCGCACCGCCAAGAAGATCTATTGGGCGCTGGCGATCGAGGTCCCGTCGCTTCACGAAGGGCTGATCGATGCTCCGCTCGGCAAGCAGCCGGGAACGGGTGGCGAGAAAATGCACATCGACGAAGAGCAGGGGCAGCCCGCCAAGACTCGCTGGCGGCTGATCGACCGTGCCGGAAACCGCGCCTCCTGGTTCGAGCTTCGGCCGCTCACCGGGCGAACCCACCAGCTCCGAGCCCATATGGCGGCGATCGGCCACCCGATTGTCGGCGACGGCAAGTATGGCGGCGCCGAATCCTTCCTGACCGGCGGGATCAGCCGGAAGCTGCATCTCCACGCCCGGAGGCTCGCGATTTCCGCTCCGGGCGGCAAGAAGATCGACGTCACCGCCGAGCTTCCCGAACATTTCGCCCAGAGCCTCGAGGCGCTCGGCTTCGAGGTCGCGTCGGGCGAGCGGGTCGCTCCCGTCCGGCCGCAAGGCAGTGGCTCGGCAAAGCCCCGCCGCGAGACCCGCCGAGGCGAGCGGCGCGCTCGAGCAAGGCCGCCCAGGCGATGACCAGGCTCGCGATCTTCGACTGCGACGGCACCCTCGTCGACAGCGGGGCGACCATTTACCACGCGCTCGCCGAGACGTTCGAGCGGCACCGGATCGACCTCCCGCCGCCGGGCGAGTGCCGGCGGGTGATCGGGCTTAGCCTCACCGAGGCGATGGCCGCGCTCGTTCCAGGCGCTCGCCAGGACGACCATGTCGAGCTCGCCGAGACCTACAAGAAATGCTTTTTCGAGGCGCGCCAGCAGGGCCGGGTCGAAGAGCCGCTGTTCGACGGGATTCTCGAGCTCCTCGACGCCCTGGAAACCGATGGCTGGCTTCTTGCGGTCGCCACCGGCAAGTCCGATCGCGGATTGCGCCTCTGCATGGAGCGGCATGGGCTTCACGCGCGCTTCGTGTCGCTCCAGACCGCCGACCGGCATCCGTCCAAGCCGTCGCCGCTGATGGCGCTCGCCGCAATGGCCGAGGCCGGCGCCTCCGCCCAGCAGAGCGTCGTCATCGGCGACACCAGCTTCGACATGGCGATGGCGCTGGCCGCCGGCGCCGCCGGAATCGGGGTCGGCTGGGGATATCACAAGCCCGATGAGCTGATCGCCGCGGGGGCTCGCTCGGTGGCCGGTATTCCGGCCGATGTTTCGAAGCTCGCGATGGAGGCGGTGAATGGCTGACGACGCGGTCTGGAGGCGGCGCTTTTTCCTGTTCATGGCCGCCCGGATATTCGGCGCCTTGGTGTTCCTGGTCGGGGGGGCGATCACCTTCACCGACCTGCTTCGCGAGGGCGGCTGGCCGGTCCTCGGCGCAATCGTCATGGTGCTTGGAATTGCCGATGCGCTGTTCGCTCCCAGGCTGCTCAAAAAGCAGTGGGAGATGGAGGACCGCGCCTCGGACGAGCCTTCGTAGGGGCGCATGAAGCGCTTCTGGAAAAGTGCAGCCGCCCTTCGCGACGACGCCGGCTGGGCAATTGCGCTGGACGGCAAGAAGGTCCGGACTCCGGCGCGCCGGCCGCTGCTGGTCCCGTCCGAGCCGCTCGCCTTGGCTATCGCCGACGAATGGAATCGCTCGGGGGAGACGGTGGATCCGCGCGAATTGCCGCTGACCGGTCTCGCCAATGCGGCGATCGACCAGGTGGCGCCGGACCCAGGCAGCTTTGCGGCCGGCATCGCCAGATATGCCGAGAGCGACCTCCTTTGCTATCGCGCCGAGGCGCCGAGCGGCCTCGTCGAGCTCCAGGCGGAAAGCTGGGACGAGCTGCTTTCCTGGGCCCGGCGGCGGTTCGACGTCGATTTCGCCACCACCTGCGGGATCGCCCATGTGCCGCAGCCGGACCCGACAGTTCAGCGCCTCGCTCACGCTCTTAAATCGCTCGACCCGTTTCGGCTCGCGGCGCTCTTCCCGTTGGTGACGATCGGCGGCTCGCTGGTCGCGGGGCTGGCGGTCCTGGAGGGCGCGATCGCAACCGGGCAGGCCTGGGAGGCGGTCACCGTGGATGAGCGCTGGCAGCTCTACCAGTGGGGCGCGGATGCCCAGGCGCAGGCCGCTCTCGAGCTTCGCCGCCGCGCCTTCTTCGACGGCGCCCGCTTTGTGGAGTTGCTGAACGGCTAGTGGGCAGCGCCCAGCGAGCGGGTGAACGCGACCAGGTTGGTCTGCCGCCTCGTCTTCAGCCGCTCGGCCGCAACGATCGCCCGGATCTGCGCCAGGCACTCGGCCGTGTCTTTGTTGATGAGCACATATTCATATTCGGGCCAGTGGCTGATCTCCGCTTCGGCGCGCGCCATTCGATCGGCTATGGTGGCGTCGGAATCGGTCCCGCGGTTCCGAAGCCTGCGTTCCAGTTCGGCCATCGAGGGAGGCAGAAGGAAGATCGAAACCATATCCTCTCCCATCGCCGCCTTGAGCTGCTGTGTGCCTTGCCAGTCGATGTCGAACAAAATGTCGCGGCCTTCCTTCAGCGCCGCCTTCACCGGGCTCTTGGGAGTGCCGTAGCGATAGCCGAAGACCGGCGCCCATTCGGCGAAATCGCCGGATTCGACGAACCGGTCGAAGTCGGAATCCTCGACGAACTGGTAGTGGACTCCCTCCTCCTCGCCCGGCCGCCGGGGCCTCGTCGTCACCGAAACCGACATCGTAATGTCACCATCGGCCTCCATAAGCAGGCGCGAAAGCGTGGATTTGCCGGCGCCCGACGGGGATGACAGGACGATCAACAGGCCGCGCCGCTCACGGGTCGGCTGGTCAGTGGGAGCCGGGTTCATGACCGCTCTTGCGATGCGCGTCCGGCTTTCGTCAAGAGCCGTTGCTGCGCTGCAACAAATTGCACTTGAAATTGTGCCGCGCACCATTATGTTGCACTGCAGCACAAAGGAGATTTTGAATGGTTGCCGATACCAACACCCCGATCGACGCGGCCGCTGACGCTGCCAAAGCGCAGGTGGACGCCGTCGCGGAGACCACCAAGGCGGCTACGGACGCGGGTGCTCGGACGGCGAAGACCGCCCGCAAGAGCACGACCAAGGCCGTTCGCAAGACCACGAAGAAAACAGCCCGTAAGTCGGCCCCGAAATCACGCCGCAAGGCAAAGGCAAGCCGCGCCAAGGCGCAGCCGGTCCGCAACGAGAGGAAGAATCAGATGAAGTTCGATCCCACCACCATGTTCGCCGGCTTCGGCGCCCTTCCGGGCACCGCGGCGTTCGAGAAGCTGTTCACCGAAGCCGCCGAGCGCAGTGAAGAGACTGCAAAGCGCTCGCGCAAGGCCGCCGAGGAGCTTGCCGAGATGTACCGCGCCAATATGGACGCAGTCGTCGAGGCCAGCCGAATCGCTGCCACCGGCGCCCAGTCGATCAGCCAGAGCATGGCCACCAAGACCCGCGACAGCGTCGAGCAGACCGCCAACACGGTCCGTTCGTTCGCCGAGGTGAAGAACCCGACCGAGCTGCTTCAGCTCCAGGGCGACCTTGCCCGCACCGCTTTCGACCGTTTCGTCGAGGACAGCTCGGCTCTGACCGAGTCCTTCGTGAAGCTCGCCGGCGAGGCTTTCCAGCCGATCTCGAACCGCGCCAGCGCGAACGTCGAGAAGCTCAACGAGATTGCTGCCTGACACTCCTCCCCCTCCAGTCAGGCACAGCAGGCGGCCGCTCCATAATGGAGCGGCCGCCTTTTTTCTGTGGTCGCGCATCGCTCCTGCCTTGCGGGAGTTTCGTAGCGTGCCATATTTATGAGCCGGTTATGGATTGGTCTTTGATCAGCATGGGCAACGGGTCCGGGGGCGATGAGCCCGGGCGTGGCGACGGTCTCGAGGATCTCGAGACCGGCGTGGCGACGCGGACCCGCGCCAAGACCAAGAAGCCGTCCAACTACAAGGTGCTGATGCTCAACGACGACTATACTCCGATGGAGTTCGTCGTGCTCGTCCTGCAGCGTTTCTTCTCGATGAGCATCGAGGATGCGACCCGGGTGATGCTCCAGGTCCACCAGCGCGGAGTCGCGGTGTGCGGAGTCTTCACCTACGAAGTCGCCGAGACCAAGGTTTCCCAGGTCGTCGACTTCGCCCGGGAGAACCAGCACCCGCTTCAGTGCACGCTCGAGAAGGCCTAGCGGGGCATCCCTTGTTGCGCCGCGGCCTCGGGACGTTAAAGCCGCGGCGTGGACAGTATCCGGATCAAGGGCGGCAAGCGCCTCGAAGGTAAAATTCCGATCAGCGGCGCCAAGAACTCGGCGCTTGCGCTTCTTCCCTGCGCGCTTCTCACCGAGGAGCCCTTAATCCTCGCCAACCTCCCGCGGCTCGCCGATGTCGACAGCTTCGGCCATCTGCTCAACCAGCTTGGAGTCTCGACCAGCGTCGCTGGAGTCCGGACCGGCGAGTTCGGCCGCAAGATGACCCTGAAGGCGGCCGCGATCGAATCGACCGTCGCTCCCTATGACATGGTCCGCAAGATGCGCGCTTCGGTGCTCGTGCTCGGCCCGATGCTCGCTCGGGCCGGCGAGGCGACCGTCAGCCTGCCCGGCGGATGCGCGATCGGCGACCGGCCGATCGACCTTCATCTCAAGGCTCTCGAAGCCATCGGCGCCCGGATCGAGCTTGCCTCGGGCTATGTGAAGGCGGTTGCCCCGAAGGGGCGGCTTGCCGGCGGCGAGTTCAGCTTTCCGGTGGTCTCCGTCGGAGCGACCGAAAATGCGGTCATGGCCGCGGTGCTGAGTAGCGGCCGGACCGGTCTGTTCAACGCCGCCCGCGAGCCGGAGATCGTCGATTTGTGCAACCTGCTCGTCGCGATGGGAGCGAAAATCGAGGGGATCGGCTCGTCGCACCTGGTGATCGACGGGGTCGAGGGGCTCAGCGGCGCCACTTACGAAGTGATGCCGGACCGGATCGAGGCGGGAAGCTACGCTTGCGCGGCCGGAATCACCGGCGGCTCGGTCGACCTGATCGGCGCCCGGCCGGACGACATGCAAGCGACTCTCAATGCGCTCGCCCAGGCGGGGCTGATGCTCGAATTCCACGACAAGGGGATCAAGGTCAGCGCCGAGGGACCGCTCAAACCGCTGGCGCTCTCGACTTCCCCCTTCCCCGGCTTTGCGACCGACATGCAGGCACAGTTCATGGCCATGCTGTCCATTGCCGAGGGCGACAGCTTCCTCGAGGAGACGATTTTCGAGAACCGCTACATGCACGTTCCCGAGCTTCGCCGAATGGGCGCCGACATCGACAGCCACGGCCGCTCCGCGATCGTCCACGGGGTCGAGAAGCTGACCGGCGCCGAGGTGATGGCGACCGACCTGCGCGCCTCGATGAGCCTGGTCCTTGCCGGGCTTGCCGCCGAGGGCGAGACGGAGGTGCTTCGCGTCTATCATCTCGACCGCGGCTACGAGCGCCTCGAGGAGAAGCTTTCGGCGGTGGGCGCGCAGATCGAGCGGCGGAGCTCGTGAGGCCGCCGGGGCCGGTCCGAAGCCTTTTATCGGGAGCGCTGGCTCTCCTCATCGCGGGCTGCGCGACTTCGCCTCAGCCCAGTGCCGAAATCTTTCGGCCGGCGCTCGACCAGCAACAGCCGCCGCCGCTTCGCGGCCCGGCAGAAGCCGGGACAAGAGCGGCGCTCGACCGGATCGCGGCGCTCAACCCGCTCCTTCGCGCCGTGATCGCGACCGATCCGTCCGCAATCGAGCAAGCCAGGAACGTCGATTCCTTAAACCTTTCGGGGCCGCTCGCCGGCAAGCCCGTCCTCATCAAGGACAATATCGAGGTCGCCGGTGCGCTTCCGACCACGGCCGGAAGCCTGGCGCTGCTCGGCAATATCACCAACCGCGATGCTCCGGTCGTTGCCCGGCTCCGTTCGGCCGGCGCGGTGATCCTGGGCAAATCCAACCTTTCGGAATGGGCGAACTTCCGGTCGAGCAATTCGCTCTCCGGCTGGAGCGCGGTCGGCGGGCAGGCGCTCAACCCCTATGCGCTCGATCGCAACCCCTGCGGCTCGTCGAGCGGAAGCGCGACCGCCGTCGCTTCGGGAATGGTCAGGCTGGCGATCGGGACCGAGACGGACGGGTCGGTGACCTGCCCGGCGGCGATCAACGGGGTGGTCGGGATGAAGCCCACCATCGGGCTGGTCAGCCGAACGCACATCATTCCGATCAGCGCCAGCCAGGACACCGCCGGTCCCCTGGCCGCCAGCGTTCGCGAGGCGGCCGATCTTTTGACTGCGATCGCCGGCAGCGATCCCGCCGACCCGGCGACCAGGGATGCCGATTTGCGCAAGAGCGACTTTGCCGCTGCGCTCGACCCCAACGCGCTCGCCGGCAAAAGGATCGGAGTGCTCCGATTTGCTTCGGGCTTTGGAACCGACCGGCCGTTCGAGCGGGCGCTGGCGATCCTTCGCGAAAGCGGCGCCGTGCTGGTCGAGATCGACAAGGTCGAGGATTTCGATGAAGACGCGGTCGGGTTCAACGAATTCCAGGTCCTGCTGGCCGAGTTCAAGCATGGCCTGAACGCCTATCTCGCGACCACTCCGGGCACCGTTGCCACCCGAACGCTGGCCGACCTCATCGCCTTCAACCGCGCCAACCACGCGCTCGAAATGGGCCTGTTCGGGCAGGACATCTTCGAGAAGGCGCAGCGCACGAAGGGGCTCGCGGATCCAGCCTATAAAAAGGCCCGGCGGGCCAGCTTCACCGCGGCGTCCGGCGCCATCGACGGCCTGCTGGAGGGACAGGGTCTGGTCGCGCTCGTCGGCCCCACCGTTTCGCCGGCCTGGAAGATCGATCCGGTGAACGGCGACCAGGTGCCGGGCAGCGGGGCCGGCAACCTCGCGGCGGTGGCCGGCTATCCGCATCTGACCGTGCCGATGGGGATGGTGAAAGGCCTTCCGGTGGGGCTGAGCTTCATCGGGCCGAAATGGTCGGACTCGCTGATCCTCGCCCTCGGTTACGCTTATGAACAGGCGCGCGGGCCCTTCCCTGCTCCGGGCTTCCTCCCGGCGATCGAGATCACTGCCGAAATCGCGCCTTTGCTCGAGCCGCAGGCCCGTTAGTCAGCTCACCAGCCGAAGCCCGGCGATGGCGGCGACGATTACGAAGACCAGGAACAGACGCGCCGATGACAGCGGCTCGCCGAACCACAATAATCCGACGAGGACAGTCCCGACCGCGCCGATCCCGCCCCAGACCACATAGGCGGTGCCCATCGGGATGGTTCGCGACGCAAGCTCGAGCAAGGCCATGCTGATCGCGACGGAAACCAGGAACGCCAAGGTCCAGCCGATATTGCGAAAGCCGTCGACGAACCTCAGCGAGGTCGTGAATCCGATTTCGAAAAGGCCGCCGAGAATCAACCAGAACCAGGCCATTCGTCCCTCCTTACGCGGTCGCCTTGATCTCGGGCATCACCGCCGGCCTGCGGCGCGAGGCCAGCAGGCACCCGCCGACGATCAGCGCGGCGCCCCCGAGCGTGTAACCGGTGACATGCTCGTCGAAAATGAGCCAGCCGAGCGCGGCGGCCCACAGGAAAGCGCTATATTCGGTCACCGCGAGATAGCTCGCTTGCGCGCGCGCATAGGACCAGGCGAACATCAGGCCGCCGGCGGTGGATAGGAGCGAGGCGATGATGATCCAGTCCCACTGGCCGACTGGAATGGCAGGCATTCCGAAAATCGCGATCACGGCGATCCATATCCCCATCACCGTCGCTGCCTGGAAGAAGTTGATTTCCAGCGGCCTGGCCGCGAGCGCCTGGTGGCGCATCATCACGATGTTGCCGGCATAGCAGAGCGCGGAGGCGAGGATCGCGGCGCTCCCGATCAACGCCTCGCGGGCGAGGTCGGTGGTGGCTTGACCGAGCACGATCACGAGAACCCCGGCGAAAGCCGCCGCCGATCCGCCGATTGAGCGCGGGCCGATTCGCTCGCCGAGGAACAGGACGGCGAGAAGCAGGGCGATCAGCGGCGCGATGAAGGTCAGGGCGATCGCCTGGGCGAGCGGAACCCGGGCGATTCCCCAAAAGAACAGGACCGCCATGATGGTGACCAGCACAGCCCGGGCGACATGGATCCGAAGGGTCGCTCGCGACGGCCATGGCAAGCGCCTCGGCAAATAAAGCGCTGCGGCGATGACCAGGTTGACGAGGGCTCGCCAGACGCTGACCGCGAAGATGCCAAGCGCGATCACAAGCCCCTTCATCACCGCATCCATGACCGACAGGGCGCCGACCGCCGCCAAAGCGGCGACGAAGGCAAGGATGGGCTGTTGGGCAACTTTGTTCACGAAACCGCCACTAGCGCGCTTGTCGCCTTCGGCAATGCGCTAGGCAGCGTCGGAAGTGGTTTCCAGCGCCTGCCCGGCCTCGATCTCGGCCGCCTTGGTTTCGACCAGCCTGACGATATGGTCGATCATCTCGGCATTCTTCACATGGTGGTCGGTGACTCCCGACAGATAGACCATGTGGGTGCCGTTGCCGCCGCCGGTGATTCCGATATCCGTCTCGCGTGCTTCGCCGGGGCCGTTGACCACGCAGCCGAGCACCGAAAGCGACATCGGGGTCTTGATGTGCTGGAGCCGATCCTCGAGCGTCTCGACCGTCCGGATCACGTCGAAGCCCTGGCGGGCACAGCTCGGGCAGGAGACCACGCGGACGCCGCGGCTACGAATCCCAAGCGATTTCAGTATCTCGTAGCCGACCCGCACTTCCTCTTCCGGCTCGGCGGACAAGGAGACGCGGATCGTGTCGCCGATCCCGGCCCACAGCAGCGAGCCCATGCCGATGGACGACTTTACCGTGCCGCCGATCAGGCCGCCGGCTTCGGTGATGCCGAGGTGGAGCGGACAGTCGACCGCTTCGGCGAGCTGCTGGTAGGCAGCGACCGCGAGAAACACGTCCGACGCCTTCACTGCTACCTTGTAGTCGCGAAAGCCATGATCCTCGAGGATCCGAATATGGTCTAGCGCGCTTTCAACCAGCGCTTCCGGGCACGGCTCGCCATATTTTTCGAGCAGGTCTTTTTCCAGGCTCCCGGCATTGACGCCAATCCGGATCGCGCATCCGTTGGCGCGGGCTGCAGCAATCACCTCCCTGACCCGCTCTTCCGCCCCGATGTTGCCGGGGTTGATCCTCAGGCAGGCCGCGCCGGCATCGGCCGCCTCCAGCGCCCTTTTGTAGTGGAAGTGAATGTCGGCAACGATCGGCACTCCTACTTCGCGAACGATTTCCTTAAGCGCCGCGGTACTATCCCGGTCCGGGCAGGACACCCGGATGATGTCCACGCCCGCCTCTTCGCAGCGGCGGATCTGTGCGATGGTTGCCTTGGCATCGGAAGTCGGCGTGTTGGTCATCGTCTGGACGCTGACCGGCGCGTCTCCGCCTACGGGCACGGAGCCGACCATGATCTGCCGCGACTTGCGCCGCTCGATATCTCGCCAGGGACGGACTGAGGTCATTGCTGTCTCCGCAGGGCATATAGGCGCTCGGGTGGCGGGCCGCAAAGCCTCGCGGCGACCTCGACGAGTTGCGATGGCCGAAAATATCCAGAGATGGTAATGAGCTATTCAAGTCAGGGGACAGGATGAACAAGTGGGCCCGCCCGATTGAAGGAAGTCGAGCATCGGCTGCGCCCGCCGGACGGCAGGTTACGCGCGTCGAGCATCACTATTTCGCCTTCCTCAGCTACAGCCATCTCGATTCCGAATACGCCGACTGGCTTCACCGCGAGCTGGAGCGCTTCCGGGTCCCCTCCAGCCTTGTCGGACGGCTTACCTCGACCGGAGTCGTTCCAAGGCGCCTGACCCCGATTTTCCGGGATCGGCACGAGCTTGCGGCTGCCGTGGATTTGGGCGCCGAAATCCGCGAGGCACTGTCGGCCTCGCATTGCCTGATCGTTCTGTGCTCGCCGGCGGCCGCCAGGTCGAAATGGACCAACGCCGAGATCGAGGAGTTCAAGCGGATCCACCCGGAGGGCCCGATAATCGCCGCCATCGTCGCCGGCGAGCCTTTCGCGAGCCCCGGGCCGGAGGAATGCTTTCCTCCGGCGCTGAGGCGGAAATACGACCGGCGCGGGCGAGCCACCGCCAAAATCGCCGAACCTTTGGCCGCGGACCTTCGCGAGAGCGGCGACGGCAAACGACTTGGCTTTCTCAAGATCGTCGCCGGGATGCTCGGCCTGAGCCTCGACGACCTCGTCCAGCGCGACCAGCTCCGGCGGCAGCGGCGGCTCGCGGGGATCAGCGGCGCGTCGGTCGTCGGAATGCTCATTGCCGGCGGCCTCGCCGTCACCGCGATCCAGGCGCGCGACGAGGCGCGCGACCAGCGCCGCGAGGCGGAGGGGCTGGTTGAGTTCATGCTCGGCGACCTCAAGGACAAGCTCGAGCCGATCGGCAGGCTCGACGCGCTCGATGGCGTGGGCTCGCGAGTCCTCGAATATTACAGCAAGCAGGACATGTCGGACCTGTCGGACTCGGGGCTCATCCAGCGCTCGCGGGCGCTCGGCCTGACCGCCCAGGTCGCCTATCGGCGCGGAAATCTCGATTCGGCGGCGCGACTCTACAGGGAGGCGACGGCGGGCACCGCCGAGGCGGTCCGCCGCGCCCCCGGCGACACCCAGCGCCTGTTCGACCATTCGCAAAACGTCTTCTGGATCGGCGAGCTGGCGCGCTTTGGCGGGCGCCTCGGCGATGCGGAGGCAGCCTATCGCGACTACAAGCGCCACGCCGACCGCCTCGCCGCGCTGGAGCCCGACAATCTGCGCTGGCGAATGGAAGCCCTCTACGGCGACCAGAATATCGGAATCGTCCTCTACTACCAGCGCCGCTTCGCCGAGGCCGCCCGGCAGTTCGCCGGCGCCCTTAGCCCGATGATGGCCCTCGCCTCGGTCGATCCGGGCAACACCGAATATCAAAAGGAGGTCAGCTCGGTGCTGGCCTGGCTGGCCGATACCGAGCGCTCGCAGGGCCAGCTGGAGCGAGCGACGCAGATTCGCTCAAGGCAGATCGAGCTGCTCCAGCGGCTCGTCTCCGAAAATTCCGCCCATGTCGCCTATCGGCGCGAGCTCATCCCCGCGCACCAGGCGCTCGGGATGCTGCTCTCGGCGCAGGGGCGAACCGAAAGCGGGATCGAACAGCTCCGAAAGGCTGTTGCCGAAGCCAACCGACTGATCCCGATCGAGCCCGAGAACATCGTCTGGAAAGCCTATGCGGCGCAGGCCCGGCTGGAGCTTGCGAGGACGTTCCTTGCCCTTGGCCGAACCGCCGAAGCGGCCGGCGAGGCGCGGGCGGGATGCGCGCTTGCGGCAGATGTGCAGGCTCGCGATGCTGGCGCCAGCTGGCGTCGGCTCCAGACCAACTGCCTGGCGATGCGGTCGCGCCTGGCGCTGAAATCGGGCGCCACCGGCGCCGCGCTCGCACTGGCCGGCCAAGCGGTCGCGGCGGCTCGCGCCGAACGCGCCACCGATCCGGTTTCAACCAGCTACAGCATCGCCGCGGCTCACCGGCTGCTGGGCGACATCCACCAGCGGGCCGGCAATGGCGAAGCCGCCAAAGCGGCCTGGGGCGAAGGCCTGGCACAGCTGCCGAGCGGAGTTGCCGAGCGGCCGGCCGAGATAAATGAACGTGCCGAGTTGCTGAAGCGCCTGGGCCGGGAGTCTGAGGCCGGTCCGCTTGTCAGGAAACTTGCCGATATCGGCTATCGAAACGTCAGTTAGCAGGGGAGAAAGAAATGGCAGACCCAAGAGAAGTGCATGTCGACGTGATAGTGACGCCGGGAAACAACCCGCCCTTCAAATTCGAAACCGCGGATTTGCCGATGGTGCCGGACAATCATCTGAAGTTCAACAATTGCAACCACCCGGGATTTTGTGTCCATTACGATCTGAAGGATCCGCCGGCAGGCTATCGCTTCCCGGACAGCACGATGTTCCCGTCGGAACCTCCCGGCCAGCACCTGAAGGCGGCGCTCTACTGCAAGGTCAATTCCACCTGCCCGACATCCCCCAGCACCTGGGGGCAGTTCGAGGCGGTGGAGGTCAAGAACAACGGCAACACTTTGGTCGTTCACAACCGCAACCAGTCCGCCGCGCAATTCGGCTATACGCTTCGGGTGACGAACGATAACGGCAAGACCTTTCTCGATCTCGACCCGGTCGGCACCAATTCGAACGGGCCTTCGCTCACCACATATTCGATGAGCCTGAGCACATTCGCCTTTTCCGGCGCCGCCTCGGCGCTCGGCGCCCTGGTCGCCGTCCTGGCGCTCTATGGCCTGGGAGTAGTGGGCCGATAAACAAGCCGCAGCCTCAGGCATTTGCGGATTCGGGGAGGGCATCGGGCCCTCCCCGCCTGCCCTTCGTCCTGAGCATCGGCGTTACCGGCCACCGAAAGCGGGCCTTGCCCGCAAAGAGCCGCGCCGATCTGGAGCAGAACATCCGAAGCGCGTTGACTTTGCTGGTCGAAAGCGCCGCCGCGGTGCGCGCGCAGGAGGCCGATTTCTACACCGACGAGCCGGCGCGGCTGCTGTTCATCTCGCCGCTCGCCGACGGGGCCGACCAGATTTCCGCCCGGATCGCGCTGGAGCTGGGTTTCGAGCTTCACGTCGTCCTGCCCTTCCCGAAGGAAATTTACCGACAGCAGCTCGCCGACGACCAAGCTCGGGAAGATTTCGACGCCTTGTTGGCAAAATCGTCCTGCATCCTGGAGCTTCCGGGCGAGCGCGAGCACCCGGAGCACGCCTATGTGATGACCGGCCGGGCGACGATCGCCCATTGCGACCTGATGCTCGCGGTGTGGGACGGGCTTGCCCCCAGAGGGCGCGGCGGGACCGGAGAGGTCGTCGAGCTTGCCGTCGTCAACGGGACTCCGGTGGTCCACGTGCCGATCGACCCGGCGGAGCCGTCGCGGCTTTTGTGGAGCGCCTTCGATCCGACGGTCCAGACCCACCGGGTCGAAAGGACGACCGAGCGCCCGGTCGATGACCTTCACCTGCCGATGCTCCTCTCCGCTTTGTTCGCGCCGCCGGCCGACCCGCAGGAGCGCCACTTTCTTTCACTGTTCAACCGCGAGCACCACCGGCGCTTCCGGGTCCGGATCGAATATCCGCTGATGCTGGCGCTGGCGGGAGTGGCGAGATTCGACCCGAACCGGATGCGCGAATCGGTCTGCGCGGAGGAAATCCGGGAAGAATGGGTCCGCTACCGCCAGGGTTGTGCCGAGGCGAACCAGATCGCCGCCCCGCTCGACCTGCTGGAAAGCGCCTATTCCTGGAGCGACCAATTGGCGACCCGTTTCGCCCAGAGCTACCGAAGCGGGCATATCTTCAACTTCGTCCTGGGCGCCCTTGCGGTCTGCATGGGCCTTGGCGCGAACATCCTCGACCGCGCCTTGTTCGAGCTGGCGCTGGTCGAGGCGGTGATCGCCACCGGGATCATCCTCAACACGCGCATCGGCGTGAAGAACGAATGGCACCGCCGCTGGCTCGATTATCGCCAGCTCGCCGAGCGGCTGCGCCCGATGCGAAGCCTCAAGCTGCTCGGGCTTGCAGCGCCCGATCCCCCCGGCACGAGCACCAGGCCGGTCCCCCGCCGCTGGATCGAATGGTACGCAATCGGGGTCTGGCGAGCCCTGGGCTGTCCCGCGGGCTCGATCGACGCCCGCCGGGCCGAAGAGCTTTCCCGGGCGGTCGCGGCTTACGAAATCGGGCCGCAGATCGCCTATCACGACAGGAACTCGGACCGGATCGAGCTGCTCGACAAAAGGCTCGAGCGGCTTGCGACGATGTTCTTCGTCATGACGTTGGTCGTCGCCGTCGTGCTGCTGATCGGCCTACAGATTGCGCCGGAATGGATGAACGAGCATGACGCCTGGTTTACCTTGTTCGAGGCTGGCCTGCCGGCGCTTGGAACCGCGGTTTTCGGAATCCGCTTCCAGGGCGATTTCGGAGGCAGCGCGATCCGCTCCGAGGGAACGGCCAATGCCCTTCGCGAAATCCAGGAGCAGCTTTCCGACGGTGTCCCGCTGGACCGTGCGGCCGACCTGACCGAGCAGGCGGCGCGGATCATGCACAGCGATCTCGACGAATGGCGGCTGATCAACGAGCAGCAGGACCTCGATATCGTCTAGCCGGCCCCCCCTTGTTCACCGACAGTCTTGAGGAAGCGCCGCGCTGGCCGCTATGCGCGGGGCAAGGGAGAGTTTTCATGCGTTTCGCAGCCCTGATTGGAGCCTTGTTGATGACCACCGCCGCCCAAGCTGCCGACTGGAAGCTGGTGATCCACGGCGGCGCCGGAGTGATCGAGCCGTCGAGAACCACGCCGGAGATCGATTCAGCAATCCGCGCCGCGCTCGACCGGGCGCTCGATGCCGGCTCGAAGATCCTGGAGTCGGGCGGAAGCTCGCTCGACGCGGTCGAAGCCGTGGTTCGAGTGCTCGAGGACGACCCCGGGTTCAACGCCGGCTACGGGTCGGTCTTCACCTGGGACGGGACTCACGAGCTCGACGCGTCGATCATGGACGGGCGCTCCCGCGCGGCTGGGGCGGTCGCCGGGGTGACTGCGACGAAGAACCCGATATCGGTGGCGCGGGCGGTGATGGAAAAGAGCCCGCACGTGTTCCTGTCCGGGGACGGCGCGGACGAGTTCTCGAAAGCGCAGGGATTCGAGCAGGTTCCCAACAGCTATTTCTCGACTCCGCGGCGCGAGCGGCAGCTCGAGGAGTTCAAGACCAGCGACATCAGCGCGCTCGACGTCGAGTATAAATACGGCACGGTCGGAGCCGTCGCACTCGACTCGGACGGCCATGTCGCGGCCGCCACTTCGACCGGCGGGATGACCGGCAAGCGCTGGGGACGGGTCGGCGACAGCCCGATCATCGGGGCCGGCACCTATGCCGACGACCGGGCCTGCGCGGTTTCCGCCACCGGGAAGGGCGAATATTTCATCCGCGCCGCGGTCGCCCATGAAATCTGCGCCAGGATCCGGCTGGGCGGCCAGACCGGCCAGGCCGCGGCCGATGAGGTGATGGCCGAGGTCAAGGTGCTTGGCGGAGACGGCGGGGTGATCGTCGTGACGCCCGAGGGCGAGATGGTCCATTCGTTCAACACGGTCGGGATGTACCGCGGAAAGGCCGATTCGACCG
>DATKAY010000015.1:0-9746 GCA_035514495.1 Sphingomicrobium sp. | reverse complement strand
CCGCTTGATCAGGGCAGACGGGATGAAGTTGATGTCCGGCACTGGGAAAAAGGTATCGCCGGCCTGGAGCCGCCGGCCGTTGACCAGCACCAGAGTGCGCTGCGCGCCCAGTCCGCGAAGCTGTACCTCCGCGGTGCCGCTGGCGCCGTTGGAGATGTTCGAACCCTGGGCCGCGAACACCTGCGGAAGCGAGTTGATCAAATCTTCCGTACGAGTCGTGCCGGAAAGCTTGACCGCCTCGCTGGTGACGACGGTGACCGGGCTTGCCGAATCAAGGTTCGGCTGCGGAATGCGCGTGCCGGTGACGACGATGTCACGGCTCGCACGGACCGGCTGCCCCTCGGCCGATACCGACGGCGGCTCGAGCCCCTCGATGGGACCCATCGCATCTTCCGCCGGAACCACGCAACCACCGGTGCCCTCGGGCACCCCGACGGGGCAAACCGGCGCTGGAGCGTCCTGCGCAAATGCGGGAGCGGCGACCATGCTGGCGCCGACGAGTAGCGTCGATGTGAGAAGACGCTGGCGGAATTCGAGCTTCATAAAATCCATCCCCTTAAAGGTCGTGCGAGAAAGCACGACCGCCATGGCGCGACAGTCAAACTGCCGAACTGGTGGTTGTGATAAGTGATGCTTGAAGGTGCTGGCAACGTCTGCGGGGCCGATCCGGTAAAGTTGTCAACACGCTGTATCAAATTTGCAACAGCGTTTCTCTTGCCGCAATCGGGGGTCCGGCCCTAGTGTGGGCAAGGTCAGAAAGCGTGAGGGATCCATGCGCAATTTCGTAATTCTTGCTGCCGGTTGCGGCTTGCTGGTTGCAGGGCCGGCGCAGGCCCAGAAGACCAAAGGAGCGGAGGTCCCGGCGCAGGTCCAGCGGTTGATGGACTGCCGGGCGATCGCCGCTCCGGAGGAACGACTCGGCTGCTTCGACCGCGAGACGGCGGCGATGGGACAGGCGATCGCCAGTAGCAACCTGGTCGTCGTCGACAGGGAGCAGGCGCGTGCGGCGAAACGATCGGTGTTCGGCTTCTCGGTCCCCAATTTCGGCGGGCTCTTCGGCGGTGGCGACGACGATGTCAGCCAGATCGAAAGTACGATCAAAAGCACCTCCCGCAACGCTTTAGGGGGCTGGATCATCACCCTGGCGGACGGGTCGGTGTGGAGCCAGACGGACGACTGGCCGGGCCTGGACCCGAGGCAGGGCAAGACGGTGATCGTCAAGCGGGGCGCTCTCGGAAGCTTCCGGCTGATGATCCCCGGCGAGAACGGGATCAAGGTCAAAAGGATCGGCTGACCGCTCTAGATGCGCCCGGCGCGGCGCTCCGCCTCGAGGCTGGCGGCGGCATCGACATAGGCCTCCTGCCGCTCGACGCTCCAGTATTTGAGCTCCTGAAGCGGAATCCGGGAGCCGGTGACCGCGCAGACGACGTAATCGCCCCTGCTCAGGAGCCTCAGGGTGCCCGCCATGTAATGCACGCGGGCCAGGGTTCCGCCGCCGGTCATCAGCATTCTTTGTTTATTCCTCGTCGAAAAAGCCGGGCTGACTGCCGACATAGGGAGCGCGGCGCTGGCGCTCAACCGGCGCTGGCTGGACGGTGGAAGCATCGACCTTGCCGTCGCCGAAATGCAGCGACAGCAGTTTCGCAGAACGCGCATCACCGGCTTTGGCGAGAGTCTTTCCGGCCCGGTCGGTCACCCGGACGAAGCCGCGCGACAAGGGCCGGTCGGGGTGGGCCATGTCGGCGAGCCGCCACAGCGAGACGAGCTTGTCCTGGCCGCGCTTCACCCGGTCGAGCAGGATCTCCGGCCTGAGCCTGGGAGCGACGGCGTTCAAATTCGCGCGGGCGTCGCCCGCGCGCGAGGCGAGCGCTCGAGGAAGCCGATCGCCGATCTCGTCGAGGCGCTGGGCGGCGGGGGCGAACAAAGCTTCGGGAGCCGGCCAGCGGCAGGCGGTCAGCTCCAGCCGCTCGCGGGCGCGTTTCGCCATGCGCGACAGGCAGTGGCGGGATCGCTGAGCAAGGTCGACGAGCGACCCTAAAAGCTCGGCGAGCACCGGAACCGCGATCTCGGCGGCGGCGGTGGGCGTCGGCGCGCGCCGGTCGGCGGCATGATCGATGAGCGTGGTGTCCGTTTCATGGCCGACGGCCGAGATCAGCGGGATCGGGCTTTGGGCCGCGGCGCGCACCACCTCTTCCTCGTTGAAGGCCCATAAATCCTCGATCGAGCCGCCGCCGCGGGCGACGATCAGGAGGTCGGGCCTCGGCACCGGGCCGTCGCCGCCCATCGCCCCGAACCCGCGGATCGCGGCCGCGATTCTAGCCGACGCGCCCTCCCCCTGGACCGGCACCGGCCAGACCACGACCCGGGTCGGGCAGCGATCCTCAAGCCTGTGGAGGATGTCGCGGATCACCGCCCCGGTCGGCGAGGTGACCACGCCGATCACCGTTGGAAGGAAGGGCAGCCTGCGCTTCTGGTCCTCGTCGAACAAACCTTCGGCGGCGAGCGCCTTTCGCCTTTTCTCGAGAAGCGCCATCAGCGCGCCCTCGCCGGCAAGCTCCAGCTTCTCGACGACCAGCTGATATTTCGACCGGCCCGCATAGGTCGTCACCTTGGCGGTGGCGATCACTTCCGCCCCGTCCTCCGGCTGGAAAGCCAGGCCGCCGGCATTGCCCCGCCAGATGACCGCGTCGATACAGGCACTCTCGTCCTTCATCGAAAAATAGCAATGGCCGGAGCTGTGGCGCTTGAAGCCGGAAATCTCGCCTCGGACTCGAACCAGGCCGAAAGCGCCCTCGATCACCCGCTTGATCGAGCCGGCGAGCTCGCCGACGGTGAGCGCCGGCGAATTGTCGCCGGGCGGAGTGTTGGCTAACAGGCCGCTTCGCTGATCGTCAGGGAGTTGCATGAATATCCTGCTTCTGGGTTCGGGCGGACGCGAAGATGCGCTCGCATGGCGGCTGAGGCAATCGCCCAGCTGCGGAACGCTCATCGCCGCGCCCGGGAACCCGGGAATCGGCCGCTGGGCCGAATGCGTTGCGCTCGACCCGTGCGACCCCGAGGCGGTCGTCGAGCTCGCCCGGGCCCGGTCGGCCGACCTCATCGTCATCGGCCCGGAGGCGCCGCTGGTCGCCGGAGTCGCGGACGCCCTTCGAACAGCGGGCTATGCGGTGTTCGGGCCCAATGCCGCCGCCGCCCGGCTCGAAGGATCGAAAGGCTTCACTAAGGATCTTTGCGAAACCAACGGGATCCCGACCGCCCGCTATGTCCGGACTCAAAGCTCGTCCGACGCCCAAGACGCGCTGGCCGGGTTCGAAATCCCGGTGGTGATCAAGGCCGACGGGCTTGCCGCCGGCAAGGGAGTGACGATCGCCACCAGCCGCGAGGAAGCGCAAGCCGCGGTCGCGGCGGCGGGCGAACAGCCTTTGGTCATCGAGGAATTCCTGGAAGGCGAGGAAGCGAGCCTGTTCGCGCTGGTCGATGGCGAGACCGCGATCCCGTTCGCGACTGCCCAGGACCACAAGAGGGTGGGCGAAGGCGACACCGGGCCGAATACCGGCGGGATGGGCGCCTACAGCCCCGCCCCGGTCCTCGACCCGGCGCTCGAGGCTCGGGCGATGGACGAGATCATCCGCCCGACGGCGCGAGCATTGGTGGCGGCCGGGACTCCCTTTTCCGGCGTGTTGTACGCAGGGCTGATGCTGACCTCCGTGGGCCCCAAGCTGATCGAATATAATGTTCGCTTCGGCGATCCCGAATGCGAGGCGATCATGCCGCGGGTGAAAGGCGATTTCGCCGCCCTACTGATGGACGTCGCCACCGGGCGGCTGAGCGAGACGCCCGAGCTTTCGGACGAGTTCGCGGTGACGGTGGTGGTTGCTGCCCGCGGCTATCCCGGCACCCCTGCAAGCGGCGGGCTGATCCGCCAGCTCGAGGCGGCCGAGCAGGTCGAGGGCGTGACCGTCTTCCATGCCGGCACCGCCCGCGGCGAGGCCGGGATCATAGCCAAAGGCGGGCGCGTGCTTGCCGTCACCGCCGTGGCCGACACCTTCGCAAACGCCCGGGCGCGTGCCTATCGAGCCGTCGACCAGATCGATTTCGCCGACGGTTTCCACCGCCGCGACATCGGCTGGCGCGAGCTGGAGCGCGAAAAGGCATGAGCCCCGAGTGGAGCTATTTCTGGCCGGTCGCCGCGCTCGCTCTGCTGTGCGGGGCGCTCGCCGGCTTGCCGTGGTTCCGCCGGAACAGCCGCCGGGCGCTTGCCATCGGCATTGCCGTGACTTTTTCCGGCGCCGCTTTGTGGCACTGGCCGCTGGGCGCCGCCGACCGGCTTGTGGCCGCCATCGAGCCGCCCGCCCGGGCGGTCCTGGTCGATTGGGAAATGGGCCATATCGAAGGGCGGCTCGCGCGCGGCCCGCTGACCCGAAAGCTCATCCTTTCCGGTCCCGCCGACCGATTCCAGCGCGAGCAACTGGTGCTGATGATGAGCACCTTGCCGGGAGTGAGCGCCGCGACCTGGGCGCCCAAACGGTCCGGAACGCCGCTGATCCTGGAATCGGCCTTCGTCGCGACCGTGGGCTTCCTCCTTGGCCTGTTGCTCGCTTATGGGGTCGAGCTTCGCCGTCGTCATAACGCCCAGTGGAAATGGTGATCGAATGGAATTTGCCCGCGAATATTGGCCGCTGATAATCGCCGCGATCCTGATCGTCGCGATCCTTGCCTTCATCCTGCTTCGCCCCCGGCAGCGGGTCGAGCTGTCGAAGGACGAAACGCCGCTCCGGCCGCACATGCAGCAACGCGTGCCCGAGGAGCAGGAAGGCAAAGGGATTGCCTCCGAAGCCGCCGCTGCGGTGAGCGACGTCAGCGGGCAGTTCATCGATGCGCCGGTCCATGCCAATCTTCCTGGAGCGTCCGGCCCGCCCGACGATCTCACCCGGCTGAAAGGCATCGGCCCGAAGCTCGCCTCGGCCCTCAACCAGTTCGGGATCACCCGGTTCGATCAGCTCGCCAGCCTCAGCGAAGGCGACCTCGACCGGCTCGACCAGCATCTCGGCCCGTTCCGCGGCCGGCTCCAGCGCGACCAGGTGCCGCTCCAGGCCGAATATCTCGCCCGCGAGGATGTCGACGGTTTCGAGCAGAGGTTCGGAAAGCTCTAGAGCCCGGGCGTTCAGGCCCGGCCGCTCATCCGGCGACCTCTCCTTTCGACTTGCGCGGCCTCGCCCGCTCGCCGGTTGCCCGGCTCGCGATCAGCTTGTCGATCTTGCGCCCGTCCAAATCGACGATTTCGAACGACCAGCCCTGGTGGCTGAACTTTTCCCCGGTTTCGGGCAGATGCTTGAGAATTTCGAGCACGAAGCCGGCGATGGTCGAGAAGTCGCGGTCGGCGGGCAGCTTGATCCCGAGGCGGTCAAAAAGCAGGTCCGCGCTGGCCGCGCCGGAGAGCAGAAAGCTGCCGTCGTCCCGCTCGAAGATGTCGGGCTCGTCGCCGTCCTCGATGTCGTGATGGAAGGCCCCGGCAAGCGCGGCGAGCAGGCTCCCGGGAGTGACGATACCGTCGAAATGGCCGTATTCGTCGTGGACCAGCGCCAGCGGCACGTCGGCCGAGCGAAGCACCGCGAGCGCGTCCATCGCGTCCATCAAATCGGGGATGACCGGCGCCGCCCGGGCGAGCTCGCGAAGGTTGAGCTCGCGCCCGTCGAGCAGCGCCTCGAGCAGGTCGCGGACCCGGACGACCCCGACGATGTCGTCCACCGAGCCGTCGGCGACCGGGATCCGGCTGTGCTGGGTCTCGGCGAGCGCCTCGCGAAGCGTGTCGCCGGAAGCGGAGATGTCGATCCAGTCGACCTCGGTTCGCGGGGTCATCACTTCGCGGACCGGCCGGTCGGCGAGCCGGACGACCCCGGAGATGATCGCCCGTTCGCTTTCTTCCAGGACTCCGGCGGTCTGGGCTTCGGCGACGACCATGTGAAGCTCCTCGGCGGTGACCGAATTTTCCGATTCGCGGCTGAGGCCCAGCAGCGAGAAGACCAGCGCCGTCGTCCGGTCGAGGAGCCAGACGAACGGCGATGCCAGTTTCGACAGCCACTGCATCGGCCGGGCAACAGCGGCGGCAACGACTTCCGGCGAGCGCAGGCCCAGCTGCTTTGGGACGAGCTCTCCGATGATCAGGGTGATGTAGGTGACGACGACGATGACGATGGTGAAGCCAAGGGTTCGGGCCATGTCCGGGTCGAGCCCGAGCAACTCGAGCCTCTGGGCGGCCGGCGTTCCAAGGCTGGCACCCGAATAGGCGCCCGCCAGGATTCCAATCAGGGTAATCCCAATCTGCACCGTGGACAGGAAACGCCCCGGGTTGGAAATGAGGTCGAGCGCGCATTGAGCACCGCGGCTGCCGCTCCGCGCCATTGCCTTCAGACGGGCCTCGCGCGACGAGACGACGGCAAGCTCGCTCATTGCGAGCACGCCGTTGAGCGCGATCAACGCCAGGATGGCGGCGACGTCTAGCCAGGGGAACGGGAGCAACGGGTCGCTCATTGGACGCAGCCACTCTTGCCCGCAAATTCAGCCGCCAGCAAGCAAGGGGTCGATTCTGCAGCGGAACTATCGGCTGGAGGCGCTTGTTACACCGGCATTCCTCACCAGCATTGGCAATGGAGAACTACGTCATGGGCGTTAAGACCAAAGTATCAAGCGCCGCGATCGCCGCCGCAATGGTCGCGACCGCCGCCTGCACCACCAACCCCTATACCGGGCAACGGGAGATTTCCCGGACCGCGGTTGGAGCGGTGCTTGGAGCCGGCGCCGGCTATGTGCTCGGCGATGTCGTCGGCGGCCGGAGCGACCGCGCAGAGAAGATTATCGGAGCCGGAATCGGAGCCGTCGCCGGCGGTGCGATCGGCGCCTATATGGACCGCCAGGAAGCCGAGCTTCGGCGCGAGACCGCCGGGACCGGAGTCGACATCATCCGCCAGGGCGACGAGCTTCTGCTTCGAATGCCCGCCGGAATCACTTTCGATTTCAACAGCTATGCGGTTCGCCCGGAATTCCGCGCGACTCTCGACGATGTGGCGCGAACGCTCGTCAATCATCCCCAGACCTATGTCGACGTGCTCGGCCACACCGATTCGGTGGGCTCTGCGGAATACAACCAGAGATTGTCCGAGCAGCGGGCCCGGGCGGTTGCCGATTATCTGGTTGCCCGGGGGGTCAATCCGGCGCGGATCGCAACCCGCGGCTATGGGCTGACCATGCCGATCGCGACCAACGACAGCGAGGCCGGGCGAGCGCAGAACCGGCGTGTCGAGATCAAGATCGTTCCGGTGCGCCAGGAGGATTTCCAGCAGCCGGGTTACTGAGGACCTCGGCGCTCCTTGAAAAAGCGCTTGAGGAGCGCCGAGGATTCCTCCTCGCCGATCCCGCCGATCACCTCGGGCCGGTGGAGGCAGCTGGCCTGAGCGAAAATCCGCGGCCCGTGAACGAGGGCCCCGCCCTTCGGGTCCTCGGCCGCGAAATGGACCGACTTCAGCCGGGCAAGCGAAGCCGCGGCGGCGCACATCGCGCAAGGCTCCAGGGTCACCCACAAGGCGCAGCCGTCCAAACGCGGCTGGCCGAGCCTGAGGGCAGCCGCCCGGATCGCCATGATTTCGGCATGAGCGGTCGGGTCGAGCGAGCCGCGCATCGCATTGCGCGCCTCGGCAAGGATTTCGTTGTCCCGGGTGATTACCGCTCCGACCGGGACCTCGCCGGCCTCGGCGGCCTCACCGGCCAGCTCGAGCGCTCGCCGCATCGGGGGCGGGAAGGGAAAGGACATCGCCGGACCGCGCTAGCCGCGGCGCGCTGTCATTCCGCCGGTGCAGCGGGCTGTGAGGCGGCCGGTGCAGGGGGCTGTGTGGCGGAATTGCCCTGATTGTCCTCACCGCCCTGCTCGGCAGGCCTGACGTTGAGGGTCGGGACGTTTCTCGTGGTTTCCTCGATCGAGACGGTGCCGGTCTCGATGTCGAAGGCCGGCGCCTGGCCGCCGCTCGCTCCGACACCGTCACTTCCGATCTGGACCTCCGGGGTCCGGGCGGGCTGGGTCTGGGTGATCGACAGCAGGCCCGAGGCGAGGGCGATCAGCAAGCCGACAACCAGGACAATGAGGATGAAGAGAATGATGCGCATGATATGGGATCCGGCCTTGTGTCGAATGGACGACTATAGAAAACACTCGAGAAGCGCCACTGGTTTCGCTCCGCGCATTGACCGGCAGGGCCGCAGCGGTTAACGGACGCGCGCATTTCGGGCCTTGAGAGGGCCCAGCCAAAATCAGGATCCAGACCATGTCGCGCATATGCGAGCTGACCGGCAAGGGCCGTCAGGTGGGACACAATGTTTCCCACGCCAACAACAAGACCAAGCGGGTGTTCCTGCCCAATCTGCAGGACGTGACTTTGCTTTCCGACTCCCTCGAGCGGAGCGTGAAGCTGCGCGTGTCGACCCACGGGCTTCGCTCGGTCGAGCATGTCGGCGGGCTCGACAACTGGCTGCTCAAGACGAGTGACGAGAAGCTTTCGCCAAAAGCGCGCAAGCTCAAGCGCGAGATCGCCAAGAAGCAGGCCGAGACCCAAGCGGCCTGAGGACGGCCCCCGGGGCCGGCGAATCTCTTAAAATTCATTCGCGAATTTCCTGAACCATCGCTGCACTATCGGTTCAGCGATGGTTCTTCCCAACCCTTGCATAAATGTCTGAAGCGACGGGTTTTCCCCTTTCCCGTCGCGTCATGGCGAAGCCTATGGCCGCCAACGAAAACCCTCGCGTCGCGTATCGAGGGGGGCCCGGAGCGGACAATCGCTCCGGGCCCATTCATTTCCACTAACTTTTTTCCAGTCAGCGATTCTCGAACAATTGGGCGAGCTGCTCGATCATGGCGCCGCCGAGCTGCTCGGCGTCCATGATCGTCACCGCCCGATCGTAATAGCGGGTGACGTCATGGCCGATACCGATCGCCACCAGCTCGACCGGCGATTTCTGCTCGATCCAGGCGATGACCTGCCGAAGGTGGCGTTCCAGATAGGTCCCGCCGTTGGCCGAGGCGGTCGAATCGTCAACCGGCGCACCGTCCGAGATGACCATCAGGATCCGCCGTTCCTCGGGCCTGGCGATCAGCCTCTGGTGGGCCCAGAGCAAAGCTTCGCCGTCGATATTCTCCTTGAGCAATCCTTCGCGCATCATCAGCCCGAGATTGCGCCTGGCGTGGCGGTAGGGCTCGTCGGCGCGCTTGTAGACGATGTGCCGCAAGTCATTGAGGCGCCCCGGCTTGGGCGGCCGGCCCGCGGCCAGCCAGGCCTCGCGGCCCTGCCCGCCTTTCCATGCCCGGGTCGTGAAGCCGAGGATCTCGCTCGCCACCCCGACCCGCTCGAGCGTTCGCGCAAGGATGTCGGCGCAGATCGCCGCGATCGCGATCGGGCGGCCGCGCATCGAGCCGGAATTGTCGATCAGCAGCGATACGATTGTGTCGCGAAACTCGGTTTCGCGCTCGACCTTGTAGCTGAGCGAATGGGCAGGATTGACGATGACCCGGGCGAGCCGGGCGGCATCGAGCAGCCCTTCCTCCTGGTCGAAATCCCAGCTTCGCGCCTGCTGCGCCATGAGCCTGCGCTGGAGCCGGTTGGCGAGCCTGGTGACGATCGTGTGAAGCGAGCCGATCTGCTGGTCGAGATAGGCCCGCAGCCGGTTGAGCTCGTCCTCTTCGCAAAGCTCGCCGGCGCTGA
>DATKAY010000014.1:0-2068 GCA_035514495.1 Sphingomicrobium sp. | reverse complement strand
ATGGTGACCCCAACGGGACTCGAACCCGTGTTTTCGCCGTGAAAGGGCGACGTCCTAGACCGCTAGACGATGGGGCCGGAAAGCCGCCGCGAGTTAGGTTACGACACCCGCCCGGTCAAGCAAGGGCGGCGTCCTCGAGGTGCATTTCGGCGGCATCGCCGCCCTTCCACTCGTCGCGCTTGACGCTCCCGGCCAGCCACCAGTGGGTGTCGGGCCGCGAGCCGAGCAGCGCCTGCCCGAGCGGCGTATCGGCGCTCCTGAAGGCGATCCACTTGAAGCTCTTGCCGTCGTCCCCGCAAGCGAGGCCGCGAACGTGGTTCTCGCCGACGATCCCGGTCCGAATCAGGCGAGCCGGGCCGGCGGCGATCTTGGGCGATGGCCAGCCCGCCCCATAGGGCCCGCCGGAGTCGAGCGAATCGCACAGGCTCCCGACAATTCCGCCTGGCGCGACCAGCGCGTCGATCAGCAAGGCCCGCCCCTCCCGCGAGCGCTCGATATCCGCCGACAGGCGCTCGCTGATGAACTCGCGAAAAGGCTCCAGCCCGTTTTCGGGGAGCGTGAGCCCTGCCGCCATGGCATGGCCGCCGCCGGCGATGAGCAACCCGCTGTCCTTGGCGGCGAGCACCGCCGCACCGAGATCGACTCCCCAGATCGACCGGCCCGAGCCCTTGCCTGTGCCGTCCTCGCACTGGGTGATGACGATGGCCGGCCTTCCGAACCTTTCCTTCAGCCGCCCCGCCACGATCCCGATGACGCCCTGGTGCCAGCCGGCCGACATCACCGTGATCACCGCCTCTCCGTTGAGCTTTTCGGCCTCCCTTTCCGCCTGCTCGCAGACGCTCATCTCGATTGCCCGCCGCTCCTCGTTCAGCCGGTCGAGCTCGGCGGCGATCGTCCGGGCTTCCTCCGGGTCGGTGCAGGTCAGCAGCCGAACGCCCAGATCCGACTTGCCGACCCGGCCGCCAGCATTGATCCGCGGCCCGAGCGCGAATCCAAGGTCGCGGCAGCTTGGGTCCCTGACCAGCCGGGCGGCCTCGGCAAGCGCCGCCAGCCCGATATTCTGCCGGGCGGCCATGACCTTCAGCCCCTGGGTGACGAAGGCGCGGTTGAGCCCGTGAAGCTTGGCGACATCGGCAACGGTGCCGAGCGCGACGAGGTCGAGCAGGTCGAGGATCCCGGGCTCCTCGCTCTCGGCGAAATGCCCCCGGTTGCGAAGCTCGCGAAGCAAGGCGACGCCGAGAAGAAAGGCCATTCCGACCGCTGCCAGATGGCCGTGGGCGGCGCCGATCTCGCCCTCGTCGAGCCGGTTGGGGTTGATCATCGCATGGGCGAGAGGAAGCAGGGTTGCGCATTGGTGGTGATCGACGACGATCACATCGAGCCCGGCAGCTTTCGCCTCTTCGAGGGCCTCGAAAGCCTGGGCGCCGCAATCGACCGTCACCGCAAGCGCAGCGCCGCGCCGCTTGAGCTCCACCAGGGCCGCGCCCGATGGGCCATAGCCCTCCATCAACCGGTCCGGGATATAGACGATCGGCTCGACCGCGAGCCGCCGGAGGACGAGGGTCAGGAGCGCCGCGCTGGTCGCGCCATCGACGTCGTAATCGCCGAAAATGGCGATCTTCTCGCCGTTCAGGACAGCGTCGGCGAGCCGCCTGGCCCCCTTCTCCATGTCGCGGAAGGCCGATGGGTCGGGAAGGAAGTCACGAATTCGCGGGTCCCGGTGCCGGTCGAGATCGCCGGACGCTATCCCGCGGGCGAGCAGCAGCTCGTCGACGAGGCTGTCCATTCCGCGCGGCTCGCCGGTTCCGCGCCATCGCCACGGCTGCTCTCGTAAGGAGCGCTCCACCCCAAGCGCGAAGGTCATGCGAGGTACGATAGCAGCTGCTCGCGCAATGCGCGCGCCTTTTCCTCGCGGAGCGCCGGAATTTTATGGTCGGAATAGCCTCGTCCGCCGGCCACCCCGAAAACCAGCGAGCCGGTCCCGAACCAGCGGCTGATGAGATTGTGCTTGAGGTCGATGCTCTGGATCCGCCGGATCGGAAGGACGAGCGTTCGGCGGCGCCACCAG
>DATKAY010000013.1:0-5076 GCA_035514495.1 Sphingomicrobium sp. | reverse complement strand
CGGCAGCGGTAGACATGGCTTGCGACGATCGAGGGCGGAAGCTCGACGGGCGTGTCGGTCGCTGGCGGGTCATTGGTGCCGGTATCGCGGGGGCCGGCGACGATGGTTTGTTGTTCGCAGCCGGCAAGCGAGACGCAGGCGGCGAGAGCGAGCAGAAGCGGGGTGCGGGTCATGGCGGCGCGCTTGCGCATGGGCGGTGCCGTTCGTCAAGAGCCTGATCGAGCCCTCCTTGCATATCGAGCCCTTCTTGCATGTTGTCGAAGCCAGCCATAGCTTCGTCGATCAATGGCCAACCGAACCGGAACGACCGCGCAGCGCATCCGAATCGGCCTCACCGGGCTTGCCTTCGCCTTCCTGCTGGTCCTGATGGGCAGCGTCATCAGCCGCTCCGGCCAGGATTCCGACCAGCTGCCTCAGGTCGAGAATGCCGCGACCAACGCGCCCAAGGAGCCGCTTGCGGAGCTTGGAGTGGCGCCCGGGCCTGAGCCGGTCGAGCCCGAACCGGCGGAGAACGAGAGCAGCGAGCCGCAGTGAGCGGGCCGGGCCGGTGGATCGCTGCCGCTGCCGGAGCGCTGCTGATGGCCGCGGCGGTGGGAGCGGGCTTCGCGCTGCGCGGCCAATCCGACCCGGTCGAGCCGCGTGCGCCGGGCGAGCGCCCTCCGCTGATGCTGCTGTCCGCGCTTCCGATCGTCTTTCCCGAGAGCTTCACGCTGGAGGCCGACCAGTCTCAAGTCCTCGACGCGCTTGCCTCCCGCTACGAGGTGATCCCGATCAGCCTTGCCGACCGCGCCGCCCTTCACGATTCCCGGCTGTTGCTGATGGCCCAGCCGCAGGCCCAGCCCGCGCAGGTGCTGGTCGAGCTCGATTCCTGGGTTCGTGGCGGCGGCCGGGCCCTGGTCCTTGCCGACCCGTCGCTGGAATGGCCAAGCGCGCTGATGCTCGGCGACCGACGCCGCCCGCCGATGGCCTTTGCCGACACCGGGCTGCTTGCCCATTGGGGTCTTCGCCTCGACGCTCCGGACCGGGCCGGGCCGGCGACATTCGAGCTCGACGGGCGGGTCGTGAACGCCGCCTCTCCAGGCTCGCTCATCGCCACCGGCGGCAATTGCGAAATTGCCGCGAGCGGCCTCGTCGCCCGCTGCCGGGTCGGCGAGGGCCGGGCGACCGTCATCGCCGATGCCGATTTCATCGATGCCGAGCGCCGCGGGCCGGCCCTGTCCGCCAATCTGGCGGCGCTCTTAAGCGAGATCGAGCGGCTGGAGCCCGAGCATCAGGCCAAGTGATGGCCGAGTGATTGCCACGTGACGGCCGAGTGATTTGGCCGAGTCGGGGCGCGAGTCGCGGGCGATTCGTCGATGCACAGCTTTATCCACAGGGGCAGGAGGTGAGAACAGGAGAAGAACAGCCGAAAAAAGTGAGGCAAAAAAGTCGCTAAAATCCGCGCTTAGGCACGAAAACCCACGAAATGGCATCAAAATCCATTGTATCCCGTGGATGGGTGAGTTACCAACATCGGCCGTAGCGCGGGGCTTTACCCCATTTTTGACTGACCGGCGCGGAACCGGCGGCGATGCCGTGCGGCCGTGGACGGGGGAGCTTTGCGCCGCGAACGGGGAATTGAAGTGGCGCTCGAACATCTATTCCAAGGCAGCGCACTCAACGCGGTCGACGCCAAGGGGCGCGTCTCCGTGCCCGCCTTCCTGCGCTCGGTGATCGAGCGCCGGGGCGACGCCCGCACCATCGTCCTTGCCAAGCACGAAGCCTTCCCTGCGCTGAGCGCCTATGATCCCGCCTATGCGGCGCTCAAGCACGCCAAGCTGGAGCGCCTGTTCGAGAAGCAGGAGAGCGATCCGCAAGCGGCGCTCGACTATCAGCAGCGCAATTTGATCGCCTTCGCGGCCACCGAGGAAGTGCCCTACGACAGCTCCGGCCGAATCGTCCTTCCGCCGATGATGCGCAACAAGGGAGAGATCGGCGAGCTGGCGCTGTTCCTCGGCGCCGGCGAGACCTTCCAGATCTGGAATCCCGAGCTGTTCCTCGCCGAGCCGCGAGTGCCCGAGGACATGAAGGATATCGCTCGATTCCGCCTCGAGGAGCGGGGGCGGTGAGCGCCCGCGCCCCGCACAAGCCCGTCCTCCTCGACGAGGCGATCGGCGCACTTGCAATCCAGTCGGGCGACACAGTCGTCGACGGCACCTTCGGAGCGGGCGGCTACACAAGCGCAATGCTTGCGGCGGGGGTGGGACGAGTGATCGGTTTCGACCGCGATCCCGATGCGGTTCGCGAAGGCCGGTCACTCGTCCCTGACGCCGTGGAGAAGGGGCGCCTGACCCTGGTCGAGGAGCGCTTCAGCCAGATGGACCGGGTACTTGCGGAGCGCGGCATCGGGCTGGTCGACGCAATCGCGCTCGATATCGGCGTCAGCTCGATGCAGCTCGACCGGCCGGAGCGGGGCTTTTCGTTCCAGGGCGACGGGCCGCTCGACATGCGAATGGACCAGAGCGGCCCGACCGCCGCCGATTTTCTCAACAACGCCGAGGAGGGGGAGATCGTCCGGGTCCTGCGCGACTATGGGGAGGAGCCGCGCGCCCGGGCGATCGCACGCGCAATCACCGCCGCCCGGCCTCTGACACGGACCGGCGAGCTGGCCGCGATCGTTCGCCGGGCCGTCGGCTATCGAGCCGGGCAGAAGAGCGACCCCGCGACCCGCACCTTCCAGGCAATCCGCATCCACCTCAATGCCGAGCTCGACGAGCTCGAGCAGGGGCTCGAGGCGGCCGAACGGTCGCTTAAGCCCGGCGGCCGGCTGGCGGTCGTCACCTTCCACAGTCTCGAGGACCGCATCGTCAAGAGGTTCCTCCGCGAACGTAGCGGCGGGACGCCCGCCGGCTCGCGCCACCGACCCGTGCTTGCCGACCCCAACGAACCGACGTTCGAGCGGGTAGCCAAGCCGGTTTCCCCGTCGGAGCGCGAGCTGGCGGCCAACCCGCGGGCCCGTTCGGCGCGGCTGCGGAGCGCGGTCCGGACTTCGGCGCCTCCAAGGAGCAAAGGCACGGGAGCGCGCAAATGAGCGTTCGAAGCTTCCATTCGGTTTTCATGGTGACGGTGGTGGCTGGAGCCGCGCTCGGGTGTTACCTGGTTTCGCTCCGGGTGGCATCCGAGCGTGCGGCCCTCGACCAGGTCCAGCGCGAGATCGTCGAGACCCAGTACGACATCCGGCTTCTCCAGACCGAAATCGGCACCAGGGCGCGGCTCGCCCAGCTCGAGCGCTGGAACGTCCGGGTGCTGGCCCTGTCGGCGCCGAGCGCCGACCAGATCCTTGGCGACAAGTTCCAGCTGGCGCGGCTCATCACTCCGCAGACCAAGCCGGCGATCGACGCGCCGGTCATCCTCGCGACCGCCCCGGCCAACGCTCCGGCCAACGCTCTGGCCAAGCCGATTGTCGAGGACCCCGAAAGTGATTCGAAGCCGGCCGGGACGGGTGAGATTCTGCACCGCGCCGGCCTGAAGGTTAAGCCGTCCGAGCCGAAGGTCTCGGCGCCTTCGAAACCGGCCCAATCCGAACCCGGGCCGGCCAAGCCTAAGACCGGCAAAGCGGCGGACAAGCCCGCCAAGCTGGCGTCGGTTGCGGCGACGCCGCCCAGGCGCGGCGCCAAAATCGACCCGCTCGCGCCGCTTCCGGCCGGCGAGGCCGCAACCGAAGGATCGCGCAAAGATCGATGAACGCCCCGACCGCCGCCCTCGTCGCCCCGCGCCCCGAGCGGCTTCGGCTTGTCGGTCAGCGTCGGCAGATCCTTTCCACGATGCACCAGCGGCTGATGCTCGCGATGCTTTTATACGCGGGCGTCGTCGCGCTGATTGCAGCGCGGATCCTGTATCTCGCCGCCTTCGGCGACCAGGAGGGAAGCCGGCCCGGGGTGATCGCGCTGATCCCGGAGCGCGGCGATATCATGGACCGCGAGGGACAGCCGCTCGCCCGGACCATCGACGCCTGGTCGATCGGGCTCCATCCGGGCCGGGTGATCGGTGACCGCCCAACGCTTGCCCGTCGCCTGGCCGAGCTGATCGGGGAGCGCAGCGAGCAGGAGTATCTCGCGATGCTCGGTTCGGGGAAGCCCTTCTTCTATCTTCAAAGGCGCGCTTCGCCCGACCTCGTCGAGGCGGTCAACGCGCTCGGCGAGCCCGGCATAGCGCTCCTGCGCGAGCCCGAGCGGCTCTATCCGCAGCTGTCGCTCGCCTCCAGCGTCATCGGCTTCACCGACATCGACGGCCAGGGCTCGGCGGGAATCGAGCGCGCTCTCGACGAGCGGCTTTCGAGCGCTTCGACCAGGGCGCAGCCGGTCCAGCTTTCGATATCGGGCCGGGTCCAGCAGGCGCTCGAGAACGAGCTGGAAGGCGCGATGGCGGCCTTCTCGGCGGTCGGGGCGGCGGGGATCGTCATGGACATCCACACCGGCGAGCTGCTCGCCATGGCCTCGCTTCCGCAGATCAATCCGAACCGGCCGGGGCAGGCAACACCCGACCAGATGTTCAACCGGGCGACGCTCGGGGTCTATGAGCTCGGCTCGACCTTCAAGCCGTTCACCCTCGCAATGGCGATGGACAGCGGGACAATCGAGAGCATGGGCAAGATGTACGATTGCCCCAAGCAGTTGCGGGTCGGCAAGCACACAATCAGCGACACCCATCCGTTCGGCCGGGCCTGCTCGGTAGCCGAGATCATGCAGGAGAGCTCGAACATCGGGACCGCGCAGATCGCCGCCGAGGTCGGCGCGGCCCGGCAACGGGCATTCCTCGAGAAGATGGGCTTCCTGTCGCCGGTCGAGATCGAGCTGAAGGAGCGCGGGCGGACCCTCTCGCCGGGCAGCAACTGGGGCGAGATCGCGACGATGACGGTCGGCTACGGCCACGGGATCGCGGTCACTCCGCTCCATCTGGCGAGCGGCTATGCGACCCTGTTCAACGGCGGGCTCTACCGCCCGGCGACGCTTCTCAAAATCGGGCCCGGCCACCCGGTGCCGGAAGGGCGGCGGGTGTTCAGCGCCGACACCAGCTACAAGATGCGCGCGCTGATGC
>DATKAY010000012.1:0-28052 GCA_035514495.1 Sphingomicrobium sp. | reverse complement strand
CGTCTCCCCTTCCGGGATCGCGGCGGCCCGAAGAACGGCGACGGCGATCGGGATCATGATCAGCGTGGTCGCGGTGTTGGAAACGATCATCGACAGGATGGCGGTCGCGACCATGAAGGCCAGGAGCATTGCGCCCGGGCTGGTGCCGCCACGGCTGACGATGCCCAGCGCAAGACGACGGTGAAGGCCGGTCCGCTCGATCGCCAAAGCGATGATCGCACCGCCGAGCACGAGGAACAGGATCGGCGAGTAATAGCTGCCCGCCGCATCCCCGGCACTCATCACGCCCAGCATCGGAAGCAGAAGGAAGGGAAGAAAGGCGGTGGCGGTCAGCGGCAGCGCCTGGGTCATCCACCAGGTCGCCATCAAAACGACGAGCGCCGTCGTGTACCATGCCGCGACGGGCATTCCGGCGGGCACCGGAAGGATCAGCATGATCACAAAAGCGGCAAGCCCGCCCCAAAGCCCCCAACGCGCGGCCATCAAATCCCCTTCGCCGCCTTGATGGCAGAGCAAAAGCGGAGGCGAAAGCCTTGGCCGGCAAGAGCCGGAAGTTCGCCAAGTTCGCTAGCCAACGCGGGCGCGCGCGAGGATACCGACCCTTCCACGTCGTTCAGGACAGGCTTGCGCCATGCGGAAGCTGCCAAAGGAGCGGGCTTTGTGCGCGCGTCAAAATCGGTCGAATCCGGCTTCAGCGTCATCCGGCAGGATAAATCACATCACCACCGCTGTAGGACAGGAAAATCGTCGCGCGGCCAATGTCCGCTTTCGACCCATTGCGGACATTAGGAAATCATCTAACGTTCCTTCGTGAGCGAGCCTGCCCTGCGTTCCAGACCGTCGGGTCTAGGTTGCCTCTTGGCTATTACCCTCGTGCTTCTGCCGGGGGTCGCGATGTCAGTGCTCGGTCAAACTTTGCCCGCTGAAGAATGGCCATTCGCGCTCTTTTGGGGTGTCATCTTCGCCCTGCCGTTTGCTTATTTGGCGCTTGCAACAAGCGCGTGGCAACCATGGGTGCTTACGGCAATTTTGAGCGCCTGCATCTGGGGCGCGCTAATGGCGGCTGTGGCGCGAGAAGAGGCGGGAGTGAGCCTTTGGCTTGTTCTGTTCATGGTGGCCGCACCGGTCGCCATCACGGCTGGAGCGGCGTTGGCTGTGCATTTCACACAGCGGCATGACTAGTCAGCTAACGTCCGTTTTCCACCCATTGCGGACATTCACTTAGCGCCTCAGCCGGGGCCAGGCGCATGTCCGCGCCACACAGCGATCGAAGCTGGCCGCGACAGGCTCTAAAATCCGGGAATCGAGCTCCAGAGTGCGCCGACGCTTGTCCCCAAGACGCCCATCGCGCCGATCGCGACCACGGAGATGAGCGAAGCGATCGCCGCATATTCGACCGAGGTAGCGCCGCATTCGTCGGCAGCCAGCTTGAGGATATGCGTCACGCGATGTCTCCGATTTGGACTTATTGGCGCTCGCTATCGCCTGCGCGAGTCGGGCTCCAGCGGCCAGATTCGGCTGTCCCAAGCCGGCACAGTCGCAGATTCAAAGGGCAAGGCCGATAAGGTCAGCCATCCACGACCTTGCCCCCGGCAAGGCCGATAAGGTCAGCCATCCACGACCTTGCCCCCGGCAAGGCCGATAAGGCTGATCTGTCGGCCGTAATCGGGCTCGCCGCGGTGGGTCGCCCGTCGGTAGCTGTAGAAGCGGTCGGGGCTGGAATAGGTATCGAGGTGGATCGTCTCGACCTCTTCTATCCCTCCGGCGATCAGCCGATGCCGGACATAGGCCGGCAGGTCGAAGTGCAGCCTGTCGGATGCGGTAGTGGTGAAGAACCGGCCGTTGGCCGGATCGGACTCGATGAAGCGCTCGCGAAACGCCTCGTCCACCTGATAGCTGGGAAGCGCGATGCACGGGCCGATCGCGGCAGCGATCCGCCCTCGGCTGGCGCCGATCCCCTCCATCGCTGCAATCGCCGAATCCGTCACTCCCGAAAGCGCCCCGCGCCAGCCGGCATGGGCCGCACCGACGATCCCCGCCTCCCGGTCGGCCAGCAACACCGGAGCGCAATCGGCGGTGAGGATCCCGAGCAGCAGGCCGGGCCGATCCGTCACCATCGCATCGGCCTGAGGGCGCTCGGCCTGCGGCCATGGAGCGGCCACATAGCGGGCCTCGGCCGAATGGACCTGGTGAACGGTGGCGAGCTCGGCCCCGGGCAGAACAGAATCGATCGCCCGCCTCCGGTTCTGCGCTATCGCGTCGCGATCATCATTGCTTCCGGCCCCGGTGTTGAGGCCGGCGAGGATTCCCGTCGATACGCCGCCGCGCCGCCCGAGAAAGCCGTGCGCCACTTTCCCCAGGGAGCCTGCATGAACGACCTCGACACTCACAGCTTCTTCCGCATCACGATGTCTTCATCCGCCTGTGTTCCGACCATGAATTCGTACCGTCCCACCGGGACAAAGCCACGGCGATCGTAAAAACGCCTGGCCCGGTGATTGTCGATAAAAACCGTGAGCTGCAGATGTTTCGCTCCTCGGCGGCGAGCCTCGGCCTCGGCCCAGTCTCAGAGCTGCCGGGCGACCCCCTGCCTCTGCCACGGCTCCAGCACGTAAATCTGGCGCAGCTCCAGCGTACGCTCCGGCGTATCGACCGGAAGGCTCGGCGGCCCCAGCTTGGCGAAGCCGACCGGCGCCCGGCCCTGCTCGGCGACCCGAAGCGCGAAATCGGGATCGGCGATCTCCTCGGCAAAGGCCTCGGCAGTCACCCCGCGAAGAAAGGCGTCGAGATCGTCGCGCTCGTACAGATGGGCGAAGGTCTCGACGAAGCTGCGCTCGAACAGCTTGGCGACCATCGCCGAATCGCCGGCTTCGACATCCCTGTAGCGAAGGTCCGTCACTCGAAGCCCGCCGGCGCCGGCCAGTCGGGTGAATGGAGCGCGATGACCTTGAACAGCTCGCCCATCTCGCCAGGGTCGCAAAGCCGCTTTATCGCGGCTTGGATTTCCTCCGACCGCTCCGGCTGGGCCCTGGCGAGCGCCGCCGCCCGGGCGTCGATCCCGAGCCGCCGGAGCCACTCGCCCTGGGCGATGACGCCGGTCGCACCCGCACCGGCCTCGCGAGCGGCGATCGCCACCTTTTCGAAATCGACATGGGCGGTCAGGTCCTGCTCGCCCGGTGAATCGAGCAGCGGAGCGAATCGATGCCCCTTCACGGCCTGCAGGCTGTCGCCCGGGGCGATCTTCGAATGACCGTAATCGACGATCAGGGCCGCTCCTCCGAAAGCGGCGATCCGCCTTGCCATGTCCGCCACCGCCTGGTCGCGGGCGGGCGATGTCTCGACGATGGCGCCGTCGCGGTCGAAGGCGAGGCCGCCGGCTGCAATTATCACCTTGCGCTCGATCCCGCCGACGAATTGCCGAACCGGAAGCGCATCGAGAAATTCATTGGCGATCACCAGCAAGGGTCCCTCGGGCAGGGTCGATGGATCGTCGTGCCAGCATGCCTCCGGCACCGCCCGCGCCTGCGCCTGGCGGAGCACCGGGCTTGTTTCGACGAAATGGACCTCCGGATCGAGCCCGGCCGATTTCATCGCTCGGAGCGAGTCGCTTGCCAGCGTCCCGCGCCCAGGCCCGAACTCGATGAACAGCGCCCGGTCCGGCTTGCCCGCGCGAGTCCAGCAATCGGCGAGGCAGGCCCCGACGAGCTCTCCGAACATCTGGCTGATTTCCGGAGCCGTCGTGAAATCGCCGCGCGCGCCAAGCGGGTCGCGGGTCGCGTAATAAAAAGCGTTGCAGGCGGCCATGAAGGCTTCAACGGTGATCGCACCGCCGGATCGGATCTGGTCCCGGAGCGCTCGCTCCAGCGGGGTCAAGAGACGCTCGCGGATCCCAGGGCAGGGTCGGTGCGGACTCGGCGCCCTTTCGCCGTCCACATCAGCCAGGCCCCGCCCAGCATCAGCGGAAGCGACAGCCACTGGCCCATCTGAAGCCCGGTCGCCTGGGCGAATTCGACGAGCTGGGCATCGGGCTCGCGGACGAACTCGACCAGGAATCGGAACAACCCGTAGAAAAAGCCGAACGCGCCGACCAGCTTGCCCGGCTGGTATCGCGCCTGTGTCCGCCAGAACATCCAGGCGAGGATCGCGAACAGCACCGCCCCTTCCAGCAAGGCTTCGTACAGCTGGCTCGGGTGGCGCGGCGGGCCCAGAACCCATTGTCCGGCGATCGCCTCGGGGAATCGGACCGCCCAGGGCACATCGGTAGGCGCCCCCCACAGCTCATGGTTCACGAAATTGGCGAGCCGCCCGAAGAAAAGCCCGATCGGCGCCGCGCAGGCCACGTAATCGTGGACCCTGAGCGCCGGCAGCCTCTCCTTCCACGACAGATAGAGGATTGCGGCCACCACTCCGAGCAGCCCGCCGTGGAACGACATCCCGCCGTCCCAGAGTTTCAGTATGTCGAACGGGTTCTGGGCATAATGGCCGATGTTGTAGAACAGGACATAGCCGAGGCGGCCGCCGAGGATCACTCCGAGCGCGGCATAGAAGACCAAATCCTCGGCATGGCGGCGGGCCATCGGCGCGCCCGGCTGCCTCAGCAGCTTGAGAACGTACCAATAGCCGACGAAAAGCCCGGCCAGATAGGCGAGGCTGTACCAGCGCAGCTCGAACACTCCGAGGTCGAGCGCGACCGGGTCGAGACCAAGGTCGGTCCAGGCGATTGCGTTCGATCCGTTAAGGCTGGTCTTCAAGGCTTTTCCTTTTGCGTGCGCGTCTCATAAGGTGACGCATCGCAAAGGCAAAGACGGACGGGAGACGAGAATGGCTAGCGAGCTCGACAAAAAGTTCGACGCGACGCTTGCTGCCGTCACCGGTCCGGGCGGAAGGCTGGTCATCGCTCGCGACGATGAGGGACGGGCCTATGTCGCCAATTTCCCGCCGACTCTACCGAGCCTGTTCCGAACCTTCCCGGCGCTTTACCCCGACGTCGAGGCGCTGGTTGCCGGTGACGAGCGGCTGACCTTCCCCGACCTCGACCTTTGGTCGGAAAGGCTCGCAAGGGCGCTCGCCGCGCGCGGCATCCGAAAGGGGGACCGGGTGGGTATCGCAATGCGCAACTGCCCGAGCTGGATCATCGGCTATATGGCGGCGCTGAAGGCGGGCGCTGTCGCCACGCTTCTCAACGGCTGGTGGCAAAGCGACGAGATGGAGTTCGCGATCCGGCTCACCGAGCCGGCCCTGGTGATCGCCGACCCCGCGCGGGCCGAGCGAATCGCCAAGGTCTGCGGCGATGCACCGCTGGTTTGCCTGGAGATCGAAAAGCCGCTGGATGTCGCGCTCGAGCCCTTGCTGTCGTCGGGCGAATCCGACCTGCCGGAAATCGCTCCCGAGGACGATGCCACCTTGCTGTTCACCTCCGGCTCGACCGGCGGGGCCAAGGCGGCGCTGTCCACTCACCGGGCGGTCACGACCGGGGCTTATACCTACGCCACCGGGCTGATGGTTCTCAAGGCGATCCTCGAAAGCGAGGGCCGGCCCCCGCAAGCGCCCCGGACCCTGCTCAGCGTGCCGCTGTTCCACGTCACCGGCGAGGTTCCGGTCCTGCTGAACAGCTTCGTGATCGGGCGCGGCATGGTGCTGATGCCCAAATGGGACGCCGGGGAGGCGCTTCGGCTAATCGAGCAGGAAAAGATCACCTATTTCGTCGGCGTTCCGACCATGAGCCTGGAATTGATGACCCACCCGGACAGGGACAAATACGACCTTTCGTCGCTCACCGACATCGCCGCCGGCGGCGCTCCGCGGCCGGTCAGCCATGTCGGCCGGCTCCAGAAGACCTTCGAGGGCGCCCAGCCCGCGCTCGGCTACGGGCTTACCGAGACCAACGCCGTCGGCTGCGGCAACTTCTGGAGCAATTACGCCGACAAGCCGGGATCGACGGGCCGCCCCCAGCGACCCTTCGTCGACCTCGCGATCCTCGGCGAAGACGGGAGCCACCTGCCGGCCGGCGAGCGTGGCGAGATCGGGATCAAGTCGGCAGCCAATTTCAAATGCTACCTTCAGGACCCGGAATCGACCGACGCCGCCTTCAGCGAGGACGGATATGTCCGCACCGGCGACATCGGCTACATCGACCAGGACGGCTATCTGTTCATCGTCGACCGCAAGAAGGAAATCATCATCCGGGGCGGCGAGAATATCTCCACCGCCGAGGTGGAGGCGGCCTGCTACGCTCATACCCAGGTCGCCGAAGCGGCGGTGTTCGGCGCTCCCGACGAGCGGCTCGGCGAAGTGCCGGTCGCGGTGATCCATCCGGTCGGTGAGCTCGACGAAGCAAGGCTTCGCGAATTCCTCGAACAGCGGATCGCGGCCTTCAAGGTGCCGGCCCGCTTCGTGTTTTCGGCCGAGCCGCTGCCCAAGCTCGGAACCGGCAAGTTCGACCGGGTCGAGCTGAAATCGCGCTACGCCCGTTGAGCAAGAAGGCGCCGCCGGACCATCCTCAAGTCGAGCACGGCCGGATCGGCGTGCTACTCATCAATCTTGGCACTCCGGACGCTCCGGAAGCCGGGGCCGTCCGGCGCTATCTCGCGCAATTCCTGACCGATCCCCGGGTGATCGAGATCTCACCTTGGCTGTGGCGGCCGATCCTTCACGGAATCGTGCTTCGGCTCCGGCCGAGGAAATCGGCCCATGCCTATCGCCAGGTGTGGACCGACCAGGGATCGCCGCTGGCGGCGATCACCAGGCGGCAGGCCGACGCCCTGCAAGAAAGGCTCGGCGAGGACGTGATCGTCGATTACGCGATGCGCTACGGCAATCCGGCGATCGGCCCCGCGGTCGAGCGGATGGCGAAGGCAGGGTGCGACCGGATCCTGGCGGCGCCGCTCTATCCCCAATATTGCGCGGCAACGACCGCAAGCGCGCAGGACGCGCTGTTCGCGGCGCTCGCCTCGCTTCGCCGCCAGCCGGCAGTCCGGACCCTGCCCCCCTATTACGACGACCCGCTGCACCTCGACGCGCTCGCGCAGAGCCTCAAGAGCCAGCTCGAGGCGCTCGACTTCACGCCCGACCGGCTGCTGCTGAGCTTCCACGGCATGCCGCAGCGCACCCTCGAGCTCGGTGATCCCTATCATTGCCACTGCCAGAAGACCGCCCGGCTCTTGGGCGAGCGCCTTGCGGTCCCGACCGACATCGCCTTCCAGTCGCGCTTCGGCCGAGCCCAGTGGCTGAAGCCCGCGACCGACGAGATTCTCGCCGGCTATCCGGAGCGCAAAGTGACCAGGATCGCCATCGCCGCGCCCGGTTTTTCGGCGGATTGCGTCGAGACACTCGAGGAGCTCGGAATTCGGGGGCGCGACACTTTCCTGGCCGCCGGGGGCGAGAGGTTCGAGCGCCTCGACTGCCTCAATGATTCGGCCGAGGGCATGGCAATGCTCGAAGCGCTGGTCCGCCGCGAGCTTGCAGGCTGGCTCCTGCCGGAATAAGCGGCCCGGACACGAACAGGAGACAGGCAATGGCTCGAGTGGCGATCGTCACTGGGGGAACGCGCGGGATAGGCGAGGCGATCAGCATCGCGCTCAAGCAGGCAGGAATGGCCGTCGCGGCCATTTATTGCGGCAATGACGAGCGCGCCAAGGCGTTCAACGAACACACCGGAATCCGCACCTACAAGTGGGACGTCGCCGATTATGAGGCGTGCCAGCAGGGCGTCCGCCAGGTCGAACAGGACCTCGGGCCCGTCGACGTGCTGGTCAACAATGCCGGGATCACCCGCGATGCGACCATGCGCAAGATGGATCACGCCAAGTGGCAGGAGGCGATCGACACCAATTTGGGGGGCTGCTTCAACATGGCCAAGGCGGTGTTCGAGGGCATGGGCGGCCGCGGCTATGGCCGGATCGTCAACATCGGGTCGATCAACGGCCAGGCCGGCCAGTACGGCCAGGTCAACTATGCCGCCGCCAAGTCCGGAATCCACGGCTTCACCAAGGCGCTCGCCCAGGAAGGCGCGCGCTTCGGAGTGACGGTGAACGCCGTCGCCCCTGGCTATATCGACACCGACATGGTCGCCGCGGTTCCCGAGGAAGTGCTCGAGAAGATCGTCGCCCGGATCCCGGTCGGCCGGCTCGGGAAAGCCGCGGAGATCGCTCGCGGGGTCATGTTCCTGTGCGACGAGGATGCCGGTTTCATCACCGGGTCGACCCTGTCGATCAACGGCGGCCAGCACATGTACTGATGGACGAGGCGCCGCCCTTTGCGCCTCCTCGGAAGCGATCCGTCACCATCGCCGGCCACGAGACGTCGATCGCCCTTGAGCCGATCTTCTGGTCGGCGCTGGAACAGGCTGCGGCCGGCGAGCGGCTGCCGCTCAATGCGCTGATCGCCCGGATCGACGCCGGACGCCTCGAACACTCCCCCGCGCCCAACCTGGCCTCGGCGATCCGGCAATGGCTGCTGGTTCGCACGGCAGCGGGAAAATCAGCGGGCTAATAGGATCCGTGCCTGGCTGGCGATCTGCGCGAGCATCGAGGCGCTGACCGATCCCTCGCGCCGCGCCCGGTCGATGAGCTTGCGGAACTGGTCGATTCGCGCTTTCTGTTCAGCGACCCAGGACTCGACCGCCGCGACCGGATCCTTGTCCCGGACTTTCGACAAAAAATCGATCCGCAGCTGCTCGAAGTCGCGCGCCAGGCCGGCAGTCAGCAGCCGCTCCCACTGGTCGCGAGGCGTGAAGCGGGCGAGCTGCTGCTGCGCCCAGTCGAGCCCGAGCGCTTCTCCAAGCCTGGTATAGGCCCGGGTGAGCGCCAGCTCGTCGAGTTTCTTCCCGGCGGCCAGCGCCGCGATTCCGAAGATTCCGTCGATCTCATAGAGCCGGACCAGCCCGTGGACGATTTCCTCGGGCGCCCCGAGCTCGAGCAGACGATCGCGCCGGGCGGCTGCCTCGTTGCGGACTTCGGTCCGGATCAGCTTGGTCGCTGCGGCAGCGATCTTCCGGACCCCCGGCTCAAGCCGCTTGCACAGAGCGTTGACGCTCGAATCGGCGCCGGTCGCGCGCAGGATGTCGGAAAGGAGGGCGTGAATGCTCCCGGTGGCGATGGAGAACAGCTCGATCCGGGCATTCTCCGGCAAATCGGCGGCCTCGATCTGCGCCCATAGCGAGTTGAGCTCGAGCAGCCTTTCGGCGACCAAGAAGGCGACGATCACTTGGCCGAGCGAGGCGCCCTCCTCGTCGGTCATGTCGAGCGGCACCACCGGGCCGAGGCGATTGACCATCCGGTTGGCGACTCGGGTGGCGATGATCTCGTTGCGCAGCCGGTGCGCCCGGATCGAGTCCGAATGGGGCTTGCGCATCGGCTTGGGGAAATAGTCGAAGAGCTCCGCCTCCAGCAGCTTTTCCCCGGACAGGTCGAGCGGTTCGGCCGACGCCTGGAGCGCGAGCTTGGACATCGACAGAACAATCGCCAGCTCGGGCCTGGTGAGGCCCTGGCCCTCTTGCGCCCGGCGAAGCAGCTCGTCGCTCGGTGCCAGCCCCTCGACCCTGCGGTCGAGCCGGCCCGAGGACTCCAGCAGCTCGATGGTCCGGACATGCCCCGGCAAGGCGCGCGCGCCGCCGCTTTCCGCGACGGACAAGGCGAGGGCCTGGAGGCGATTGTCCTCGAGGACCATATGCGCGACCCCGTCGGTCATTTTGGAGAGAAGCGCATTGCGCTTCTGAAGGGTGAGCGTCCCATCCCGCATCTCGCGGTTGAGCGGGATCTTGATGTTCACTTCCTTGTCGGAGCAGGCGACTCCGGCGCTGTTGTCGATGAAGTCGGTGTTGATCCGCCCGCCGGCGAGCGCGAACTCGATCCGCCCGGCCTGGGTGATTGCAAGGTTCGCGCCCTCGCCGATGACCTTGGCGCGAAGCTGGTTGGCGTCGGCGCGTATCAGATCGTTGCCCGGGTCTCCGACCTCCGAATCCGACTGGGTCGAGGCTTTCACATAGGTCCCGATCCCGCCGAACCAGATCAGGTCAACGGGCGCCTTGAGGATCGCATTCATCAGCGTCGCGGGATCGACGCTTGCCTCGTCGATTTCGAGCGCTTCACGAACCTCCTTCGACAGCGGGATCGACTTCTGGGTGCGCGGGAAAACGCCGCCGCCCGACGAGATCTTCGACCGATCGTAATCGTCCCAGCTCGACTGCGGCAGCTCAAACAGGCGCTTGCGCTCGGCCCAGCTCACCTCCGGGTCGGGATTGGGGTCGATGAAGATGTGGCGGTGGTCGAAGGAGGCGACCAGCCTGATCGCCCTCGACAGAAGCATCCCGTTGCCGAAGACGTCGCCCGACATGTCGCCCACGCCGACGACGGTGACCGGATCGCGCTGGACGTCGATTTCCATCTCGAGGAAGTGCCGTTGCACCGAGATCCACGCCCCCCGGGCGGTGATCCCCATCGCCTTGTGGTCGTAGCCGTTGGAACCGCCGCTAGCGAAGGCGTCACCGAGCCAGAAGCCGCGTTCGAGCGCTATTCCGTTGGCGATGTCCGAGAAGGTCGCCGTTCCCTTGTCGGCAGCGACGACGAAATAGGGGTCGTCGCCGTCGTGGATGACCACGTCGTCGGGATGGACGACCTTGTCGTCAACGATGTTGTCGGTGATCGAAAGGAGCGCCCGGATGAAGATGCTGTAGCTCGCCGTTCCCTCGGCCAGCCAGAGGTCCCGGTCGGCCGGCGGAAGCATCTTGGGATAGAAGCCTCCCTTGGCGCCGGTCGGGACGATCACCGAGTTCTTGACGAGCTGCGCTTTCATCAGGCCGAGGATCTCGGTCCTGAAATCGTCGCGCCGGTCGGACCAGCGAAGGCCGCCGCGGGCCACCGGCCCGCCGCGCAGGTGGATGCCTTCGACCCGCGGCGAATAGACCCAGATCTCGCGCCACGGGATCGGCGCGGGAAGGCCCGGCACCCGGCTCGAATCGATCTTGAAGGCCAGGGCCTCGTTGGAGGCGGGCGAGAAAGCGTTGGTCCGGACGGTCGCTTCGACCAGCGCCCGAATCCGGCGGATAATTCGATCGTCGTCGATCGAGCGGACATCGCCCAGCGCCTGGTCGAGCTCTGAACGGCGGCGCTGGACCGCCGCTTCGCGCTTCGGGAGCTGGGGATCGTGCGCGGCCCGGAACAGGCCGACCAGCGCCCGGGTCGCCTCGGGAGCCCGGCGAAGGGCCTCGGCGATGGTGAGCAATCCGAACGCGCTCCCGGTCTGGCGCAGGTAGCGGAACCAGGCGCGGATCCAGACGACCGAAATCGGCTCGCATTCGGTAAACAGCACCAGCTGGTTGAACTCGTCGTCCTCGGACAGGCCGCCGAGCACGCTTGAAATTGCCCGCTCGATCGTTTCCGCCCGCTCCAGCATCGGTCCGACGTCATCGACCCCGGGCAGCTCCAGCCGGAAGTCGTGGATGTAGCCGATCGTCCCTCCGGCGATCGAGGTCGGGATCTCCTCGAGCACCCGGAAGCCGAAATTCTCCAGAACCGGAACCGCCTCGGAGAGCGGGATGAGCCCGCCCCTTCGATAGGTCTTGAGCTCGAGCTCGTGCTTTCCGTGCGACGAGGGGCACAGGCGGACCCCCCGCTCGTCGGTGCCGGCGAGCGCGGAAAGACGAAGGATGTCGGCGGCGGCCTCCTCGGGGCTGGTCCGGGCCTTGTAGCCGTCCGGGAATGCCGGGATATAGGTGAGGGCCAGGCGGGTCGCCCGAGGCGCCCCGGCCGCTTTTAGGAGCTCCGTTTCGACCGCGGGGCTCCAGCCCCGCACCATCTCCGTCAACGCTGCGTCGAGCGCATCCGCGTCCGGAAGATCGGCGGCGGGGTCGACCGGGAAGGTGAAGCGGATCAGCGCCAGCTCGCCCTCGCCCAGCTCCACCGTCCAGCTGCTGATCGGAGCCTCGATCTCCGATTCGAGCATCATCCCGATGGCTCGCCTGCGGGCAGTGGTCAGCTCGTCGCGAGGGAGCCAGACGAACGCATAGAGATGGCGCCGGAGCGCTCCGGAAAGCAGCAGGAGCTTGGGCCTCGGCCTGTCGGCGAGACTCATCGCGGTGAGGGCGGCAGTCCGAACCTCTTTTTCGTCGAACGAGATGAGCAGGTCGTGCGGGAGGGTCGAGATGACGTGGGCGAGCGCCTTGCCGGCATGGCTGGATGGCGCGAAACCAAGCGCTTGGTCGAGGTTAGCGAGCCGCTTGCGGAGCACCGGCACATATTGTGCGGAGGTGCGTAGCGCCTCGCTCGTCCACAGCCCGGTGTGAACCGACAGCGTGCCGTCCGGAAGCCGGACCATCACGACGTCGAGCGGCACCCGGCGGTGAACCGGCGAAATCCGGTCGGCCTTGAGGAACAGCACCGTTCGATCCTCGTCGGCGAGATGCCTGACCGCGGCTTCGGCCGCGCTCTTCTCCCAAAGCGCCGTTTCGTTGCGGAGGATTCCGAGGGCATCGTCGAGCTCGCCGTCCGAATCGACATAAGCGTGGCCGAGCAAAGTGAAATTGTCGTCAGCGAGCCAGCGCAGCAGAGCCGCGCTCTCGCTGTCGCGCTTTTCCAGGCTGTCGGCGTCCTTGCGCATCTCGGCGAGCATCGCCCGCCAGTCGCTGACCGCCATCCGGACGTCGGCAAGCACTTGCTTGACCTGCCGGACCAGCGCCTGGCGGCTGCGCGCATCCACCCGGTCGAGCTCGATGTAGATGATCGATTCCGGCTCGCCCTCGCCGATCTTCTCGATCCGGCCGCGCTCGTCGCGGACCACCTTGACGATCGGGTGAAGAAGCCGGTGGATCGCGACGTCCCGGGCAGCGATCGCCCCGGAAACGCTGTCGACCAGGAACGGCATGTCCTCGTTGACCACGACCATCCGGACTCGCCGCCGACCGGCTTCGCCGCCGGTCGATTCGATCTTCATCGCAGTGGTTCGCGGCGGCCGCACCGCTGCGGCGGAAGCGATGAACTCCGCGGCATCGCGCTTCTGCTTTCGGTCGAATCCCTCGGTCTCGCCCGGCAGGGCGTCAGTCGTCAGGGCATCGCGGATGGAATCGACCAGCGTCTTCGGCAGGCGCGGCTGGGCCGTCATTTAGGCATAGCTCCGACACGGGTCGTTATGGCGCGGGCTATAGCCGGGGCCCGACAGTGCCGACAAGGACGGGGCAGTGCTTTTTTTGAAGAATCAGGCCCCGGCGCGGCGGATTGCCCGCTCGACAGTCCCGCCCGTCGAGCAACGAGGGCCCCACTGCGAGCCGTTGGCAGAAAGCGCTAAGCATATTCGTTGCAAGGGATGTCCGCCGACGCGCTTGCTAGGCCGCCGGGCCGCTGGTAGGGCGGCGCCGCCGGGGCCATATGGGTCCGGCTTCTGGCGCCCCATGCCGCTTTAGCTCAGCTGGTAGAGCACATCATTCGTAATGATGGGGTCAACGGTTCGAGTCCGTTAAGCGGCACCGCGCCTTAGGCTAATGTCCGCTTTCCACCCAAAGCGGACATCAGCGGCTTAGGTCCGCTTTCGACTCAGAGTTCATTTGCCGGCAGCGCGCCTGCGGCGCGACGACAGCATCAGCATCAGCTGCTGAATGGCGATGAACAGGAACAGCAAGGTCCCGGTTGCGATTTTCCCCCACCAGCTCGACAATGTTCCCTCTAGCGTGATGTAAAGCTGGATCAGCCCCAGGATCAGCACACCGAAGAACGTGCCCACGGCTCCGCCATAACCGCCGGACAGAAGTGTCCCGCCGATGACGACCGCCGCGATCGCGTCCAGCTCAATCCCGACAACGGCGAGCGGATATCCCGATTGCGTGTAGATGGAGAAGAGGATGCCTGCGATCCCGGCCATCATTCCGGAAAAGGCGTAGATGGCGATCGTGGTTCGCCCCGTTCGCACACCCATCAGCCGGGCCGCCTTCTGGTCCCCGCCCAACGCATAGATATTTGCGCCGAAGCGGGTCGACCGAAGCATCACCACAGTCGCCGCGAGCGCCAGCAGCATTATGCCGGCGCTGAGTGTGATGCGCCCCCCGGCCGGCAGCGGCAAGGCCAAGCTGGAAAGCTGCTGATAGACGTCGGCATTCACCGGAATCGAATCGTTCGTCAGCAGGAAACAGCCGCCGCGGGCCAGGAACATGCCGGCCAGAGTGACGATAAAGGGGGGCGCCTTGAGAAAGTGGATTCCCGATCCCAGCAGGGCCCCGAAACCGGTCGAAAGAGCGATTGCGCAAGCAAAAGCGATGAACGGGTTCACCTGATGCTGTTCGATGAGAACGGCCAGCAGAACGCTCACGAATGCGAGCACCGCGCCGACGGAAAGATCGATGCCGCCCGAGATGATGACGACGGTCATGCCGAGTGCGAGCACGCCGAGGAAAGCAGAGTCGGTCAGCAAATTGCCGACCACGCGGCCGGAAAGAATGAACGGAAACTGCGCCGCGGCAACCCCGACGAGCAGCCCGAAGACGACCAGCGTGATGAGCAGCGGGCGGTTGTGCTCCAGTTTCATGGCTTTGGCTTTCCAGGCGGCCGAGCGCGTCGAGACGCCAGAGCAGGCCAGGGGGCCATCACGGCTCTCCCGCCGCCGATCTTTTTCGCCCACCATTGGTGGACGGGAGGCGCCTGCAGGACGAGCAGGGTCGAGACCACGGCAGCCATCACCACCAGATTGAATTCGGATGGAAATCCGGCCAGCAGAATTCCTGTCTTGAGCGCCTGAAGAGTGACCGCGCCGACCAGGGTCATCATGAACAAGAGGCGGCCGCCGAGCAGGGATGCGCCGCCGAGCACCACCGCCAGAATGGCATCCAGTTCCAGCCACAGCCCGGCATTATTCGCGTCGGCGCCCCTGATGTCTGCGGCGACGATAACGCCAGCGATCGCAGCCGTGACTCCGGAACAAGCATAGACGGATATCAGCAGGGCCCTGGTTCTGATCCCGACGAGGTAGCTGGCGTGCGGGTTGGTTCCGATCGCCTCGATGAACATGCCCAATGCCGTGGTGCGGGCGAGGAAAATCAGGAACGCGGCCACCGCAACAGTGATGATTATCGGGGCCGGAACTCCCAGCAACGCTCCACTTCCAAGCGCTGCGAGCTGCGGATTGGTGAAGGTTGTGATCTGCCCGGCGGTGATAAGCTGCGCGATCCCCCTCCCGGCGACCATCAGGACCAGGGTGGCGACGATCGGCTGGATTCGGAGCACAGACACGAGGAATCCGTTCCACAACCCGCTCGCCAGCCCGGCGCCGATTGCGCACAGAACCGCCACGTACCAGGCGTGGCCGGCATCGACGAGCGATGCCGCCACCGCTCCGGAAATCGCCATGATTGCCCCGACCGAAAGATCGATTCCCCGGGTCGCGATGACGGCTGCCATGCCGAGCGAGAGCAAGGCCACGGGAGCAGCCCGATTGAGCACGTCGATGATGCTTCCAGTAAGTCGCCCGTCAACCAGCGAGACGTCGAAAAAGGGCGGAAAGATGACCCAGTTGACGACCAGCAGGAAGATCAGCGCCGAAAGTTGCGGAGCGCCGCGCCGGATGGACTCGCGCGCGGCTTTCATTCTGCGGTTTCCGGCGCGGCGATCGCGGAAACGATCGCGTTTATTGCCACGTCGCTGCCCTCGAGAATGCAAACCTGCTTTCGGTCGCGCATGACGCTGATGCGGTCGCTATAGGCGGTCAGCTCTTCAAGTTCGGACGAGATTACGTAGAGCGACATGCCCTCGTCGCGCAGCTTCTCGATCAGCCGCACGATTTCGGCATGTGCGCCAACGTCGATGCCGCGCGTCGGCTCGTCCAGGATCAGCAGTCTCGGCTCGGTCGCAAGCCACCGCGCAAGGAGAGCTTTTTGCTGGTTGCCGCCAGAAAGCTGCTCGATCGGCTTATCGGCATCCGGGGTTCGAATGTTGAGGGCCGAGATGAAAGTGTCGGCAATTCTGTCCTGCTCACGCCGCGGGAGCTTGCGATACCATCCATTTCGCGCCTGGAGCGCGATGGTGATGTTATCGCGAACGGACATGGCGCCGATAATTCCGTCGGTCTTGCGATCCTCCGGACTGAAAGCGAATCCCAGGCGAATGGCGTCACTCGGCGAGTTGAGGCGCACCGGCTGCCCGTCCATCAGAACCGAGCCGCTGTCGGTCTTCAGCACTCCGAACATCAACAGCGCAGTTTCGGTCCTGCCGGAGCCGAGCAGGCCAGCGGCGCCGATGGCCTCGCCGGCATGGAGGTCCAGGTCGAACGGCTCGACCAGATTTTCCTTGCCGAACCGGGTGAAGCAGGCAGTCACCGGGCGTTCCTGCGCAGAGCCGGAAGGCGGGTGCTCGACCGCATCTTCCAGGCCCTTGCCGAGCATCGCCGACACGAGCTCGACCTTCGGCAAAGCGGACGAGAAATAGGTACCGACCCGCTGGCCGTTCCGAAGCACGGTTATGCGGTCGCTGATCGCGTAGACCTGATCGAGGAAGTGGCTGATGAAGATGATGGCGGTCCCCCGCTCCGCGAGCTGGCGAATCAGCGCAAACAGCCTCTCGACTTCACTTGCATCGAGGCTTGCGGTGGGTTCGTCGAGGACAAGCACCCGGGCATCGGTCCGAACTGCCCGGGCGATTGCGACGAGCTGGCGCACCGCGACCGGATAGCCGCCCAGCGGCCTCTCCACGTCGAGATCGAGTCCAAGGTCCAAGAGAGTGGCCTGTGCGAGCTTTTTCATCTCGCTCCGCTGCACCAGGCCGAAGCGCGTGGGCTGGAAGCCGAGGAGCAGGTTTTCAGCGACGCTGAGGTTGGGAAGCAGCGTCACTTCCTGATGTACTGCCCAGACGCCTGCCTTCTGTGCAACGGAGGTGTCAGGAAAATCGACTGCATTGCCCTCGAGCAGGGTCCTTCCCTCGTCGGACTGCTCAGCGCCCGTCAGGATCTTGATCAGCGTCGACTTTCCCGCGCCGTTCTCGCCCATCAAGGCGTGAATCTCGCCCGGGAGCAGGTCGAAATCGACGTCGTCGAGTGCGACCGTTCCCGGATAGTCTTTGCGAATGCCGCGCGCTTGTAAAACGGGCCTGTGCGCAGTCACCTGGCTATTCCGCAGCTAGTAGAGATCTTTGCGACGCTCGTATTCGGCAGCAGCGGTCTCGGCAGTGTAGAGGCGCGTCGGCGTCTGCACCCAGTTGGGCGGGACCTTGCCGTTCCGCTTGTAGTCGATCAGGAGATCGAGCGCCGGGGCCGCCATTTCGGGCGTGAGCTCGACGGTCGCGTTCGCGTCACCCTCCATCATGGCCCTGAAGATGTCGGGAACGCCGTCGATCGATACCGTCAGCACCTGCTTGCCGGGTTTGAGGCCTGCCTCCTTCATGGCCTGAATAGCGCCGATCATCATGTCGTCATTATGTGCGTAAACCGCGCAGATGGGCGTTCCTGCGAGCGCCTTGATCGCACTTTCCATGACTTCCTTGGCCTTTGCCCGGGTGAAATCGCCGGACTGGCTGCGCTCGATCCGCACGTTAGGCGCCTCGGCGATGGCCTCATCGAAGCCTTCCTTTCTCTTGATCGCAGGGCTGGATCCGACGGTACCTTGAATCTCGACCACCGGGCAATCGCGACCCTTGGCCTGCTCGACAAGCCATTTGCCGGCCATATTTCCTTCGAGGACCTGGTCGGAGGTGACGGCCGAAAGATACAAATCCTCGTCGGATGTTTCGATCTGGCGATCGAGCAGAACAACCGGAATGTCCGCGCTACGCGCCTCGCGCAAAACCCCGTCCCAGCCGGTTGCAACGACCGGTGCCAGAAGTATCGCGTCGACTCCCTGCGCGATGAAGGCACGGATGGCCTTGATCTGGTTCTCCTGCCGCTGCTGTGCGTCCGAGATCCTCAAGTCCACGCCGCGCTCCTCGGCTGCAAGGCGCGCCATCTTCGTCTCGGCCGCGCGCCAGCCTGATTCGGATCCGATCTGCGAGAAACCAACCGTCAACTGATCGTCTCGGGTCTCGCCGCCGCAGCCGACCAGAAAGGCTGCCGCAAGCGCGGCAACCGTCTTTTTGAACATCGTCATCCGAATCCCCTCCGACTCTTCTTCGTCAACCTGCTTTGTATCAGCAATCAGTCCAGAGCATTCTTAGGCAGTGATCCGAAAGCCCGGAACAGCGCAAAGCCGACCGAACCTGGCCACATGGCTTGCAGCCACAGCGCATATCTGCAATTGTCTGAGTAATCAAATGGCGAGGAACGGAAAATGATGAAGGCGGCACAACGACAGCGCTCCGGCACGCGCCCCTCTTCCCGATAGACAGAGCCTCGCGACATGACTGAAAAAACGAGACAATCCTCTGGGCGCCTGCGTTCGCGCGCCTGGTTCGACGACGAGACCAATCCCGACATGACTGCGCTCTACTTGGAGCGATACATGAACTTCGGCCTGTCTCTCGAGGATCTCCAGTCCGGCAAGCCGATCATCGGCATCGCCCAGACGGGCAGCGACCTCAGCCCCTGCAACCGCCATCACATCGTGCTTGCCCAGCGCGTCCGCGACGGGATTTTGACGGCCGGCGGAGTGCCGCTCGAATTTCCGGTTCACCCGATCCAGGAAACGGGCAAGAGGCCGACCGCCGGCCTCGACCGCAACCTTGCCTATATGGCGCTTGTCGAAGTCCTGTTCGGCTACCCGCTCGACGGCGTCGTTTTGACGATTGGCTGCGACAAGACCACTCCCGCCTGCCTGATGGCCGCTGCGACGGTGAATATTCCGGCCATTGCCCTTTCGGTCGGGCCAATGCTCAACGGCTGGCACAAAGGCGAGCGCACGGGCTCGGGCACGATCGTGTGGAAAGCGCGCGAGAGTCTCGCTGCCAGGGAGATCGATTACCAGGGATTCATCAAGCTGGTCGCCTCGTCCGCGCCATCGACCGGCTATTGCAACACCATGGGCACGGCAACGACGATGAACTCGCTCGCAGAAGTCCTCGGAATGTCGTTGCCCGGATCGGCGGCAATTCCTGCTCCCTATCGAGACCGGCAGGAAGCGGCCTACCGCACAGGCCTGCAAATCGTTGAAATGGTCGAGGCGGACCGAAAGCCCTCCGACATCCTCACTCGAGAGGCGTTCATCAACGCGATCCGGGTGAGCTCGGCGATCGGCGGCTCCACCAATGCGCCGATCCATCTCGTCGCGCTCGCGCGCCATGCCGGCGTAGAGCTGTCCGTCGAGGACTGGCAGGAATTCGGCGGAGACATCCCGCTGCTGGTCAATCTGCAGCCTGCCGGCGAATATCTCGCCGAGGATTTTTATCGCGCCGGCGGCGTTCCCGCCGTGGTTGCGCAGCTGATGCGACAGGGAATGATTCACGAACAGGCGATCACTGCAAACGGCCGCACCATCGGCGACAATTGCCGGAGCGCTCAAATCGAGGATGAGGACGTCATCCGCCCCTTCGACAGTCCGCTGAAGGAATCCGCCGGTTTCTCGGTGCTTCGCGGCAATCTCTTCGACAATGCGATCATGAAGCTCAGCGTTGTCTCTGATGATTTCCGCAAGCGCTATCTGAGCAATCCCGACGATCCCGACGCATTCGAAGGGCCCGTCGTGGTGTTCGACGGACCGGAGGATTATCATCGCCGAATAGACGAGCCGGCTACCGGCATCGACGAGACCACGCTTCTGGTCATGCGCGGCGTCGGCCCAATCGGCTATCCCGGATCGGCCGAGGTGGTGAACATGCGCGCCCCGGCCCATCTGCTGAAAGCTGGAATCGCCTCGCTACCCTGCATCGGCGACGGGCGGCAGTCGGGAACGTCCGGCTCGCCGTCAATCCTCAATGCATCTCCGGAAGCGGCCGCGGGCGGCGGGCTGGCGCTGCTTCGCACCGGCGACCGGGTAAGGATCGATCTCAAGCGCGGGGAAGCGAACATTCTGATCGACGCCGCCGAGCTCGAGGAGCGGCGCAAGACGCTCGAGGAACAAGGTGGATACCAGCATCCGCCGAGCCAGACGCCCTGGCAGGAAGTGCACCGCGCCACCGTCGGTCAAATGGACAGCGGCGCCGTGATGGAGCCTGCCGTCAAATACCAGCGGATCGCCCAGACTCACGGAGTGCCAAGGCATAACCACTGAGCCGCGGATGCGCCGCTAAGGTTCAGCTTGCGGGCGCCTGCGCGGGTTGGTCGCGTTCCGACTGGATTTCGCACTCTCCAACTTCTGATTATTCGACGAAGGGGTCCACCTGAACGCGCCTTCCAAGCATGAATGCGTCGGCGACCAGCCGGAGCGGCGCGAGATCGACATCAAGCATCCGGCTCCGCACCAATTCGGCAAAGCGGACATAAAGATTCGGATATTCGGCGGAAATCTCGTCCTCGTCGATCAACGTCTCGCCGTCGATCGCCAATGCAGCTCCTCCCTTCGACAGAGTTAACCGCCCGGCGTCCGTCTCGACGTCGATATCCCACCGCTGTGTCCCGCGCTCGCGCCAGTCGAAATCGGCATTTATCGCTATTCCCTCCGAATCGCTCATCGAGAGATGCGCCGCAATCGGCATTGCGCGGTTCTCAGGATAGAAAAGTGAGGCGTCCGTCAGGAACAACGCCTGCGGAAGAATGGCGGTCGCTGCCGACAACGCATTGATCCCGGGATCAAACACGCCAAAGCCGCCCGGCTCCCAGATCCACGCCTGTCCCGGATGCCATTGGCGCACATCCTCCCGCCAAATGATCGTGGCGGAGCCGATCCTTCGGCCAGCGAGCCAGCTTCGAGCCCGTTCGATCGCCGGAGCCGCTCGCGTGTGCCAGGTCGCGAATAACGCAAGACCGGCCTTGCGAGCGGCGAGCGCCAGGGATTCCACTTCGCTGACCGTCGCTCCGGGCGGTTTTTCGAGCATCACGTGTAGCCCCGCCGCAATCGCCTCTCGCGCCAGCACGTGCCGGCCAAGAGGCGGCGTACACAGCGAGACTGCATCGAGGGCGAGGCCGGACTGGCGCATTTCGGTTATGCTGCCGAACGTCGAAATTCCCTCCACTGGCCCATGCCGAGTCACTGCCGCGACAAGCTCGTAATCGGAACTGGCAGCGAGCGCCGGGATATGCTGGTCGCGTGCTATCTTTCCGATGCCGACCAGTGCGATCCGGATTGGCGACCGGCTCACAAGGGAGAGACGTCAAACGAGGTCGAGGTTTCACTGCCGAGCGGGTTGCGAAGCGGCAGCAGGAAGGGATCGGCGGCAATCTCGAAGACATCGCCCTTTCGGGTCGTCACCCCATCGGCAAAAGAGAGAGTCGCAGTCCCGAAGAAATGCACGTGCACGTCGCCTGGCTTTCGGAACAAAGTGTATTTGAAATGATGCTGCTCGAGGTTGGCGATGCTGTGCGACATATTCGCCTCGCCCGACAGAAACGGCTTGTCCCAAACGACCTTGCCATCGCGCAAAATCCGGCTGGTCCCGCGGACGTCTTCAGGCAGGCTGCCTACACGCAGCTCGGGGCCGAGCGATGCGGGACGCAGCTTCGAATGCGCAAGCCAGAGATAGTTGCCGCGTTCCGTCACATGGTCCGAAAATTCGTTGGCGAGAGCAAATCCAAGCCGCCTCGGATTGCCGACAGGATCGATGATGTAGACTCCGGCAATCTCCGGCTCCTCGCTTCCGTCGAGTGCAAAGTCGGGGGAACCCAGGATTGCGCCGGATGCGGCAAGGCAGCTGCCGTCCCCTTTGTAGAACCATTCCGGCTGGACACCGGGCCGCCCGTCCTCCGGCTTCCCCCCTTCGATGCCCATCAGGAACATGCGCATCGAGTCGGTCACCGCACCGGCCGCCGCGTCCCTGTGCATCTTGTCCCTGCTCTCCGCGGAGCCGAGGTGCGTGAGGCCGGTACCGGTCAGATAAACATGCGCCGGGTCGGGATGATCGATCGGCGCAAGGAGCCGCCCTTCCTTTTCGGCCAATTCGAGATCGACCGGCTCGTCTCCGATCATTGCGAGCGCTGTCTCGGCAAGCGACCGACCCTGCTCCATGGCAGAAACGGCCAGCGCGTATGTGCTCGTCACCCCTTGAAGCAGCAAAGCGGTCCCCTCGCCGTCCAGCGCGGCCACCAGCCGTTTTCCACCGGAGTCGCGTAGCTGCACCAGTCGGACAAGCATTGAATCGATTCTCCTGTCGGCTATCTGCAATTACTCAGACATATCTGGCAAATCACGCGATTTGGAGCGCGGTGCCGTCGCCGTGTCGAAAAAGGCCATATCGACGAGATCGGCCATCGCCTGATGCGCCGCTTCAGGGTCTGCAGCAGCAATCGCCTCGTAGACTCGGCGGTGGTCGGGGACCGGGTCGCGCTGCAAAGGCCGCAAACGTTGCTTGAATATTGTGGTCCAGGTGACCGCGGCGCTGACGCTGCTGGTGAGGCTGATCAAAAAGGGATTGCCCGTCGCCTCCAGCAGGACCGTGTGGAAATTCTGGTCCGCGAGCCGGCCTTCTTCCTTGGCAAGCGTATGCTCCGCCATCTCGTCGAGGGCATCACTCATGCTCGTCAGCTGTGCCTCGCTGCGGTTTTTCGCCGCGAGCGCCGCTGCTTCCGGCTCGACGATCTTGCGGAGCTCGAACAGACTCTCGAGGAGATGATCGTCGGGCTCATATTTGAAGATCCACGAGAGCACATCGGGATCGAGAAGGTGCCATTTGCTGCGCGCAGTAATCCGGGTACCGATTTTGGGACGGACTTCGACCAGCCCCTTGGCCGCAAGAATGCGCACTGCTTCGCGATAAGCGGTGCGCGAAACGTTCAGCCGTTCGCTGGCCTCGATCTCGCCGTCGAGCAGGTCGCCTGCCTTGTAGCGGCCCGAGACGATCTGGATGCCGATATCGCGGGCGACCATGCCGTGCAGTCGAAGCGACTTGCGCCGCGTTCGTGCATCAAGTGAATTTTCTGCTTTGCGCCCCAATCTCGATCCCCTTTTCACTTGAGAACAAGAGTGAAAGATAGCTACCGGCAAGCCCGTAACAGGCTCAAGCAGCATTGCCATTCGCCCAGATGCAACGCGCGGTCCGGCCGCGTTGACGTGCGATTTTCCTCTATATACTCAGACATTTTGGAAATCTGCACCGACCGTGGGACATTGAGTTCTGTGCCGAGGCGTCAAAGGCGAGAGTAGAGTCCATGGCCCCAAGCCATCCATTGCTCCCCACGCACTCATCGCCGGAGCGGCAAAAGCGGCCCCGTGCAGCCTGATCTCGCCATCCTTTATCAGCACCCCTCCTGGTTCGAGCCGCTTTTCGCCGCGCTCGAGCGGAGAGGAATCGCTTTCGAGAGAATCCGTGTCGGGGATCACCACTTCGACCCCGCTTCCGCCGAGCCACCGGCTCCGGTGGTGCTCAGCCGCGTGGCTATGTCGGATTTCCTGAGGGAGCCGCAGCACCCGATATTCTACGCGACTGCATTGCTCGACCATTGGCGCCGATGCGGCGCAACGGTGCTGAACGGCGCGGAGGCGATCGCCATTGACTCCTCCAAGGCGCGTCAGCTCTCGCTCATCAGCGGACTCGGACTGGGCATTCCCGATACCCGGGTGGTGCATCGCGCCCAGGACCTGCCCAGCGCCAGCGACGGCCTTGATTTCCCGCTGCTGGTGAAGCCCAACATCGGTGGTTCGGGATCGGGCATCGTCCGCTATTCGAGCCGATCCGAGCTCGAGCAGTCGATCCGCGACGGTTCCATTCCAACATCAATCGACGAGGTGCTGCTCCTCCAGGACTATGTCCCGGCGCGTGGCGGCACCATCCTCAGGATCGAGACTCTTGGCGGCGGCTTCCTCTACGCGCTGGAGGTCGAAAGCGGCGGGAGCTTTGATCTGTGTCCAGCGGACGCATGTATCGCGCAGCCGGGGAGGCCGGCCATAGCGATGCGAGGCGTTACCCCTCCAGCCGAGATCGTCCAGGCGGCGGAAAAAATCGCCAAGGCTTCCGGACTCGACGTCGGCGGCGTCGAGCTGGTAATCGATGACCGCGACGGCAGTCCCAGATTCTACGACATCAATGCCCTTTCCAATTTCGTGGCCAACCCGCTCGACGTGCTCGGGTGGGACCCGCACGAGCGGCTGGTTGACGCGCTGGAGGCGGCGATCAGGAGGAAAACGGCATGAGGTTTGGTTATTGGATGCCTGTATTCGGCGGCTGGCTCCGCACTATTGAAGACGAAGGCATGGAGGCGAGCTGGGACTATGTCCGCCGGCTCACTCAGCGCAGCGAGGAGACTGGCTGGGACCTTTCGCTGATTGCCGAGCTCAACCTCAACGACATCAAGGGCGTCGATGAGCCGGCACTCGATGCCTGGTCGACTGCCGCAGCACTCGCCGCGGTCACCAGCACGATCGAGCTGATGGTCGCCGTCCGTCCCAATTTTCACCAGCCAGCGCTGTTCGCGAAACAGGCTGCCAACATCGACAACATCTCGGGCGGGCGTCTTGCACTCAACGTCGTCTCTTCCTGGTGGGCCGACGAAGCCACCCAGTACGGGCTCCAGTTCGATCAGCACGATGACCGCTACGGACGCACCTCGGAATGGCTGAAGGTCGTCGACGGGTTGTGGACAAAGAAGCGCTTCAGCTTCGAGGGCGAACGCTACACCCTCGTGGACGCCATCTGCGAACCGAAGCCGCTGAGGAAGCCGCGGCCGACCCTCTATGCCGGGGGCGAAAGCGAGGCGGCGAAGACGATGATCGCCACCCAGTGCGACGCCTATGTGATGCATGGCGACCCAGCCGAGGCGATTCGCCCCAAGGTCACCGACATGAAGGAGCGCCGCGCCCGCGCCGGAGGGCCGCCGATGGAGTTCGGAATGGCCGCCTACGCGATCGTCCGCGACAGCGAGGGCGAGGCGAAGCGCGAGCTTGAGAGGATCACCCAGCTTCCGCCCAAGCCGCCCAAAGGCTTCGACAATTTCGACCAGTGGCTGTCCGGCACGCAGCTCGAGCGCGAGCTGAAGCTCCAGGAATATTCAGTGTCCAATCGTGGCCTGAGGCCGAACCTAGTCGGCACGCCCGAGCAGCTGCAGGAGCGGATCGAAGAGTATGAGGATGCAGGCGTCGGCTTGCTCCTCCTTCAGATGAGCCCTCAGGTCGAGGAAATGGATCGCTTCGCCGATCAGGTCATGGCGCCGATGCGGCGCTAGGCTTGCGCTGAACGAGCTTTGGATCGAAAGCGGACATTAGCGACCGCAAGCGCATGCCTACTCGACGATCCAAACCGAGACCGATCGCGGCGGCAGCTCGGCGGTGAAGCGGTTGCCCTCCACCCCGATCCGCGCCGGGCGGGGTGCCACCCGGTCCGGATCGGCAATTGTATTGCCGGCATCCACCGCGTTGCCGGTCAGCACCCGACCGCTCGCCCGCTCCGCGCCTTCGCGCGGGAGCGACACGCCATGCGCCCGGTTTGCATCGGCATTGACCAGCGCCACCACGAGCCGATTGTCCGCGGTACGGGCGGCAGAGGCCGAGATCGCGGGGATCGTGATGCTGCCGTGCGTATAGCTCGGCCCCGCGATCGAAACCGGCAGCGCTGTTGCACCCTGGAACGGCCGGTACATCTCGAAAACATGAAAGGTCGGGGTCAGGATCATTGCCTCCCCTTCGGTCAGGATCATCGCCTGCAGCACGTTCACCATCTGCGCGATGTTCGTCATCGGTACGCGGTCTGCATGCTTGTGGAAAATGTTGAAGTTGAGCGCCGCGACCACCGCGTCACGGATGGTGCTCTCATTCCTCAGCGCCGGCGCCCCTTCGGGCGTATCGACCCACATCCCCCATTCGTCGACATAAAGGCCGTAATCCTCGCCCAGATGATCGTGGCTGTCGATCATCGCGATCTGTGCCTCGATCAATTGGTCCATCCGCATCGTGTTGCGAAGCGCCGAGGCCCATTGGTCCTCCCCAAAGCCGGTGCCCGGCCCCTTGGCGCTCCAGTCGGCGGTCGGCAGCGTGTAGTAATGGAGCGCGATCCCCTTCGAAACTTCGCCGATCTGCGGATGGTCCAGCACCTCGTCCGAATAGCCGATGTTGCCGTCGTGGGAGCCCGACACGATCATCACCGGCGGTTCGCCCTCCACCTTCATGAAGGTCGCCCACCGCGTATAGAGGTCGGCGTAATATTCGGGCCGGATACGCCCGCCGCAGCCCCAGGTCTCATTGCCGATTGATAGATAGTCGATCCGCCACGGCCTGTCCCGCCCGTTGGCACGCCGCTCCTGCGCGAGCGCGGACTGGCCAGGAGAGGTGATGTATTCCAGCCAGTTTGCCGCCTCCTCGACCGTGCCGCTGCCCAGGTTGACGTTGAGGTAGGTCTTGGCGCCCAGCCGCTCGGCCAGGTTGAAGAACTCGTGCGTTCCAAAGCTGTTGGGTTCGGGCGTGCCGCCCCACGCCAGGTTGACCCGAGGAGTCCGCTCACCCACGCCGTCGCGCCAGTGATAGAGATCGGCATAGCAGCCGCCGGGCCAGCGGATCACTGGAATGTCGAGCGCGTCGAGGGCGGCGAAGACGTCGTCGCGTATGCCGTCGGTGTTGGGGATGGGGCTGTTTTCGCCGACCCACAGACCGCCATAGAGCTGCGCCCCGAGATGCTCCAGAAACTGGCCGTAGACCTCCGGCTGGATCCTCCCGATCGGCGCTTCGCTGTCGATGGCAACAATGGTCTGAGCCTGAGCAGGCGCAGTGCCTGTGACGAGCGCCGCGGCGGCGAGTGCGAGAAATGCGATCTTCATCCGTTCCTCCGATTTTTTTCCTGATAGACGCGCCCGCCAACTGGACAATGTTTCCCCACGGATGCTGACGGTGAGAGACAGGCCCGGCACTCATTCTCCCCCTGGTCTCGCGCCGGGTTTACCACGAGATCAGACCGCGACAATGTCCGCTTTCCACCCATTCGAGACACTAGCGGTCCCGGCCGGCCGCGGTGGTCCCCGCGGGGTCGGATCCCGCCCCGCGACTGAGCTAAAGCACTTCCGCAAGGCAAATGTCCGATATACGCTCCTTGGGTGGTGCTTGGGTAACCCGGCCCGGCGACCGCAGCGCGAGGGCTAAGCTGTTGGATGCGCTGCCCTAACGCTCGACGACCCGGCCGACGCATTCCCCGAAGCCGATCCGCACCGCGCCTTCGGCTTCGCACCAGGCCCGCAGGGTCACCTCGTCGCCGTCCTCGAGGAAGCTGCGCTGCTCTCCGCCGGGAAGCTCGATCGGCTGCTTGCCGCCGCGGCTGATCTCGAGCAGCGAGCCCAGCCCTTCGTCGCTGTCGGTGGACAAGGTGCCGGTCCCGATCAGGTCGCCGGGCTGCAGGTTGCAGCCGTTCGACGCATGGTGGGTGACGATCTGCGCGGCGCTCCAGTACATCGCGGCCGACGCATTTCCACGCGACAGCACCTGCGGCGCAAGGCCCTGCTCGCGCATCGCGCGGGTCGACAAGGTGACCTCGAGCTGGATCGAGAAGGCGCGGTCGTCCTCGGCCTTCAGATAGTCCAGCGGCTCGGGATCGCCGGCCGGCCGCGGAGGCATCTCAGTTTGGAAGGGCGCCAGCGCCTCGCTGGTGACGATCCACGGGCTGACGCTGGTCAGGAAGTTCTTCGCCAGGAACGGCCCGAGCGGCTGGTATTCCCACGCCTGGATGTCGCGCGCCGACCAGTCGTTCAAAAGGCACCAGCCGGCGATATGCTCGTCCGCCTCGTTTATCGGGACCGGTTCGCCAAGCTTGTTGCCCCGGCCGATCCACATTCCAAGCTCGAGCTCGTAGTCGAGCCGGCGGCTCGGCCCATGGTCCGGCACTTGCGCATCGGGCGGCTTGCGCTGGCCGCTCGGGCGAATGACGTCCTCTCCCGAGGCGCGCACCGAGCTGGCCCTGCCGTGATAGCCAATCGGAAGATATTTGTAGTTGGGAAGCAGCGGATTGTCGGGCCTGAACTGCTTGCCGACATTGGTCGCATGATGAATCCCGACGTAGAAATCCGTATAGTCGCCGATCAGGCACGGCACGTGCATCCGCACCTCGCTCTGGCCGATCAGCCGCGGCTCGATATCGTCGCGATAGCGCTCGTCG
>DATKAY010000011.1:0-5207 GCA_035514495.1 Sphingomicrobium sp. | reverse complement strand
TGCCTCGACAAGTGCCAGTCGCCGCTGCTGTTCATTCTTCGCCACTGGAAGCCGGGAGCAGCCGGAGCCATACGGCTCGGCCTTGCCCACGGCATCTATTGCCTCGGCTGTTGCTGGGCGCTGATGCTGCTTTTGTTCGTCGGTGGGGTCATGAACCTGGCCTGGATCGCCTTTCTCGGCATTCTCGTCATGGGAGAGAAATTCGCGCCGGCGCACTGGCGCTGTGAGCGCTATGTCGCCGCCGCCTTTGCGATTGCCGCCGTGGTCCTGCTGCTGGCCTGACAAGGCGCGGTTCGAGCCGCTCTGGCGTTATGGAGGCGATATCCGGTGGGCCGTCGACGCTCTGGCTTCGGTCCGGACGGTGGAGGCGGTGTCGAAGCGCGAACGCGCCTCGACGAGCTCGGCCTTTGCCGCGGCGGCCGCATTCTCCAAAGCGTCAAGCGACGGGCCTTCGAGCTCGCCGCTCGCCAGCTCGAGCAGCTGTTCGACCTGATTGGCGACGGCTTCAACCTGGTCGGCGGATTGCACCACGCCGGCGAGCGAGCGCAGGCGGGACACGAAATGGATCGCTGCGTTGGCGTCGCGCGAGGCATAGGGCCTCAGGCGGCCGAATCCGCGTTCCAAATGGATGCGCAGCGAACCGATGGGCGCGATCACCCGCAGATCGCCATTGTCGTCCAGGCGATAGGGTGACGGCGGCTGGCGGCGCGCAAGCTCGGCGGCGGCCGCCGTCAGCCAGTCCATGCAGGTTTTTGCGGTATAAGGGTCGTTGACCCCGGCCGACAGCGCCCGCGCTGCAACTTCGACGAGCTCGTCGACAAGGAACAGCAAATCCTGGGTTGCGGTGCGTTTGGAGCCAACCGACCAATTCGACCGGATATCGTCGGCCACCTCCTTTGTAACCCGGTCTGCCGGCGAGGCGAGCGCGATGGTCCTGCCCCGATAGAGGAAGTGCCCCGGCGAGCGCTCGACGCTGATCAACAGGGCATGTTCGCAAGCGAGGGAAAGCAGCTCGTCGTGGTCGAGCGCCTGCAGATAACCGTTCGCATCGCATTCGATTTTCGTGAAGTCGCCACCGCTGCCGAATGCCGCTTGGGCGGCCTTTTGGAACCTGGCCTTGTGATCGTCGGACTGCTCGGGCGGGTCGCCCAGGCAGGCGGGAAAGTGCTTTTCGATCGATTTGATCAAATGGCGCCCGATTTCCGCGGTGATGGTGTTGATGTGAATGCTGCGCGGAACGTGATGGATGAAATAGATGAGGACGATGATCGAGCAGAGCGCCAGAAGCATTGCAACCAGCACCGCCAGTTGGGGCACGAAACCTTCCTCGCCGCCCTGGATCGTCCGCAAAACGACGATCGAATAGACGAAGGTGGAAATGAAGGTCCCGAGCGTGATCTGGTTGCCGCGATCGCTCATGAAATTGGTGAGGATCCTCGGGCCGTACTGGTTGGCGGCAAACGAGATGGCGACGATCGTGATCGAGAAGACCACGCCGGCCACGGTAATCATCGAGCCGGCAATCGCCGAGAGGACCTGTCGGGCGCCCTCGGGCTTGGACTGCTGATACCAGCCGATCAGGTCGAGCCAGTCGGCGGCCGGTCCGGAATCGAGCCACACCATTCCTGCGCCGAGGATGACCGACAGGACGACCATCACCGACGGCACGAACCAGTAGCTCGCTCGGAAAGTTTGCCACAGCTGGAGGAACGGAAGCTTCATGCCGGAGAAGACTCCCGGGAGCTGAATCGGTGCCAAGCGAAGTGCAGGGTGCCTTTTTTCCCAGGCACAACCAAAGTGGACGCGCTTGTATGGGGCTGAACCTGAAAAGAAGCGTAAGCTTTTATGTAGAAACAGGTTTTTCGAAGAAAGTGGCGGGAATGGATAGGACATTTACAACAGCCGGCAGCATCGCAGCGATGAGGCTTGGCTCGCCTTTGCGCCGCCCGCTCGATGCTGGCCGGATCATTATTACTCATCCCGGAAGAGTGCCCGCGAAGCCTGTTCGCAAACCGACACGGTCGCGCCGGCTGCAGGAACGCGACGCCAATGAGCAGCTGAGCGTCCCGCCGCGCGACAAACCGGGCGGAATGCCGAGCCGTCCGCTCAGGCCTTCCCCCTGATTTTCGAAATCGTCGTTGCATTGGTGATCTGCTCGATGTCGGTCCGGCAGTGGATGAGGCGAATTCCTTTTTCCTTGCAAGCCCGGTCGAGCGCCGGCGCGAAATCTTGCGTCGCCTCGACCGTCTCGCCTTGGCCTCCGAACGCCCGGGCGAGCGCCGCGAAATCGGGGTTCTTCAATTCTGTCGCCGACACCCTTGCTGGATAGTCGCGTTCCTGATGCATCCGGATGGTGCCGTAGGAGCCGTTATCCACGACGATGACGAGGAGGTCGCAGCCATATTGCGCCGCGGTCGCCAGCTCCTGCCCGTTCATCAGGAAGTCGCCGTCGCCGGCGAGAGCGACCACCGTCCGGTCCTTAAACCGGCGGGCGGCGGCGACGGCGGCCGGGATCCCGTAGCCCATCGTGCCTGACGTCGGCGCAAGCTGGGTCGGCATCGGCCCGTAGCGCCAGTAGCGGTGCCACCAGCCCGAGAAATTGCCGGCTCCATTGCAGATGATGGTGTCGGCGGGCAGCTTGTCGCGCATCGCCGCGACGCAGGGGCCAAGGTCGAGCTTGGTGTCCTTTCGAGACTTGGGATCCGACCAGTCCAGCCATTCCCGGTGCGCGTCCTCGCCGCTGGAAAAGCGCTTGAGGTCGGGATCGGTCCATTCGTCGAGCATCTCGGCAAACTCGCCCATGTCGGAGCAGATCGGCAAATCGGTGCGATAGACCCGATCGAGTTCGTTTGGGTCGGGGTGGACGTGGACCAGGCACTTTCCCGGATGATCGGGCGTGATCAGGCTATAGCCGTCGGTGGTCGCTTCCCCGAGGCGCGCTCCGACGGCGAGGATCAAATCGGCCTCGCGGATTCGCTGCTGGAGCTTCGGGTTGGGGCCATAGCCCAGATTGCCGGCATAGACTCCGCAGCTGTTGGCAATCGCATCCTGCCGGCGAAAGGCGGCTGCGGTCGGGATCCCGAAGCGATAAGCGAAATTGGCGAAATGGTGAGCGGCGCGCGGGCTCCAGTCGGCGCCGCCAACGATCGCAACCGGGCAAGCGGCTTGCTTGAGCAGCTCGAACAGCGCCTGGATCGCTCCTGGGTCCGGCGCTTGGGCGAGCGGTGCAACGGCCGGGCGATCCTCGGCCTTGACCTCGTCGCGAAGCATGTCTTCGGGAAGCGCGAGGACCACCGGGCCGGGGCGGCCGGCCGTGGCCACTCGAAAGGCGCGGGCGACATATTCGGGAATCCGCCGGGCATCGTCGATGCGGGCCGCCCATTTGGCGATCGGCGCGAAGAAGGCCGGAAAATCGATCTCCTGGAATCCCTCGCGGCCTCGGTCGCTTCGAGCGAGGTCGCCGACGAACAGGATCATCGGGGTCGAATCCTGGAAGGCGACATGGACTCCGCCGCTCGCATTGGTCGCTCCCGGGCCGCGGGTGACGAAGGCGATCCCGGGATGCCCGGTCATCTTGCCGTCGGCATCGGCCATATAGGCGGCGCCGCCTTCCTGCCGGCAGACGATGACGTCGATCTCGGGCGTGTCGTGGAGCGCATCGAGGACGGCCAGGAAGCTTTCGCCCGGAACCGTGAAGATCCGGTCGCAGCCGTTGATCCTGAGCTGATCGACAAGAATCCGTCCGCCAGTTCGGTTGGTCATGGATGGGGCTGTAGCGGCACAGACGAACGAAGTGGAGAGGCCGGCGACAAGTCGCCTGGCATCAATCGAAATCCTTTATCGCTTGCTTGTTGCGGGGATCGGAGTCACTCGAATGGTGGGGCGTGCAGGGGGAATTTAAAATGAAAGTGATGGCCGTCGCTGTCGTTTCGGCGATCCTTGCCGGAAGCCCGGCGCTTGCCGCGCCGACCGGCGATCAATCCTTCGAATTCGAAATCGCAAGAGCAAAAGGGACGCTTCACAACCCATGGACAGGGTCGAGCGACCCTGTCGAGCTGCGCTCCTTTGTCGGCAGCGGCGCAGCGGAGGGCGACTTCGTCGCTCCGACGATCCGGATCGCGCCGGGGCGCACCCTGACCATCGATCTCGACAACAAGCTCGAGCCCTGCACGCAGGAGCAAATCGCAAAGCATCGCTGCTTCAACGAGACCAACCTCCACACGCACGGCCTGTGGGTCTCGCCGTCGGGCAACAGCGACAATGTTCTGATCTCGATCCCGCCGGGCGAGAAGTTTCGCTACGAGTACGAAATCTCCAACGACCATCCTGCCGGCACCTTCTGGTACCATCCGCACCGGCACGGGGCGGGCTATGTCCAGGTCGGAAGCGGGATGGCCGGGGCGCTGATCGTCACCGGGGACCGCAAGCCGACCGCCGACAGGCCAGGCGACATCGACATTTTGTTGAAGGACGAAAATGGCCGCGCCTTCCCGGAGCGCGTGATGCTGTTCCAGCAGATCCAGTACGGGTGCCTCGACGAGAAGGGCGAGATCGAGGGGACGAAGAAGAAGGAGAAGTTCCCTTCAGGCGGAGAGGCCGAGGTGTACGTCCGGCCCTGGACCTGCGCCGCCGGCCGCGTTGGGCGGGTTGAAAGCGACGACAATGACTGGGACTGGCAGTGGTCCGGCCGCTTCACCGGGATCAACGGCAAAGTCCAGCCGCGGCTCGAGACGGCCCGCGCCGGACGGTTCGAGCGCTGGCGGATGATCCACGCCGGCACGCGCGAGCCGGTGAGGGTCCAGCTTCGGGCGCTCGCCGCCAATGCTCCCGACCTCCACGAGGTCAAAGGCGCCGACCAGGAAAAGTGGATCGCCGACCATTGCACCGGCGAGCCGCTGCCCATGTGGCAGGTCGCGATGGACGGGCTGGCCCGCTCCAATGTCCGGCAAGTCACCTCGGCGGTGTTGTTTTCCGGCGACCGGATGGACGTCATTGCCCGCTTCCCCGCCGCCGGCCGCTATTGCATGATCCACGACGCTCGGCGCCTGTCCAACAGGCCGTTGCCGGTGCGAGCGTTGACGGTCATCGAGGCGATCGGAAGCGCCCCGGGTTCGGCCGAGCTGGACGGCGAGGCGATGCTGACCGCAAGCCTGGTGCAGGCAGCCCAGCTATCGTTATCGGGGGCAGGCGAGGTTCGCGACAGGGTT
>DATKAY010000010.1:0-8695 GCA_035514495.1 Sphingomicrobium sp. | reverse complement strand
AAGGGCGATGGCGGTCGTCATCAGGATCATGAAACTGAACAGGCCGGTCATCGAACGGCTGAAGTTGCTGGCGATCAGAAGCGTCGCCACCAGGCTGGAGATCAACTGGGCGCGGACCGGCGTTCCGATCGCGGTCGTCACCCCCAGCCAGCGCGGGAAAATGCCGTTGCGGGCAAGCGCCAGCGGCACTTCGCCCGAGCAGAGCACCCAGCCGTTGAGGCAGCCAAGCACGCTGATCACGGCGAAGGCCGCGACCAGGGTTCCGGCCACCCCGCCCAGCATCGGTGCGATCGCGTCGGCAAACGGGGCGGCCGAGGCCGCTGCGCTTTTCCCCGACAGCAGGAACAGCACCGCGGTGGTGGCGGCCAGGTAGATCAGACCGACAAGAGCAGTCCCGGCCAGGGTCGCTTTTGGCACCACTTGCCTGGCATTGCGCACCTTGCTCGAGACGATGCTGGCCGATTCCAGACCGAGCATCGCAAACAATGTCAGCGCCGCGGCCGTTGCAATGGCGCCGGGGCCGAGGGGAATGGGGACCAGCTCGGCAGAGGTGCCGCCGCCGCCCAACGCGATCGCAGCGACCACGACCACCGCGAACAGCGGAAGCATCTTGAGAACGGCGGTCACCAACTGGACCGCGCCGGCGGAGCGGGCGCCGCGCATGTTGACCAAGGTCAGCAGCCAGACCGAGCAGATCGCCGTCACCGGCGCCGCGACCGGCCCGCCCAGAGCCGGGACGATGGTGCTTGCATAGCTGACCGCGGCAATCGCAAGCGCCGGAATCCCGGCCCAGATCGAAATCCAGTAGCTCCACATGACCATGAAGGCCGGCAAATCGCCCGCCGCCTCGCGAACATAGGCGTAAGGCCCGCCTTCGATTTGCGCCGCGAGCCGGGCGAAGACCCAGGCCAGGCACAAGGCGCCGGCGATGGTCACAAGCCAGCCGTAAATCGCATTCTGCCCCAAGGGAGCGAGAGCGGCGGGCAGCAGGAAGATGCCGGCGCCGACGATATTGCCGACCACCAGCGCGACCGTCATCCACGGCCCGAGCAGCTGTTTTTCACCGCTGGCGCTCATGCTCACCCCCCCAAAAGGCCTGGCCCCAAGGCATGGCCCCAAGGCTTGGCAACACGCCGATGTCTGCCTAGGCCACGCGGCGACGGCAGTACAACGGGGACATGATGCGCGCATTCCTTTTTCCGGGACAGGGCAGCCAGTCGGTCGGCATGGGCGCCGCGCTCGCCGGGGCGAGCCGGGCGGCCCGCGATGTGTTCGACGAGGTCGACGAGGCATTGGGCCAGAACCTGTTCCGGCTGATGCGCGAGGGGCCGGAAGACGAGCTCAAGCTGACCGAAAATGCGCAGCCGGCGATCATGGCGAATTCGATCGCGGTCTTCGCCTCGCTGACCAGGGAGGGCGGGGTCGAGCTCGGCAAGGCCGCGCAATTCGTCGCCGGCCATTCGCTTGGCGAATATTCGGCTTTGTGCGCGGCGGGCGCCTTGCCACTTGCGACCACGGCCAAGCTCCTCAAGCTTCGCGGCCAGGCGATGCAGCAGGCCGTGCCGGTGGGCGTGGGCGCGATGGCGGCGCTGCTGGGAGCCGATTTGCCGATGGCGCGCCGGATCGCCGAGGCGGCGGCTGAGGGCGAAGTCTGCACGATCGCCAACGACAATGATCCCTCCCAGGTCGTGCTTTCGGGCCATAAAAACGCGATCGACCGGGCGATCGAGCTTGCCAAGCCGATGGGCGCCAAGCGGGCGGTGCCGCTCCCGGTGTCCGCGCCTTTCCATTGCCCGCTGATGCAGCCGGCTGCCGAAGCGATGCGCGATGCGCTGAGCTATGTCGTCGTTAAGGAGCCTTTGGTGCCGATATTCGCCAATGTGACCGCGCAACCCGAAACCGACCCGGACCAGATCCGCGCTCTTTTGGTCGAGCAGGTGACCGCGATGGTCCGCTGGCGCGAGAGCGTCGCCAACATGGCGCAAGCGGGCGTCGAGGAATTCATCGAGCTTGGCGGCAAGGTGCTCGGCCCGATGGTCAAGAGGATCGCGCCCGATGCGAAGGTGACCAGCCTCGTTGCCATTGAAGACGTCGAGGCGCTTGCGAAGGAGATTGGCTGATGTTCTCGCTTGACGGGATGACCGCGCTGGTGACGGGAGCGAGCGGCGGGCTTGGCTCGGCGATCGCCAAGGCGCTGGCGGGCCAGGGCGCCAGGCTGGCGCTGTCGGGAAGCAATGTCGAGAAGCTCGAGCGCTTCCGCCAGGAAATCGGCGGCGACCATGTCGCGATCGCGGCCAATCTGGGCAACCCGCAAGCGGTCGACCGGCTGGTTCCGGCCGCCGTGGAAGCGCTCGGCGGAAAGCTCGACATTCTCGTCAACAATGCGGGAGTAACCCGCGACAATTTGCTGATGCGGATGAAGGACGAGGAGTTCGAGGAGGTCATCAAGATCAACCTCGAGGCCGCCTTCAAGCTGATGCGGGCCGCGGCCAGGCCGATGATGAAGGCGCGCTTCGGCCGGATCATCTCGATCACCTCGGTGGTCGGGATCACCGGCAACCCCGGCCAGGCCAATTACGTCGCCTCCAAGGCCGGGCTCGCCGGAATGACCAAGGCCGTTGCCCAGGAGCTTGCAAGCCGCGGCGTGACCGCCAATTGCGTCGCTCCCGGCTTCATGGCCTCGGCGATGACCGATGCGCTCACTGACCAGCAGCGCGAGGCGATCCTGTCGCGAATCCCGATGGGCGCGATGGGCAGCGGCGAGGATGTCGGCGCCGCCTGCGCCTTCCTTGCCAGCCGGGAAGCCGGCTATCTGACCGGCCAGACCCTTCATGTGAACGGCGGAATGGCGATGCCGTGATGCCGGGCCCGGGCCGGCCAAGGCCGCCCCCGCAACGACCCGCGCCACCCTTGTCGCTCGGCAAGCGGCCCCTATATCGCCCGCGAAATCAAAAATTGCGGCTGCTTCACGCGTGGGCCGCAAGAGGGGATTGGAAAGGGAGCATATGGCGAAGGTAATCGGCATAGACCTGGGCACCACGAACAGCTGCGTCGCCGTGATGGAAGGCGGCAAGCCCAAGGTTATCGAGAATGCGGAAGGCTCGCGCACGACGCCGTCGGTGGTGGCTTTCACCAAGGATGGCGAGAGGCTGGTCGGCCAGCCGGCAAAGCGCCAGGCCGTCACCAACCCCGACAATACCGTGTTCGCCGTCAAGCGGCTGATCGGCCGCCGCTTCGACGACCCGATCACCAAGAAGGACACCGAGCTCGTCCCGTACAAGATCGTCAAGGGTCCCAACGGGGACGCCTGGGTCAGTGCGGGCGGCAAGGATTACAGCCCGTCGCAGATTTCCGCCTTCATCCTCCAGAAGATGAAGGAAACGGCCGAGGCCTATCTCGGCGAGGAAGTGAAGCAGGCGGTCATCACCACTCCGGCCTATTTCAACGACGCGCAGCGCCAGGCGACCAAGGACGCCGGCCAGATTGCGGGTCTCGAAGTGCTCCGAATCATCAACGAGCCGACCGCCGCCGCTCTCGCCTACGGGCTCGAGAAGCAGGACGGCAAGACGATCGCCGTCTACGACCTTGGCGGCGGCACTTTCGACATTTCGATCCTCGAGATCGGCGATGGCGTGTTCGAGGTGAAATCGACCAATGGCGACACCTTCCTCGGGGGCGAGGATTTCGACGCCAAGATCGTCAATTATCTCGCCGACCGCTTCAAGGAGAAGGAAGGCATCGACCTTCGAAGCGACCGGCTGGCGTTGCAGCGGCTGAAGGAAGCGGCCGAGAAGGCGAAGATCGAGCTGTCGTCGGCATCCTCGACGGAAATCAACCAGCCGTTCATCACCGCCCGGATGGAGGGCGGCCAGACCACTCCGCTCCACCTCGTCGAGACGCTTACCCGCGCCGACCTCGAGCGGCTCGTTTCCGACCTCATCGAGCGAACCATCGAGCCCTGCAAGAAGGCCCTGAAGGACGCCGGGATGGAGGCCAAGGACATCGCCGACGTCGTCATGGTCGGCGGAATGACCAGAATGCCGCGGGTTCGCGAGGTCGTGAAGAAGTTCTTCGGCAAGGATCCGCACGTCGGCGTCAACCCCGACGAGGTCGTTGCGATGGGCGCCGCCATCCAGGCCGGCGTTCTCCAGGGCGACGTCAAGGACGTGCTGCTTCTCGACGTTACTCCTTTGAGCCTGGGTATCGAGACCCTGGGCGGAGTTTTCACCCGGATGATCGACCGCAACACGACCATTCCGACCAAGCGAAGCCAGGTCTTTTCGACCGCCGACGACAACCAGAGCGCGGTCACCATCCGCGTTTTCCAGGGCGAGCGCGAGATGGCTGCGGACAACAAGGTGCTCGGCCAGTTCGACCTGGTCGGGATTCCCCCGGCGCCGCGCGGAGTGCCGCAAATCGAAGTCACCTTCGACATCGACGCCAACGGGATCGTCAACGTGTCGGCCAAGGACAAGGGGACCGGCAAGGAGCAGCAGATCAGGATCCAGGCGTCCGGCGGCCTTGCCGACGACGACATCGAGAAGATGGTCAAGGAAGCCGAGCAATTCGCCGAGGAGGACAAGAAGCGCCGGGCCGGCGCCGAGGCCAAGAATAACGCGGAGAGCCTCATCCACACCACCGAGCGCCAGCTCGCCGAGCATGGCGACACTGTCGAGCCGGCGATCAAGTCGGAAATCGAGAACGCCATTTCGGAAGCCAAGCAGGCGGTCGAGAGCGGCGATCCCGACAAGATGAGCGAAAAGACCAATGCGCTCGCGCAAGTGGCGATGAAGCTCGGCGAGGCGATGTACAAGTCGCAGCAGGCCGAGACCGAGGCGGCCGCAGGCGAGGCAGGCGAGGACGCGGGCACCTCTCCGCCCAATCCCGACGAGGAAGTCGTCGACGCGGAATTCTCCGAAGTCGACGAAGAGAACAAGAGCTAGCCATGGCGCCGGCAGGTAAGCCGGCACCGGGTCGGCAAATCGGGGGAGCAAAGTAGTGGAGCAGGACTATTACGACCTGCTTGGAGTGCCTCGAAGCGCGGACCCGGCGACGATCAAGGCCGCCTATCGCCAGCTTGCGAAGGAACATCACCCCGACCGCAAGAACGGCTGCAAGGAATCGGAAAGCCGGTTCAAGGCGATCAGCGAGGCCTATGACTGTCTTCGCGATCCCCAGAAGCGGGCCGCCTACGACCGCTTCGGCAAGGCCGCTTTCCAGAATGGCGCGGGAGGCGCCCAGGACCCGTTCGGATCGGCGGGCTTCGACGGCTTCTCCGACATCTTCTCGTCGATTTTCGGCGACTTCATGGAGCGAAACGCCGGCGGCCGGGCAAACCCCGCCCGCGGAGCCGATCTTCGCTACGATCTCGAGCTGAGCCTCGAGGAAGCCTTCCTCGGCAAGCAGGCGACGGTCACCGTCGATGCCCACGCCACCTGCGCAACCTGTGGCGGCCACGGCTGCACCGAACAGGCATCCTGCGCGCGCACCTGCTCGACCTGCGGCGGAATGGGCAAGGTCCGGGCGCAACAGGGCTTCTTCGTCGTCGAGCGCGGCTGCCCGTCGTGCCGGGGAAGCGGCGAGGTGGTCGCCGACCCGTGCCGTGCCTGCGAAGGCGAGGGCAGGACATTGTCCAAGCGCAAGCTGACCGTGAAGATCCCGGCCGGAGTCGATGAGGGAACGCGAATCCGGGTGGCCGGCGAAGGAGAGGCCGGGGTGCGCAACGCGCCCGCCGGCGACCTCTACATCTTCGTCCACATGAAGCGGCATTCGGTCTATGCGCGCGAGGGAACGACCCTGATCGCCGATTGCCCGGTCAGCTTCACCACCGCGGCGCTCGGCGGCTCGATCATTCTTCCCGGGCTGGACGGCGAGAGGGTCGAGGTCAAAGTGCCTGCCGGAGTCCAGTCGGGCGAGCAATTGCGCCAGCGCGGCGCCGGGATGAGCGTCCTTAGCGGCCGCGGCCGGGGCGATCTCGTCGCTCGAATGCTGGTCGAAACCCCGACCAAACTGAGCTCGAAGCAGAAGAAGCTGCTCGCGGAATTCCGGGCGACCGAGACCGGCGACGAATGCCCCGCCTCGAAGAATTTCTTCAGCCGGGTCAAGGAGATGTTCGGGGGCTAGCGTGCCAGCGATCCAATTCGCTAGATTATCCCTCGATTCCAGAGGAAAGGATGTTCGAATGCGAAGCTTGCTCGTTGCCGCGCTGCTTGCTGCCGCCGCTTCCGCTTCGGCGCCGGCCCAGGACCTTTCCGACGTCGAAATCCGGGTCGAGCGCCTGGCTCCGGGAGTAGCAGCTTTGTTCGGCCGAGGCGGCAATATCGGCCTGTCCTACGGGCCGGACTCCAATGTGCTGATCGACGACCAGTTCGCGCCGCTCACCGACAAGATCCTCGCGGCCGTCGAGAGCCTGAACCCGGGGCCGGTGCGGTTCGTGATCAACACGCACTGGCACGGCGATCATACCGGCGGGAACGAGAATTTCGGCAAGCGCGGGGCGGTGATCATGGCCCATCACAATGTCCGCGAGCGAATGTCGAGCGAGCAGGTGATGCGCGCACTCGACCGGACCGTGCCGCCCTCGCCGAAGGACGCGCTTCCGGTGGTGACGTTCGGCGACGGGGTGACCCTGCACCTCAACGGCGACACCCTCCACGTCATCCATCTCGCCAACGCCCATACCGACGGCGATTTGCTCGTTCACTGGGCAAAGGCCGATGTGCTGCACATGGGCGACACCTTTTTTCACAAGGGCAGCTTCCCGTTCGTCGACCTTGGATCGGGCGGCTCGATCGACGGGCTGATTGCCGCCGTCGACAAGGGGCTGGAGCTTGCCGGGCCCGACACCAAGATCATTCCGGGCCACGGACCGCTGGCGACCCGCGCCGATTTGCTCGCCTATCGCGACATGCTCATTGATATTCGCGGCAAGGTCGCGGCCGCAATCGCCGCCGGCCAGGGTTTGGAGCAGATCCAGGCCGCCAGAATCACGGATCTTTACGGAATGCCGGACGGGTTCATCAAGCCCGATGCGTTTGTCGAGGCGGTCTATACCAGCCTTCGAAACCCGCCGAGCTCAGACAGCAGCGGCGCGCAGCACAAGCATTAGCAAGCCGGGGCAGGCGACGGATCGACGGGCGGCGCGTGGCGGTGCTGCATTCGACGCGGATCAATCCGCCTTCGAGCTGAACACCCGTTCGAAGATCGAATCGACTCGGCTGAGGTGATGGCCAAGGTCGAACAGCTCTTCGAGCTGCTCGTCCGAAAGGCGCGAGGTCACGTCGGGATCCTGCTTGAGAAGCTCCAGAAGCGACAGCTCGCCGTCGCTCTCCCACACCTTCATCGCATTGCGCTGGACGAGCGCGTAGGATTCCTCGCGGCTCAGCCCCGCCTGGGTCAGCGCGAGAAGCACGCGCTGCGAGTGGATGAGGCCGCCCATCCGGTCGAGATTCTTTTGCATCCGCTCAGGGTAGACGAGCAATTTGTCGATCACTTGCGTGAGCCTCGCCAGCGCGAAATCGAGGGTGATGGCGGCGTCGGGCCCGATGAAGCGCTCGACCGACGAGTGGGAGATGTCGCGCTCATGCCAGAGCGCCACATTCTCCATCGCCGGCAGGGCAAAGGCGCGGACCATTCGGGCAAGGCCCGTCAAATTCTCGGTGAGCACCGGGTTGCGCTTGTGCGGCATCGCCGAGCTGCCCTTCTGGCCTGCTGAGAAATATTCCTCTGCCTCGAGCACCTCGGTTCGCTGCAAATGGCGGATTTCGGTTGCCAGCCGCTCGATCGACGAGGCGATCACGCCCAAAGTCGCGAAGAACATCGCATGGCGGTCGCGCGGGATGATCTGGGTGGAGACCGGCTCGGGCTTCAACCCGAGCTGTTCCGCGACATGCTCCTCCACTTCGGGGGGCAGGTTGGCGAAGGTGCCGACCGCGCCCGAGATCGCGCAGGTGGCGATTTCGTCCCGGGCCCGGGCCAGCCGCTCGCGGTTGCGGGCGAATTCGGCCCAGGCCTGGGCCAGCTTGAGGCCGAAGGTGGTCGGCTCGGCGTGGATTCCGTGGCTTCGGCCGATGGTCGGGGTCATCTTGTGCTCGATGGCCCGGCGCTCGAGTACATCGAGCAGCGTATCGAGATCGGCGAGCAGGATATCGGCGGATTGCTTGAGCTGGACGGCCAGCGCAGTGTCGAGCACGTCGGAGCTGGTCATCCCCTGGTGGAGCCAGCGACGCTCGGGACCGAGCTTCTCGCCGGCCCAGGTCAAAAAAGCGATCACGTCATGCCGGGTGACCGCTTCGATGGCGTCGATCGCCGCAACGTCGATCTCGCCCAGCAGGTTCTTGTCATAGGCGGCGCGGATGGTAGCGGCATCCTTGGCCGGGATGATTCCGATGCGGCCCATCGCCTCGGCCGCGAAAACCTCGATCTGCCACCAGATGCGGTAGCGGTTTTGGGGCGCCCAGATGGCGGTCATTTCGGGGCAGGAATAGCGCGGTACCATTGCGAGCGGCTAGCAGAGCCGCTTCATCGCATCAATTCGGGCGCATCAATTCGGGCATTGAGCAGCCACGCCTAGCCCAGGTCGATACCGCGGCCGTTCGCGATCGGTTGATGTTCCTCCCAAACCGGGCGACGCCGGATTTGTCCCTTCGAGAATTTCGCGTCCGAAACACCCACATGACCTTCGGAATTACCCTGA
>DATKAY010000009.1:0-23626 GCA_035514495.1 Sphingomicrobium sp. | reverse complement strand
GTGGTGATGATGGTCGGGCTGCAGGGCTCGGGCAAGACGACGAGCACCGCCAAGCTTGCCAAGCGCCTGTCCGAGAAGAACCGCAAGAAGGTGCTGATGGCGTCGCTCGACGTCGCCCGCCCGGCCGCCCAGGAGCAGCTGGCGGTGCTCGGCCGGCAGGCCAATGTCGATACGCTTCCCGTCGTCACCGGCCAGCAGCCGGTCGATATCGCCAAAAGGGCGATCCAGGCGGCCAGGCTCCAGGCCTATGACGTCGTTCTGCTCGATACCGCCGGTCGGCTCCACGTCGACGAGACGTTGATGAGCGAGATGAAGGCGGTCGCCGAAGCGTCACGCCCGACCGAGACCTTGCTGGTGGTCGACAGCCTCACCGGACAGGACGCGGTCAATGTCGCCAAGGGCTTTTCCGCCCAGGTGGATTTGACCGGGGTCATCCTCACCCGCCTCGACGGCGATGCCCGCGGCGGCGCGGCGCTGTCGATGCGTGCGGTTACCGGCAAGCCGATCAAGTTCGCAGGCGTCGGCGAGGGGCTGGATGCGCTCGAAGCCTTTCACCCGGAGCGGATCGCCGGACGGATCCTCGGAATGGGCGACGTCGTCAGCCTGGTCGAGAAGGCGGCGGAGACGATCGAGGTCGAGGAAGCGGAAAAGCTCGCGGCCAAGATGGCCAAGGGCAAGTTCGACCTCGACGATCTTCGCTCGCAGATCCGGCAGATGGAGCGAATGGGCGGCCTGGGAGCGCTCGCCAACATGCTTCCGGGAATGAAGGGCATGAAAGGCGCGATGGAAAAGGCGCAGGATTCCAAGGCGCTGGTTCATCTCGAAGCGATGATGAGCTCGATGACCGCCAAGGAGCGCGCGAAGCCCGAAATCATCAACGCCAAGCGCAAGATCAGGATCGCCAAGGGCAGCGGGACCACGGTGCAGGAGGTGAACAAGCTCCTCAAGATGCATCAGGAAATGTCGACCGCGATGAAAAAGCTCAAGAAAATGGGCGGCCTCGGCAAGCTTGCAGCGATGTTCAACAAGGGCGGCTTGTCCGGCGCGCTGGGCGGGGCGGCCCCCGGGCTCGGCGGCGGAGCCAGTCTTCCCGGGCTCGGCGGCCCTGGATTCAACCTTCCACCCGGTTTCGACAAGTTCACGAAGAAATAGACGAACACATTGAAAGGAAACATTTAAATGGCTCTAGCAATTCGCCTCACGCGCGGCGGCCAGAAAAAGCGGCCCTATTACCGGATCGTCGTCGCCGACAACCGCAGCCCGCGCGACGGCCGCTTCATCGAAAAGCTCGGCACCTACAATCCGCTTCTCGCCAAGGATTCCCCGGAGCGCGTGAAGATGGACACCGACCGGATCAAGCATTGGCTGTCGGTCGGCGCTCAGCCCTCGGACCGGGTGCTCCGCTTCCTCGACGCGGCGGGCATCATGGAGCGCCCGGCTCGCCTCAATCCGCAAAAGGCCCAGCCGGGCGAGAAGGCCAAAGAGCGCGTCGAAGCGCGCGCCACCAGGGAAGCCGAGGCGGCGGAAGCGGCCGAGGCTGCTGCTGCTGCTCCGGCCGAAGAGGCTGCTCCGGCCGAGGAAGCTCCGGCGGAGGAAGCTTCCGCCGAGGAAGCTCCGGCCGAGGAAGCTCCGGCCGAGGCTGCTGCCGCCGAGGAAGCACCGGCTGAAGGTGCCGCCGCGGACGCACCGGCTGAAGCTGCCGCTGAGGAAGCACCGACTGAAGAAGCTGCTCCGGCTGAAGCCGTGGTCGAGGAGGCTGCGGCCGAAGAGGCATCGGACGAGGCCGCTGTCGAAGCTCCGGCCGAGAAGGCCGAGGCTGAGGCTCCGGCTGCCGAAGCTCCGGCCGAAGAGGCCAAGGCCGAAGAGGCTGAGGCTCCAGCCGAGGAAGCCAAGGCTGAAGAGGCTGAGGCTCCAGCTGAGGAAGCCAAGGCTGAGGAGCCGAGCCCGGCTGCCGACGCCTCCAACAAGGGCAAGTCGACCGACGAGCCTGCCGAGGGTGCGGTCGAAGAGGTTTCCGAGGCAGCTTCCGGTCAGGAAGCGTCAGCCGACGAGGCCCCCGAAGAGGGCGCCGAGAAGGCGAAGTCGGAATAGGCCTTCCCTTGAAGCGAATCGCCCTTGCCGCCGTCGCCGGAGCGCATGGCATCAAGGGCGAATTGCGCCTGAAGCTGTTCACCGACAGCATCGACAATTTCGCCCGGCATGAGAGGGTCTATGTTGGCGGGGAGGAGCGCAGGCTGGAGAATGTCCGGACCGGATCGTCGGGCGCGATCGCCCGGCTCGCGGGCGTTTCCAGCCGCTCCGAAGCAGAAGCGCTTCGAGGATCGCTGATCGAGGTCGACCGCTCGTCGCTGCCGCCGCTCGAGGAAGGCGAATATTACCACGCCGATCTGATCGGGCTGGCCTGCGTCGCGCGCGAAGGGGGCGAGCTCGGCCGGGTCGCGTCGGTCGAGAATTACGGCGCCGGGGACCTGCTCGAGATCGAGCTTCCAGGAGGCAGGAGCGCGCTCGTCCCGTTCAGGCCCGGGATCGCCGACCTCGAAGGCGACCGGGTCGTGATCGATCCCGAATTCCTCGCCTGAGGAGCAAGGCTCAGCCCTCGCCCGGGCGGCGAAAGCGCCACACCAGTCCCTTTGACAGCGGAGTCCAGATGCCGACCCTCGCACCCGCCTCGGCAATCGCGTCGGCGGTCCACTGGTTGGACGTCCGCAACGCATTGTAGTTGCCATGCGCCTCATAGAAGGCGTCGTTGAGCTGGTGTGCCTTGCCTTCGAGCAGGATCGGCTCTCCGCCCGAGCGTTCGAAGCTGGCGGCGGCGAACGAGACCATCTTCCGATAATCTTCCGGATCGACCCTGACCTCGCGGACATTTTCCCCGCTCGGCGGTCCGGAATGGTGGCTGACCCGCATCAGCGAATCGCCACCCGCGACCGCTCGAAGCGCGTTACGGACGGTGAGGTCGCCCCAGGTCGGCGTTTCCAGGAAGAATTCGCGCTGGCCCCAGCCGAGTGCGAACCAGTCGGACGAATCGGGCGCGCCAAGGGCATGTTCGGGCGGGGCGAGGCGATGGAGATCCACTCCTGCCGCTTTCGCCGGAAGCACGAGATCGACGTGGATCCCGTTGTCCCAGAGGTAAAAGGTCACGCCGCGATCCGGCTCCTCCCAACCGGGGTGGCGCGGGATCAGCGATCCGGCAAAAGCGGCGGCGAAGTAGAGCAGGGCAAGGGTGATGAAGGCGGCCGCCGTCCACCAGGCCGCCCGGCCCAGCCCCTTCAGCCAGCCAGGCTTCTCCCCCGAGCGCCGAGCCGGGAAGCCCGGGCCGGTCATGATCCGCGAAGCAACGGCCGGTCCTTCGCCAGATCGTTCCTGATCGTCGTCGCTGCCACGCCCCCCTGGCCCATTGCGTGGCTGATCTGGTCGAGGCCGATGACCACGTCCCCGGCGGCGAACATGCCTTCGACGCTGGTGCGCTGGTGCGAATCCACCCCGATGCGGCCCTCCTCGTTCAACTTTGCCCCCAGCATCGCGGCGAGCTGCGTGTGCGTGTCGCTTCCAAGCGCCGGGTAGATGCTGTCGAAGCTATAGGTTCCTTGCGCCGTCTCCACCACGATGCGGTCCTTGGAGACCGCCACGGCCTGCGCCGGGCCATCGATGCAAGGTATCCGGGCAAGCTCGAGCTTTTCCCGGTTGTCCTTGCCGAGGTGCATGGCCTCGTCCGGCGCGATCAAGGTGACGTCATCGGTATAGCTTCGGATGAAAACCGCCTCGGTCACTCCGTGGCTGTCGCTTCCGATCACCCCGACCTTCTTGTCGGTCACCTCATAGCCGTCGCAGATCGGGCAGTAGCGGATCAGCCCGCGCGACAGGGCCTCGTCGTGAAGCTCGTCGTCCATCGGCGGCCGCCGGTTGGTTACCCCGGTGGCGATCAGGATTGAGCGCGAGCGCGCCTTGCCCCCGCCCCAGGTGACGGCGAACAGCCCGCTTTCCTCGTCGCGCTCGATTTTGGTGACTCGGTCGCGGACGATTTTTGCCCCGAATTCCTGCGCCTGGCTGCGCATCCGGTCGAGCAGCTCCTTGCCGCTGATTCCGCCGGGAAAACCGGCGTGGTTGCGGGTGCACGGGATCCAGCCGGCGCGGCTCTTGCCCGCATCGACCACCAGGATGTCGAGGTGGAAGCGCGCGAGGTAGATTGCGGCGGTCAGCCCGGCGGGGCCGCCGCCGACGACCAGGCAGTCGAGGGGTTTATCCATGCGGCGCCAATGGATTGTCGTCGCGCAAGTTCCGGCCTAGCCCGCGGCAATGGCATTCGAAGCGACCGTCCTGACCCTCTACCCGGAGATGTTTCCGGGGCCGCTCGGAATCAGCCTTGCCGGCCGGGCGCTCGACGAGGGCGCCTGGTCGCTGGAGACGGTCCACATCCGCGATTTCGCTACCGACCGGCATCGAAGCGTCGACGACACTCCGGCCGGCGGCGGGGCTGGAATGGTGCTCCGCCCGGACGTTGTGGCGGCGGCTCTCGACAGCGTCGCCAACAGGGACTTGAGCCGCCGACCGATCCTCGCGCTTACGCCGCGGGGCAAGCCGCTCACCCAGAAACGAGTTAGGGAGCTCGCCTCCGGCCCCGGGGCGATCCTGCTGTGCGGGCGATTCGAGGGGTTCGATGAGCGAATCTTCCAGAGCCGTCCGCTCGAGGAAATATCGATCGGCGATTACGTCCTGTCGGGCGGCGAGATCGGCGCAATGGTGATCCTCGATGCTTGCGTTCGCCTGTTGCCCGGGGTAATGGGCGCCGCCTCCAGCGGAGAGGAGGAGAGCTTCAATGAGGGGCTTCTCGAATATCCGCACTATACCCGGCCTGTGACATGGGAAGGGCGCACGATCCCCGAAGTGCTGCGATCGGGGGATCATGCGAAGATCGCGGCATGGCGACATGAACGCGCGGTCGAAGATACACGGCTAAGGCGGCCGGACCTGATCGAGCGCCACGGGGGCGCATCGCAGGCACCGCCCTCTGGCGCGCGGCGACGAGACGAAGGCGAAGACCAATGAATTTGATCGAGACTCTCGAGCGCGAGGCAATCGACGCGCTTACCGCGGACAAGGCCATCCCCGAGTTTCGCCCAGGCGACACTCTGAAGGTCGGTGTGAAGGTCGTCGAAGGCGAGCGCAGCCGTGTCCAGAATTTCGAAGGCGTGTGCATCGCCCGCTCGAACAAGGGCGTCGGGTCGAGCTTTACGGTTCGCAAGATCAGCTTTGGCGAGGGTGTCGAGCGAGTCTTCCCGCTCTATTCTCCGGCAATCGATTCGATCGAGGTGGTTCGCCGCGGGGCGGTCCGCCGGGCGAAGCTCTATTACCTGCGCGGACGCACCGGCAAGGCGGCGCGTATCGCCGAGCGCCGGACGATCCAGCGCGACATTCCGGCCGGCAAGGGCGCCAAGGCAGAAGCTCCGGTCGGCAAGGGCGCCAAGGCCGAATCTCCGGTCGGCAAGGGCGCCAAGGCCAAAGCTCCGGTCGGCAAGGGCGCCAAGGCCGAAGCTCCGGCCGGCAAGGGCGCCAAGGCCAAAGCTCCGGCCGGCAAGGGCGCCAAGGCCGAAGCTCCGGGCGGCGGCGAAACCGAAGCCTAGCCCCGGGGCCGGCGTCCCGGCCCGCCGTGGGGCGGGCGAATAGCTCAGAGCCGGATGCGAGAGATCGTCAGTGTCGAATCGGGCGAATATTGCGGCCGGGCATGGCGGGGGCGGGCCGACAGCAGCGGGGCCGCGGCACGGGGCAGGCCGGGAGTCGTTCCGACAAGCGTGAAATCCAGCTTCTTTCGGGCCCTGGTGGTGAATTGCATCGTCGCTCCCGCGCAGCGCCGTCCGAAGCAGGTGAGATGGTACTTTCCTTCGGTATCCGCCGCGAAGGGGCGGACGAAGGCCCCGCTTCCGGCGGAGAGAATCTGCGAATTCTCGTCGGCAATCAGGGTGACGCTTTGCGCGCGGTTGGGAATGATCCGGAACGAAACGGTGCGAGCGTCTGCGTGCCGGGTCTCGCCCAGGACCTCGACCTGCGGGGAGCCAAGACCGGGGGACAGCGGCGCGGGCGCGATCCAGCCCTTGCGCTCGAGGTGCGGAAGCTCGTCGCGAGTCCAGTTGGCAAGGCCGCCGAACCGATCAGGCAGCGGCGCTGAGTCATTGATCACCAGCCAATAGGATCGCGCGCTTGTCACGTCGGTCGCGTGCTGGATCGTGAACCGCTGCTGGCGGTCGGCCGAATAGGCCGGGACGCTCAGCGCCGCGCCCGCGGCGAGCAGGACGAGGAGGAAGGAGATGCCGGCGGCTGCCGCCCGCCCGGCCTGGTCGAGCAGCGGCCGGGCCTCGACCAGCCAGGGCATGGCGATCAGGAAAGCCAGGCAAGCGAGCAGGGAAAACGGGCCATTGCTCATCAGCTCGCCGAGCAATGCGAGGATTTCGCCGAGGGTTAGCCAGGCAAGCAGCGCCGCGGCGATCGCAGCCGCACTTTCGGCCCAGGCAAGCCAGCGGCTCGCGGCGATGCCCGCGAGGACGAGGAGCGGCGGGAACAGGAAGAAAATCACGCCCCCGGGAGCGACGATCAGCACGGCCAGGCCCAGCAAGAGGAATCCGAGCCAGAAACCGGCCCGAAGCTGGGCGACGGTGAGGCGAGGGCCGGGCAGGGCAATGGCAAGCACCGCGCCGAGCAGGCCGCAGGCATAAGCGGTGGCTCGAGTCCAGGCCGGATAGGCGCGCCAGAAGCTGCCCGGGCGAATTTCCCCAATTGCCCAGAGCGCCAGCCAGGCGAGCCCGCCCGCCGCGACCAGTCCCGCCACGACCAGCGCCGGGCCGCGCCACAGGGCTCGCCGCCGGAACGCGACCCAGCCGAAAGCGGCGACCAGGAGTGCGAGCAGGGAGAAGCCCAGCCATTGCGGGACCAGCACCAGCTGCTGGCCGGCGAGGTCGGCGAACAGCAGCATTCCATCGCCGCTCGGCGGCGAGTCGATGAGCTGGCGCGAGACGGCCAATGCCTGGTCGCCCATGTGCTGGAGCGTTCCAGGGTCGAGCGCGGCCAGGCTGTCGCCCGGGCTGTGGTAGCGGGTCTCGTTGCCGATCATCGCGAAGTTGAGAGCCAGCCAGCCACGTTCGGAGAAGCTGTTGACGTCGGTGTAGTTGGGAAGCTGCCGGTAGAAATCGGTCGCCAGCGAGTTGGCGTAAGGCCGATCCACAGCTTGGGCGAAGGCCCGGACGGGCGGCCCGTTGGGAAGGCTCGTCTCGAACATCGTCACCGGCCCGGTGACTCCGCGTGCCTCCAGGTTGATCAGGCTGTCGATCATACCGCTTATCGGGTCGGCAAGGAAAGCGCGGGCGCCGACGAGGCCAAGCTCCTCGCCCTCGTTGAACAGCAGGATCACCGGCCGCTCGAGCCGGTCGGACCTCAGGATCGAGGCGACTTCCAGAAGCGTCGCGACGCCCGCTCCGGCATCAGCGGCACCGGGCCCGGCGGTAGAGCTGTCGTAATGGGTGTTGAGGAGCAGCGCCCGGCCGCCGGCCGGCCCGAGCGCGACGATGACGTTGCGGACCCGCGCGCAGGTCACTCCCCGTCGCTTGTAGATCTCGTTGCAGGCGAACTGGTCGCGGACGATCGGGTTGAGGCCGATCGAGCGGATCTGGCCGATCAGCCGCGCCCTGACCGCATCGTTGGCGGCACTGTCGGCGGGATGCGGCCGCCCGTTGCCAAGGATGACCGCCAGCCGATCCTTCGCCCGGGAAGCGTCGAACTCGCCCGCTTGCCCAGCGGTTCGGACGGGCGGAGTCTGGACCAGCAGCGCGGTTGCGGCGAGCGCCGCGAGAAGCGCCGCCAGAAGCGCGGCCAACAGCAATACCGGACGCATCGATTTCCCCCGCTTGTCCCCGGCCGTTCAAGCGCCATATCGATTTCGAGGCGCGGGTGCGATAGGGCCCGCCGCTCCAGGGAGAAGTGAAGATGGGCTATCGCGTCGCCGTTATTGGCGCCACCGGCAATGTCGGCCGGGAAATCCTCAACATCCTCGCCGAGCGCGAATTCCCGCTCGACGAGGTCGCCGCGGTCGCTTCTGCGCGCTCGACCGGCGATGTCATCGATTTCGGCGACAGCGGCAAGGAGCTCAAGGTCCGCAACCTCGAGCATTTCGATTTTACCGGCTGGGACATGGCGTTGTTCGCCGCCGGCTCGAAAGTTTCCGAGGCCTATGTTCCAAAGGCCGCCGGAGCGGGCTGCACGGTGATCGACAACAGCTCGCTGTACCGGATGGACCCGGACGTCCCGCTGATCGTGCCGGAGGTCAATTCCGACGCGATCGCCGGCTATGCCAAGAAGAACATCATCGCCAATCCCAATTGCTCGACCGCGCAACTGGTGGTCGCCTTGAAGCCGCTTCACGATGCAGCGCGGATCAAGCGCGTGGTGGTTGCGACCTACCAGTCGGTGTCGGGCGCGGGCAAAGCGGGGATGGACGCATTGTTCGAGCAGTCGCGCAACATCTTCGTCGGCGATTCCAACGACTCCAGCTTCTTCACCAAGCAGATCGCCTTCAACGTCATTCCGCATATCGACGATTTCCTCGACGACGGCTCGACCAAGGAGGAATGGAAGATGGTGGTCGAAACCAAGAAGATCCTCGACCCGAAGATCAAGGTGACCGCCACCTGCGTCCGGGTGCCGGTGTTCGTCGGCCATAGCGAGGCCGTGAACGTCGAGTTCGAGAACGAGCTGTCGGCTGAGCAGGCGCAGGCGCTCCTGCGCGAGGCGCCCGGCATCATGCTCGTCGACAAGCGCGAGGACGGCGGCTACGTCACTCCCGTCGAGGCGGTCGGCGAATATGCGACCTATGTCAGCCGGGTCCGCGAAGACTCGACGGTCGAGAACGGACTGTCGATGTGGGTGGTCAGCGACAATTTGCGCAAGGGCGCGGCCTTGAACGCCGTCCAGATCGCCGAGCTTCTCGGCCGCAAGCATCTGAAGAAGGCTGCCTAGGGCTTGTCGCCCCAATATCTGAGCAAATTCTGCTGGACGAGCTGCAGCCGGCTGTAATTCTCCGGCTCCATCTTCAGCCCCTCAAGCGCCGCGACCTCGTTGAGATCGAACAAAAGGTTGCGACGGAACGGGTCGGCAATCCGGCTCTGGATGAAGGTGATTGCGACCAGCCGCTCGCCTTTGGTGACCGGTTCGACCTGGTGGAAGGTGTCGGACGGATAGAGCACCGCTTCGCCGGGCTTGAGCTTGAACTCGAGGTCCGCGTCGCCGAGCCGGATGTGCAGCGACCCGCCCTCGTAGCTGTCCGGATCGTTGAGGAAGATCGTACAGGAAAGGTCGCTTCGGATCGTCTGTCCCGGAAGCTGGATGAAGGCCGCGTCGGCATGCGCGCCGTATTTCATGCCCGGCTTGTAGCGGGTGAGGAGCGGCGGGGCGATCAGCACCGGAAAGGCGAATTCGGCGAATTCGGCGCTCCGCCCGAGAGCCTGCATCAGCATCTGCGAGCTGCGCTGATAGGCTTGCTGCTCGTGAAGCTGCTCGTTGTCCTTCGCCTTGTTGTGCGGATTGGTGATCCGGCCGTGGACGAACGGCGAGGCTTGCGCGATCTTCCTGCACTCCTCGATTTCCGCCTGAGTCAGAAGCGGGAGAATTCGATACATCAGGGCTCCTTTGAGCGGTCGAGCGCGCGGGCGAGAAGCGGCGAGTTTTCCGCTTCAGATTGAAGCATGGCAAGGGCGCTGTCGATGTCGAGGTGGTTGGCCGCCTTGGCTTGCGCGATCAGCTCCTGCCGGAGCGCGGGCGTGTATTCATGTTCCAGCGCCTTCGAATAGCGGCCCATCAGCGGGCCGGTGGCGATCGCCTCGATGTCGCCGGCCGGCGCGGCAAAGCCGAACAAGGTCGCGATTTTCGCAAGCTCGCCCGGCATGTCGTCGAGCATCGAGTCGAAATCGGCCCAGGCGATGTTGCGGTCGGGCATCGCCTCGGCCGCGCATTCGAGCGTCGTCATCTCGCAGGCCCAGGCGGCGGCGGCCGAATGCGCGAGGGTCCTGGGTTGCGGAAGGGCGATACGCTTGCTCATCCTGCGCGCCCGCGACGGGCCGAGCGCCGCCAGCTCCCGGACCGAATTGGGCCCCGCCAGGATCGAGGCGATATAGGCGCTCGGGGCCGCGTAGAGGAACAAGGCCCGCTCGCCCGCCGGGACCAGCTCGGGAGCGATTTCGGACACGAAGCTGGTCGCCTTGACCAGCGCCGTCTCGTGGGGAGCGAAGCTTCGTGACAAAAGCTTTCGAACCTGCGGCACCAGCTCGGCCCTGCGGCTTTGAGGGAGCATCTCGAGATCCCTCAGGATCCTTGGCTCGCGGACCGAAAGCACGCCGTCGATCTCGCCGAGCAGCCGGGCGATCAAGGTCGATCCGACATGGCCGATGTGGAAGATCCAGCGCGCATCCTCCCTCATCGAGTCGGTCAGCGCGGCCGCCACCTCCGCCCAGGGGAGGATGTGGCTGTCGAGCCGCTCGCCGAACATCCGGTCGTCGAGGAAGCTCGCGTTCCGGTACGCATCCGCGTTCATTCTGACGAGGCGAACCAGCCCCTGGTCGGCGTCGATGGCCTGCGCGAGCCAGCTGGCGTCGCGGGCGATCTCCTCGGGCGTCGGGGCGCTGGACATGGGGCCCCTTAACCGCGCAGACAGGCGTTCGCCACAGGGGACCGGACTTTGGAGGACAGATGGCCGAACGAATGACCGGCGGCTGCGCCTGCGGCCGAATACGCTACACCGCCCGGATCGACAGCGACGAAGCCTATCTGTGCCACTGCCGGTTGTGCCAGCGGGCCACCGGCTCGGTGTCGATCGCCTTCAAGAACCTCAAGGCCGCGAACGTCGAGTGGGAAAGAGAGCCCGACTGGTACGACAGCTCGCCGATCGCCCGGCGGCCCTATTGCGGCGCGTGCGGCACCTCGCTCGGCTTCCGCTACGCGCAAGGCAGCGAGAGCATGGACCTCACCGTCGCCAGCTTCGATGACCCGTCGCGATTCAGGCCGACCAGCCATTTCGGAGCCGAGGCCATGCACCGTGCCTGGATCAACACCGAAAGCCTGCCCGAGACTCGCACCGACGAGTACAAGCCGCTGGTGGACAGGTGGGTCGAGGCTGTCGGCAAGATGCCGGAGTGATAGTCCGACCCGGCGCGGCTTACCGGCGCCGTTCACCGCCAGCCTTGCGCCGGCGTAGCGGCCGGCGCTCCCGCCAGCGCTTCGTCAACTTCAGGCGCCACCAGGCCGAACCGACCAGATATCCGGCCGCGGCCCCGACCAGCGCGAAAATCACCAGTCCGAGCGCGGTCGGTCCGGACACGTCGAGCAGCCTGGCCCCCATGCTCGAGGCAAAATCGCCTGCTTCCCGGGAGCCGCCCTGGTCGAGAAGGAAATCGCCGAGCCGGAATGCAGCATAATAGATCGCCGGGACGGTGAGCGGGTTGGTGACCAAAGTCGCTGCGGCGGCGAGCGGCACGTTCGCACGCAACGGCACGGCGACCAGCGCGGAGAGAATGAACTGCCCGATCGGAAGGATGAACGCGGCGAACAGCCCGACCGCAAGCGCCCGCGGAACGCTCCTCCGGTTCAAATGCCAGAGCGAGGGATGGCCGAACAAATGCGCGAACGGCCGTATCCAGCGGCTCCGGAGAATCGACTGCCGGTCTTTCATGGCCGGGCGCATAAGCCAAGGCGACATGCTTTTGCCAGCCGGTGCCGCCGCTAAGGGCGAGTCAGGGGCGTTGGTCCGAGCCTCGCGAGCGTGCGTATCTTTCTATCCAGTCGCCTGCGTCGCCCCGCGATTGCTTCTCGATTGCCGGAACGGTCACCGCCGCGAGCGGGTCGATCGTCACGCCGAGCCAGCTTGCGACCTGCTGCACGGACGCCTGCGGGTCGGCGAGCACGTCCTCATGCCAGAGCCTCAGCGGCTCGATCGAAAGATCGCCGAACATCTGCTCCCAGACGTCCTGCTGGAATTTGATCCCGCGCTCGGCGGCATCGAGCCTCTCGGGCGAATATTCGACCGGCTGGGTTTCCGGGCTCTCCTGTTCCCTGCGCCAGACGCCCGATGCCGAGGCCCGGGCATAGGATACCGCCTGGGCGACGATGTCCCGGCGGCACAGATAGACGATCCGGCGGGGCCGGTCCCGGGGCAGAATTGTCGCCAGGACGTCCTGGAGCAACGGGGGATTGGATCGTTCGAGCTGCTGGAGCTGCATTGCGAAGGCCTTGAGCCCGAACACGCCGTTGGGCGAGCACCTGCGGCGAAGCGCCGAGCGCCACAGCTGTTGCTGGCCGCCGGGCGAGGCGGCCGCGAAGAAATAGGGGCCGGCGGGATCGAAGTTGAGATATTCCAGCGGTGCGCCAAGGCAGCCGGTCCGCCACAAAAGGTGGCTGAAATGCGTGCTTCCGGCTCTCGGCACCGAAGCCAGCAGATAGGCAAGCTGCGGCCCCTCATCGCGCCGGGGAAAGTCGAACTTGCCCTCATATCCAGTGTCGATGTGATCGAGCATGTCCGGCAGCGGCCGCTTTCGTTTGGTTGAACCGCGCCCGCGATAGAAGCCGTTCCCGCCGCTTTCCACCCATTGCCGACATTGGCCCCGTCCCGAACATTGGCCTGTTCCGAACCGCCGATCCTGTGGCAGAGGCGGGTCGCATGATCGCGCACTCGATTTTTCCCGACGGCGACCTGGATGGCTGAAGCGACAATTCACTGCTGGGCCGCATCCGACGGAGTCGAGCTCGTTTTCCACGAGCTTGGCGAGGGCAGGCCGGTGATTCTGCTCCACGGCCTTTTCTCAAGCGCCGAAATGAACTGGATCCGCTTCGGCCATGCACAGCGGATCGCAAGCCAGGGACTTCGGGTCGTCATGCCGGACCTTCGCGCCCACGGCGAGTCCGGCAAGCCGCACGACCCCGCCTGTTACCCGAAGGGGATTCTCGCCCGCGACCTTGAGGAGCTGGTCGAGCAGCTCGGCTTCGACGGCTTCGACCTCGGCGGCTTCTCGCTCGGCGCCCGAACGACGGTCGAGGCGGTGGGCGAGGGGCTCCGGCCCGACAAGGCGGTCCTCGCCGGCATGGGGCTCGAGGGGCTGAAGGGGTGGGAGCGGCGCAAGACCTTCTTCCTCGACGCGATCGATGCGTTCGACACCGCCTCGCGCGGCGATCCGCACTGGCTGGCGATCCAGTTCATGAAGACGATGAAGGTCGACCGCGAGGCGTCGGCGCTGCTGCTGAAGAGCTTTGCCGACGCCAGCGACTCCTGGCTCGAAGCCTTCACCATGCCGACATTGGTCGTGGTCGGCAGTAAGGACGATGACAACGGGTCGGGCGCGGAGCTCGCCGCCGCGCTTCCCGATGCGAGTTTCCGCGAGGTGCCGGGCACGCATATGAGTTCGGTGACCAAGCCGGAGCTGGGGGACACGATCGCGCAATTCCTCGCGTCCTGAAAGCGGCAATGAAGGTTCGCTCGATGGGACTCGTGAAAAAAGGAGCGCCCGCCGGGCGCCCCTTTTCAATTCGTCTGGTCGGTCGATTAGCCGACTGGCTGCGCCGCGCCCGTTCGGGCCTGGCCGCGCGTCGCGGACCGTTGTGAGCTGGTCCGGCGCGATGCCTCGATCGCGCTCGATTCATTCGGTCCGCTGGTCATCGCAAGATCACGTCCCGAATCGTTCGAGCGCATCTTGTCCGTCCATTCGCCGGCCTTGCGGCTGGCTCGGCGGCTCATTTCGCCCGCGGTTCGGCTGATCTTGTTCACCTGATTGCCGACTTCGCTGCGGTGCGACCAGAGATAGACCCCGGCTGCGACTGCACCCGCTGCTCCGGCGGCGGCCGCCGCCGTTGCCACCGGATGTTCCCTGGCGGCGTCGATCCAGCGGTTGCTGTACTGGTTATGGCCCTCGGGGTTGTTGTCGTGCCGGCCACGCTGGTTAAGATTGTTGTTCTTTGCCACTGAATATTCTCCTCTTCTGATTGATTCCATTAACCAACGCGCCGCGGCGGCGTTTCGTTTCGACCGCGTCGGTGAGGAGAGATCATCCGGCGACAGGGCGCCTTTGGACCGGCCGTTAAAGCTGTTCGAGCATGTGTTCCGCGCTGGACGCCCGGTATTCGCCCGGGGCCTCGATGTTCAGCTGCTCGACGATTCCGTCATCGACGATCATCGAGTAGCGCTGGCTGCGCTTGCCCATTCCGAACTTGCTTGCGTCCATGTCCAGCCCGACCGCCTCGGCGAACTGGCCGTTGCCGTCGGCGATCATGGTGATGTCCCTGGAGCCGTCCTTGTCGCCCCAGGCGGCCATGACGAACGGATCGTTGACGGAGATGCACGCGATCTCGTCGATCCCCTTCTCCTTCAGCCCATTGGCCTTGTCCACATAGGACGGGAGATGGCGAGCCGAGCAGGTCGGGGTGAAGGCGCCCGGAACAGCGAACAGGGCGACTTTCCTGCCCTTGAAATATTCGCCTGTCGTGGTCGGCTTGGGCCCCTCGGAGGTGGCGATCGCGATTGGGGCGTCCGGAATCTTGTCACCGACATTGATGGTCATTCGCTTCTCTCCTGGCGGGCATGGTGGAGCTGGCGAGATAGGTACCGGCCCGCCGCTGCTCAACCCTCGGCCGCTTGGCCTTGCCGCCCCGGCCCGACCGACGCATCATGGGCAGCGTGGATGCCAAGCCCTTCCTGGCCGGCAAGCTGCTACTGGCGATGCCGGGAATGTCGGACCCGCGCTTCGAGCGGGCGGTCATCGCCATTTGCGCCCATGACGAGAACGGAGCGGTCGGCATCGGCATCGGCCAGAAGCGCGCCGGTATTGGATTTCGAAGCCTGCTGGAGCAGCTGGACATAGAGTCAGGCGAAGCGGAGGATTGCGCCGTCCATCACGGCGGCCCGGTGGAGCCGGGGCGCGGCTTCATCCTCCACTCGATCGACTGGGGCGGCCAGGACTCGCTCCAGGTCAACGGCCCGGCCGGGCCGATCTTCGCGATGACCGGGACCATCGACGTGCTCCGGGAGATCGCACAGGGACGCGGCCCGTCGCGCTGGATCGCCGCGCTCGGCTATGCCGGCTGGGAGGAGGGGCAGCTCGAAAGCGAGATGACCCGCCACGGCTGGTTCGCCGCCGAGGCGACCGAGTCGATCCTGTTCGACACGCCGACCGACGAGCGCTGGTCGGCGGCGTTCCGGGCCACCGGTATCGACCCGCGGCTGCTGTCGAGCGAGACCGGGGCTGCCTGACTTTCGGCCTGGCCTCGAACGTGATATAAAGATTTCTTTATATTTGCCTTGACCGGCAATGGCGGGTAGTGCGCCGCCCAACCTGTTCACATCCGGAGACTCTACGTGGCGACCCAGGCTGAGAGGCGTTTCGACGACTATATCGTGAAGGACATTTCGCTTGCCGGTTTCGGCCGCAAGGAAATCGAGATTGCCGAAACCGAGATGCCCGGCCTGATGGCGCTGCGCGAGGAATATGGCGAGGCGAAGCCGCTCAAGGGCGCCCGGATTACCGGCTCGCTTCACATGACCATCCAGACCGCGGTGCTGATCGAGACCCTGACCGCGCTCGGCGCGCAGGTCCGCTGGGCAAGCTGCAACATCTTTTCGACCCAGGACCATGCGGCGGCGGCGATCGCCGCAAGCGGTGTTCCGGTGTTCGCAACCAAGGGCGAGACGCTCGAGGAATATTGGGATTACGTGACCCGGATCTTCGACTGGGGGCAGGACACCACCGCCAACCTCATCCTCGATGATGGCGGCGACGCGACCATGTTCGTTCTGTGGGGCGCCCGGGCCGAAGCCGGCGAGGAACTGTTCGAGCCGTCGAACGAGGAAGAGGAAATCTTCGTCGCCACGCTCAAGCGCTTCCTCAAGGAGCGTCCCGGCTATCTCACCAAGAGCGTCGAGGCGATCAAGGGCGTTTCGGAAGAGACCACCACCGGCGTCCACCGGCTCTACGACCTCGCCAAGCAGGGCAAGCTTCCTTTCCCGGCGATCAACGTCAACGACAGCGTCACCAAGTCCAAGTTCGACAATCTCTACGGCTGCCGCGAAAGCCTGGTCGATGCGATCCGCCGGGCGACCGACGTGATGCTCGCCGGCAAGGTGGCGGTCGTCGCCGGCTTCGGCGATGTCGGCAAGGGTTCGGCCCAGAGCCTGCGCAACGGCGGCGCCCGGGTGCTCGTCACCGAGGTCGACCCGATCTGCGCTCTCCAGGCCGCGATGGAGGGCCATGAGGTCGTGACGATGGAGGAAGCGGTCAAGCGCGCCGACATCTTCGTTACCGCGACCGGCAACATGGACGTGATCACCGTCGATCACATGCGGGCGATGAAGAACATGGCGATCGTCTGCAACATCGGCCATTTCGACAGCGAGATCCAGATTGGCGCGCTGGCCAATATGAAGTGGACCGAGATCAAGCCGCAGGTGGACGAGGTCGAATTCCCGGACGGAAAGAAGATCATCGTCCTCGCCAAGGGACGGCTCGTGAACCTCGGCTGCGCCACCGGCCATCCCAGCTTCGTGATGAGCTCCAGCTTCACCAACCAGGTGCTCGCGCAGATCGAGCTGTGGACCGGCGGCGACAAGTACAAGAACGAGGTCTACGTCCTTCCCAAGCATTTGGACGAGAAGGTCGCCATGCTCCACCTCGACAAGCTCGGGGTGAAGCTGACGAAGCTGAGCGACAAGCAGGCCGCCTATATCGGCGTTCCTGCCGAAGGGCCGTTCAAGCCCGATCATTACCGATACTGACGTTCGTGGCGGCTGATGACCGCACAAGCTCTTGTTTTGGCTTTCGCCGGGCCTTTGTTTTCCTTCCCGCCCCGCATATGACTTGCGCATGGGGCCAGGGGAGTACTGACGCGTGGGCGCGCTTGCGACAACGAGCGTCATTGCGGCCGTCCTGGCGGCGCTGTGGATATTGATCGCCGCCGCATTGTCGGTAATCGCCGCCCGCCGGATCCGCGACGCCGGCACCGTCGCCTCGGCGGCGCGCTCGCTCAAGACCCTGCTGGAGCTTTCCCCGGGGCGGCCTTTGGTCGTCCGCCCCGACGGAACGATCGAAGCCGATACCAGGCTGCTCCGCGAAATCGGAGCCCGCAAGCGGCCGCGAAGCCTGGCCGACCTCGCCGGTGACGACAATGGTCTGGTCCGCGAAGACCTGGACGCGCTGCAAAGCCTGGTCCGCGAATCCTCCCAGTCGGGCGCCAGCCTGCAATGCCAAATGCGGGTCGCCGGATCGGGCCGGGTGCTCGACGTCCGCGGAGGGCCGGCCCCGGCCCCGGAGCCGCCCGGAACGACGGTCCTGTGGCTGTTCGACACCAGCACTGCCGAAAGCGAGCGGGCCAAGCTGGCGGAGCGATTGTCTCAAACCGAGGCCGCGCTCGACGCCTTGACCCGACTTATCGAGGCGGCGCCGTTCCCGATGTGGTACCGCGGCCCCGATCTCAACCTGGGCCTCGTCAACAGCGCTTTCGTCGAGGCCGTCGAGGGCCGCGACTCGGCCGAGGTCATTGCCCGAAGCAGCGAGCTGGTCGGCGACACCGAGGAGGCCAAGGCGGCGGCTCTGGAATCGGTCGAAACCGGGAAATCGACCTGGCGCAGGCAACCGGCGATCGTCCGGGGCGAGCGCCGGATGCTCGAGATCGCCAATGTCCCGCTTCCAAGCGGAGCAGTCGCCGGCTTCGCGCTCGACGTCCAGGAACTCGAGGACGCGCGGGCCGAGCTGGCCCGGCAGATCCAGTCGCAGCGCGACCTGGTCGAGCGGATGACCGCCGGCGCGGCGCAGTTCGAGTCCGACCGGACGCTGAGCTTCTTCAACCGTCCGTTCGCGTCGATGGCGCAGCTCGACCTCGAATGGCTCAACGAGAAGCCCGAGTTCGATCGCGTCCTGGAAGGGATGCGCGAGCATAACCGCTTGCCCGAGACTCGGGATTTCCCGGTCTGGAAGTCGGAGCGCCGAGACTGGTTCACCAGCGCCCAGGAGGTGATCGAGGAAGACTGGACCCTGCCCGGCGGCGACCATTGGCGGGTCGTCGCCCAGCCGCTCCCGGACGGCGGGCTTCGACTGTTCCTCGAAGACCGCACCGAGCAGGCCCGGCTCGCCTCCGCCCGCGACACCTTGCTTCGGGTCCGCTCGGCGACCTTCGACAATTTGTTCGAAGCGATCGGCGTGTTCGCCAGCGACGGCCGCCTGTACCTGTGGAATCGCCGCTTCAGTCAGGTCTGGGACCTCGACGAGGGGTGGCTCGCCAAGCACCCGCGGGTCGACGAGATGGTGCCGGCGCTCGCGCGCAAGCTCGTCAACCCGACCGGAGCGGCGCAGATCCGCGAGATGGTCCGAAGGACGACCAGCGATCGCCAGTCGGCTAGCGGCCGGATGTCGCTTACCGACGGCCGCCATTTCGATTTTGCGGCGGTCCCGCTCCCGGACGGCAATGCGCTATTCACCCTGGTGGACGTTACCGATTCGAGCAGGATCGAGGCGGCGCTTCGCGAGCGGGCGACGGCGCTCGAGCAGGCCGACCGGGTGAAGACCGATTTCGTCGCCAACATGAGCTATGAGCTGCGTACGCCGCTGACGTCGATCGGCGGCTTCGCCGAGATGCTCTCGCAAGGCTATGCCGGCAAGCTGACCACCGCGGCGTCGGACTACGTCCAGGCAATCCTGCAATCGGTCGAACGGCTGTCGAAGCTGATCGACGCGGTGCTCGACCTCACCCAGGGCGATTCGGCGATAATCGCTTTGGAACGCGAGCGGGTCGACCTCGGCGGATTGTCCCGGGCCGCGGTCGAGACATTCAAGGGCCGGACCGCCGAAAAGGGCCAGAAGCTCCAGGTCTCGATTTCGGACAGCACCGGGACGGTGATCGGCGATGCCCGACGGTTGCGCGAGTCGATCGAGCATGTGCTCGACAATGCGAGCGCCTATACCGACCGGGGCGGCAAGATCGAGGTGAAGGCCTGGGGGGACGAGGAGCAGGCGTTCATCCAGATCAGCGACGATGGCGCCGGGATCGCCAAGAAGGATTTGCCCCGGGTGTTCAACCGGTTCGACCGAATCGCGCATGATCCGGCGCGGGGCGAGGCGGCGCTCGGGTTGGGCCTTCCGCTGACCCTTCAGTTCATCGAGGCCCATGGCGGCAAGGTCGATTTGGTTTCCGCCAAGCGGAAGGGGACCAGCGTGACCCTGACCATCCCGCGCGCTCCCAAATGAATCTCCAGATGATTCCCGAGATGATTCTGGCGGACGAGGATGCGACCCGCGCGATGGGGGCGGCGATTGCCCGGCGGCTGCGTGCCGGCGACGTCGTCGCCCTTTCGGGACCGCTCGGAGTCGGCAAGACCGCTCTTGCAAGAGCGATCATCGGAGCGCTCGGCCACCCGGGCGAGGTACCGAGCCCGAGCTTTGCGATCGTCCAGCCCTATGAGGAGCTGGAGCCGCCCGTATGGCACGTCGACCTGTACCGGATCGAGGAGCCCGGCGAGCTCGACGAGCTCGGCCTCGATTCGCTCGCCGAGGCGGCGCTCATCGTCGAATGGCCCGAGCGCGCCGGCGACACCGCCTGGCCCGAAGCACTTCAAATCGCGCTGGATTTCCGCGAAGGGGGAGCTCGGCGCTTGACAGCCGCGGTCCCTCCTTCATGGCAGCAACGATGGCCTCCCCGATGATCGTTCCCGACCGAGCAACCGCATTCCTTTCCCGATGCGGCTGGGGCGAGGCGCAAGTCGAGCCGCTTGCCGGCGACGCGTCGTTCCGGCGCTATTTCCGGCTGGTCGATGGCTCCCGAACCGCGGTCCTGATGGATGCGCCCCCCGCTCGCGAGGACGTCCGTCCGTTCGTCGCGGTCGCCGAATGGCTCCAGTCGGTCGGGCTGAGCGCTCCTAAGATCCTCGCCCGGGATGTCGACGAGGGGCTGCTTCTGCTGGACGATTTCGGCGACTGGCGGCTTCGCGAGACCCTCGACCGCGACCCGAGGCGCGAGAAGGAGCTCTACGAGCTGGCCACCGACCTTCTGATCCACCTTCACAAACATCCGCCGATGGAGGGCCTTTCGCGGCAGGGGCTGAAGGAATGGCGGGAGGAGCTTTCCCTGTTCACCGACTGGTACTGCCCGGCGCTTCGCCTGTCCGTCGACGTCGACTCATTCCGGGCGGCCTGGACGGAGGTTCTGGAGCCGATCGCCGGCGACGGCCTCGGCCCGGTGACGGTGCTGCGCGACTATCACGCCGAGAATGTCATGCTGGTCCGCGGCCGCGAAGGAATCCGCCATTTCGGCATTCTCGACTTCCAGGATGCCCTGGTCGGGCACCCGGCCTATGACCTTGCATCGGTGCTCGAGGACGCCCGGCGCGACGTCCCGCCGGAAATCGAGCGCGCGATGATCGACCGCTATGTCGCAGCGACCGGAAAGGCTGAGGCTTTCGAGCGCGCCTATTGGGTCCTCGCCGCCCAGCGGAACACCCGCATCCTGGGAGTCTTCACCCGGCTCTGGAAGCGCGACAACAAGCCCCATTACACCGCTTTCCAGCCCCGGATGTGGGGCCTTCTGGAGCGCGATCTCGAGCGCCCCGAGCTGGAGCCGGTCAAGCGCTGGTTCGACCTCAACGTCGCACCGGAGCACCGGGCGGCATCCTGGGCGGAGGCGGCGTGATGAGCGCGACTCAGGCGCTCCGGCTCAAGGCGGAGATCGCGGCCGAGGTGCCGAAGACGGCGATGATCCTCGCCGCCGGGCTCGGCAAGAGAATGCGGCCGCTGACCGCCAGCCGGCCCAAGCCGCTGATCGAGGTCGCCGGCAAGACCTTGCTCGATCACCTCCTGGACCGGCTTCGGCAGGCCGGGGTCGAGCAGGTCGTGGTCAACGTCCATTATCTCGCCGACGCGATGGAGGCCCATCTCGCCAAGCAGCCCCACGGCCTCGACATCAGGATTTCCGACGAACGGCAGCTGCTGCTCGAAACGGGCGGCGGGTTGGCGAAGGCGGCGCCGTTGATCGATGCCGACCCGTTCCTCGTCGTCAACAGTGACAATCTGTGGGTCGACGGGCCTGCCGACACGCTCAAGCTGCTCGCGTCGCACTGGGACGAGCAGAAGATGGATGCGCTTTTGCTGCTGGTGCCGCATGCGCGGGCCGCCAACCACGGCGGCCTTGGCGACTTCCACATGGACCGGGCGGGGCACCTTCGCCGCCGAGAGCGAAACCATGTGGCGCCTTTCGTCTATACCGGCATCCAGATCATCGCGCAGCGGCTGCTGGACGATGCGCCGGAGGGGCCGTTCTCGGCCAACCTTCTTTGGGACCGTGCAATCGAGCGGGGCCGCTGCTTCGGCGCGGTTCACCAGGGACTGTGGTTCGACGTCGGCACACCGCAATCGATCCAGGCGACGGAGCTCATCCTGGAGGATGGCTAAGCGCGGAGCCGAGCTGCGCAAGCGCGCTTTGTTCACGATCCCCAACCACCGTTCGTTCGCCGATTCCCTTGTCGCTGGAATCCTCGCATCCCACGGCCGCGACCCGCTTGCCCTCGCCACCGGGCGAATCCTTCTTCCCAACAACCGCGCTGTTCGAAGCATCACCGAGGCGTTCGTCCGGGCAAGCGGCTCCGGCCTGGTGCTCCCGCGGCTGATCGCGATCGGCGACCCTCAGATCGAGGAGCGGGTCGGCGGAGCGCTCGATCCGGCCGGTCTCGACAATCCGGCACCGCCCGCAGTGGAGCCGCTCCAGCGCTTGCTCGCGCTTGCCGAGCTGGTGCGCGCGCAAGGGGAAAGCGCGGTCGAAGCGATTCGAATGGCAGCCGATCTGGGGCGAACGCTCGACCAGCTGCTGGTGGAGGAAATCGATCCGGCCGAGCTCGCCGATGCGGTTGACGACTCGACCGATCTGGCGCGCCACTGGCAGTTGTCGCTCGACCGGCTCCAGGCGATCCTTGAGCAATGGCCCAAGCGGCTTGCCGAACTTGGAAGGGTGGACCTCGCCGAGCGCCGCAACCTGCTCCTCCATGGGCTCGCCGAGCGATGGGCCCTGGCCCCGCCCGAGGGCTTCACCATCGCCGCCGGGATCACCACCACCGCCCCTGCGGTGGCCGCTGTTCTCAAGCGGGTGTTGGCAATGCCCGGCGGGACAATCGTCCTGCCCGGCCTCGCGCTCAAATCGACCATGCCGGACGAGGAATGGGACGCGCTTGGGCCGGACGACGAGGAACGGGAAGAGGAAACCCACCCGCAACACCATCTCAAGCGGCTGCTCGACCGGATCGGGGCGACGCGCGAAGATATCCGGCTCTGGCCAAGGGTCGGCGTTGCGGCATCCTCGCCGCAACGCACTCGTGCAGTCGCCAATGCCTTCGCCTCGGCCCGCTTCTCCGACAAGTGGAGCGAGCTCAAGCCGGTGGCCCGGCGGCTTGCCGGCATCAAGGTCGCCGAGCTGCCGGATTCGGCTTCCGAAGCGCAAGCCATCGCCCTCGCGATCCGCGAGGCGCTCGAAACTCCGGCGCGGACGGCAGCGCTCGTCACTCCGGACCGGATACTGGCAAGGCGGGTGTCGGCGCTGCTGGCGCGCTGGGGGATCGAGGCCGACGACAGCGCCGGAAAGCCGCTGACGGATCTGGCCGCGGGCACCTTGCTGCTCGGAATCGCCTCGGCGATCGCCGAAGACCTGGCGCCGGTCCCGCTCCTTGCGCTTCTCAAGCATCCTTTGGTCGGCGGCGAGGACGAGGAGCGACGCAAGTGGATGGACGACGTGCGCCTTCTCGACCGGGCGCTTCGCGGACCGCGGCCGGCAACCGGCCTCGCCGGGCTCGACCGCCACTTCGAGGACAAGGAAGCGGACAAAACGTGCAGGGGCTGCCTCGCCGCCTGGAATCGCGTGCGCCCGCGACTGGAGCCGCTCGACGGAGCGATGCGCAGTACACCTTCGCTCGCGCAGTTCGTCGAAAGGCTCGTCCGCGCTTGCGAATCGCTTGCCGGGACCGAGGCCTGGCGCGGCCAGGACGGGCGGATGGCGGCCGAATTGCTCGCCGAGCTCCAGGTCTCGCCCGAGGCTCAGCGCCTGGCGCTCGCGGCCGAGGATGCCCTCGCCGTTCTCGGCGACCTGCTCGCCAGCCGAAGCGTGCGCCCGCCCTATGGCGGCCATCCCAGGGTCTTCATCTGGGGATTGCTCGAGGCGCGGCTGCAGCAGGCCGATTTGATGGTCCTGGGCGGTCTCAACGAAGGAAGCTGGCCGCCTTTGCCGCCCCCCGATCCATGGCTGGCGCCGAAAATCCGGGCCAATCTGGGCCTTCCGGGTCTGGAATATCGAATCGGGCTGACCGCTCACGACTTCGCGAGCGCAATCGGCGCCCGCGACGTGCTGATCACCAGGGCGAGACGGGACGGGCGAGTGCCCACCGTGGCCTCGCGCTTCCTGCTCCGGCTCGACGCGATTTCCGGCGGCCTGCCTCGCCGCCGTTCGCTTCAGCGGATCACGGCGGCGCTCGACGATTGCGGCACGCCCAGGCCGGTCGAGCGGCCGCAGCCCTGTCCGCCCGCCGGGCAGCGGCCAAAGCGCATCTCGGTGACCGCCGTCGACCGGCTGAAGGCGGACCCGTTCGCCT
>DATKAY010000008.1:0-8437 GCA_035514495.1 Sphingomicrobium sp. | reverse complement strand
GCCCGCAGGAGCTTCTCCTCCGGAGTCATCGGGCTTTCGCCCTTGGGCGTGATCTTGCCGCAAAGGATGTCGCCCGGCTCGACCTCGGCGCCGATATAGACGATTCCCGCCTCGTCGAGATTGCGAAGCGCTTCCTCGCCGACGTTGGGGATATCGCGGGTGATGTCCTCGGGCCCCAGCTTGGTGTCGCGGGCCATCACCTCGAATTCCTCGATGTGGATCGAGGTGAACACGTCGTCCTTCACGAGCCGCTCGGAGAGCAGGATCGAATCCTCGTAGTTATAGCCGTTCCACGGCATGAACGCGACGAGCACGTTGCGGCCGAGCGCAAGCTCGCCATAGTCGGTCGAGGGTCCGTCGGCGATGATCTGCCCCGCCTCGACGGCCTGCCCCTTCTTCACCAGCGGGCGCTGGTTGATGCAGGTGTTCTGGTTGGAGCGCTGGAACTTCATCAGCGTGTAGATGTCGACGCCCGACTCGCCCGGCTTGAGGTCGCCGGTGGCGCGAACGACGATGCGGCCGCTATCGACCTGGTCGACCACGCCCGCCCGGCGCGCCGCGATCGCGGCTCCGGAATCGCGAGCCACCGTCTCTTCCATGCCGGTGCCGACCAGGGGCGCTTCGGCCTGGATCAGCGGCACCGCCTGGCGCTGCATGTTCGATCCCATCAGCGCCCGGTTGGCGTCGTCGTTCTCGAGGAACGGGATCAGCGACGCGGCCACCGAGACGAGCTGCTTGGGACTGACGTCCATCAGCGTGATCTGGTCGCGCGGAGCCATCAGGAAATCGCCGCTGCGGCGCGAGGAGACGATTTCCTCGGCGAAGGTCTTCTCCTTGGTCAGCTCGGCATTCGCCTGGGCGATCGTGTGCTTGGCCTCCTCCATCGCCGACAGATAGACGACCTGGTCGGTCACCTTGCCGTCGACGACCTTCCGGTACGGAGTCTCGATGAAGCCGTATTTGTTGACCCGGCTGAAGCTGGCGAGCGAGTTTATGAGGCCGATGTTCGGGCCTTCGGGAGTCTCGATCGGGCAGATCCGGCCATAGTGAGTCGGGTGGACGTCGCGCACTTCGAAGCCGGCGCGCTCGCGGGTGAGGCCGCCGGGCCCGAGTGCCGAAACGCGGCGCTTGTGGGTGACCTCGGACAAAGGGTTGGTCTGGTCCATGAACTGCGAGAGCTGTGAGGAGCCGAAGAACTCGCGGACCGCGGCAACCGCCGGCTTGGCGTTGATCAAATCGTTGGGCATCACCGTCGAGACGTCGACGCTGCTCATCCGCTCCTTCACCGCCCGCTCCATTCGAAGCAGGCCGATCCGGTACTGGTTCTCGAGCAGCTCTCCGACCGAGCGCACGCGCCGGTTGGCGAGATTGTCGATGTCGTCGATCTCGCCCTTGCCGTCCTTCAAATTCACCAGCTCCTGGACGACCGCGATGATGTCTTCGCGGCGAAGAGTGGTGACCGTGTCCTCGGCGTCGAGGCCGAGGCGCATGTTGAGCTTGACCCGGCCGACCGCGGAAAGGTCATAGCGCTCGGGGTCGAAGAACAGGCCGAAGAACAAGGCGTCGGCGGTCTCGCGCGTCGGCGGCTCGCCCGGGCGCATCACCCGGTAGATGTCGGACAATGCCGAATCCTGGTCCTCCGACTTGTCGGCCTTCAGGGTGTTGCGGATCCACGGGCCGGTGTTGATGTAATCAATGTCGAGCAGCTCGACGCTCTTGATTCCGGCCTTGTCGAGCTTCTCGATATTTTCCTCGCTGACCTCGTCGCCCGCCTCGATGTAAATTTCGCCGGTCTTCGCGTTGATCAGGTCGCGCGCCGAGAAGCGGCCGAGAATCTCTTCGGTCGGGATGATCAGATTCTTCAGGCCGTCCTTGGCCGCCTGGTTGGCGCGCCTCGGGGTGATCTTCTCGCCCGACTTGAAGACGATCTCGCCGGTCTTGGCGTCGGCAACGTCGTACATCGGCTTCTGGCCGCGCCATGCTTCGGCAAGATAGGGGATCTGCCAGCCGTTCTTGCCGCGCACATAGGTCACGGTGTTGTAGAAGGTGTTGAGGATTTCCTCGCTCGTCAGCCCCAGCGCATGGAGAAGCGCGGTGACCGGGAGCTTGCGCTTGCGGTCGATCCGGACGTTGACGATGTCCTTGGCGTCGAACTCGAAGTCGAGCCAGCTGCCGCGATAGGGGATGACCCGGGCGGCGAACAAAAACTTGCCGCTCGCATGGGTCTTTCCGCGGTCGTGGTCGAACAGGACGCCCGGCGAGCGGTGCATCTGGCTGACGATGACTCGCTCGGTTCCGTTGATGATGAACGTGCCGTTCCCGGTCATGAGCGGCATGTCGCCCATGTAGACGTCCTGCTCCTTGATATCGATGACCGAGCGGGCTTCGGTGTCGGGATCGATCTCGAAGGTCGTCAGGCGCAAGGTGACTCGCATCGGCGCGGCGTAGGTCAGCCCGCGCTGGCGGCACTCGTCGGTGTCGAACTTGGGATCCTCGAGCACGTAACGGTCGAAGTCGAGATGTGCGGTGCCCGCGAAATCCTCGATCGGGAAGACCGAGCGGAGAGTCTTCTCCAGCCCCGAGACATAGCCGATCGCCGGGTCGGAACGGAGGAACTGCTCATAGCTCTCGCGCTGAACCTCGATGAGATTCGGCATCTCGGAGATTTCGTGGATATTTCCGAAGATCTTTCGGATTCGCCGTACGGAAGCGGTTCGGCCGTTTGAGATGGCCGGAACGTCGATCGACTTGGTCGCCATTGGATTCCCTGCGCTTTGAGCCTGGCCCTCACGCGCTTGCGGCGGGAGCCCAGCTCGCTGGTCCGGCAGTGCCGGAGCCTGAAATTGAGCGCTTGGCCCGCTTCCCCTCTCCAATGCGTTGAGCCCGTGCGCCGTTTCGGGCCCTGTCCCGGAGAGGACGGGAAAAGCTCCGGGCGCACGACATTGTGCGGCCAGAGCCGTGATGTTTGGATTGCCCCGATATACGCGTTTTCTGTCCGGGTGCAAGGGACTTAAGCGAGTCGAAGCCTTATTAGGCGGACGCCCTGGATCTCGCCGATCGTGCCGGCAAATTGCCGATTTAGCGCAACTGGTCGGGCCTGGCGCTCGATTCGGCGCTCGGCGCTGGCCTTGCCGAACAATCGGCCTAGACCGCGCTGACGGCAAAAGATCTCCACCGCAGGCGTAAAGGACCGACCCGATGTTCGCGACAGGATTGCTGGCGTTTCTCGCCGCCGGAGCATCGCAGGCGACCCAGGCTCCCGTCATCCCGGCATTCTTCACCGGCGAGCGACTCTACGAAATCTGCACCGAGGAGAATACGCCGCGGTGCTGGATGTATGTCGCCGGAGTGCTCGACGGCGTGTTCGCGGCCGAGACCGGGGCGGACAATCGCTCGATCTGCGCGGCGCGACTGACCAACCGCGACGCGGCCGAACGGGTGATCGGCTTCCTTCGCGACAATCCCGCCTTCAGGAGCAAGGCGGCAGCGGTCGGCGTCAAGGCGGCGCTGCGCGCGGATCTGCCCTGCGCCACCAACCAGCTGGCGAAGTCCGAGCACTAGGAGCCGGTCCGGCCTTGGTTCCCGCTTGGCCGAATTACCCGCGCCGGTCAGCCGCTCCAGTCCACCCTGTCGCCCGGCATGATTCCAAGCTGGGCCGCCCGTCCGCCGGCAATCTCCAGCACGGCGACGACCGGCTCGCCCGAGACGAGCAGGTTTTCGTCGTGCGGCACTCCGGTCTCGATCCGGGCGATCGTCCCGTCCTGGCGGATGAAGACGAGGTCGAGCGGGATGAGGGTGTTGCGCATCCAGAAGGCGACCTGCTGCGGCGGGTCGTAGGGAAAGATCATCCCGCGGTCGGGCGCGAGCGATGTGCGGAACATCATTCCGCGCTCCTGCTGACCGGGCGACCGGGCGACCTCGACGGTGAAGCTGGCTCGGGGAACGCCGGATTGCGAAGTGATGGTCAAAGGCACCTGTTCAAGCCCAGTTTGCGCAAGACCCGTTTGCGTAAGCCCCGTTTGCCCTGGGCCGGCGGCCGGCGGCTCGGGCGCGGACGAGGAGCGCTCGGCAAGGGGCTCGCTCGGGCCCGCCTGCGGACTGCATGCGGCGAGCGCCGCCGCAAGCGCTGCTGCAAGCCTCACGAAGGCAATCCTCACGAAGACTCCTCTCACGAAGACTGGCGAAGTTCCACCGCCGTCAGGCCCTTGCGGCCTTCGGCAACACGCGCCTCGACCATCTCGCCCTGTTTAAGCTCGCCAAGGCCGGAACTGCGCAAGGTCTCCATGTGGACGAAGATATCCTGTCCGTCGAGCCCCGGACGATTGAGGAATCCATAGCCTTTTGCGCGGTTGAACCATTTGACCGAGACCGGCTCGAAATCCCCGGCATCCTCGGCCAGCATTGACCGGTTCGGCCGTGCCGACGGGGCAGGGGGCGGGGCGGCGATGGATTGGCTGGTGTCGATCGAAAGCACCTTTGTCGCCTGCAGGCCCCGTTCGGCCCGCGCCGGGATGCACTCGACGACGGCGCCTTCGGGAAGGCTTCTCAAGCCATGCTCCTTGAGGACGCTGAAATGCACCAGGATGTCGCCGTCGATCTCGTTGCTGACCAGGAAACCGAAGCCGCGGGTCGAGTCGAACCACTTCACTCGCCCGCTGACCGCGGGCTCGCTGTCCTGGGCCGGTTCCGGCGTTTCCGGCAGTCCCGGCTCGGGGGTGCTGGTCGGCTGGTTGGTGCTCACTGCGATACCCATCTCGCGCCTTTGGACGTCTTATACTGTCGTCAGTCCGACTCTTCGACCCCTTAGGCCTTTTCGGCCAGCAGTTCGACATCGACCTCGCTTCCCGGCTCGAGCGCGAGGATCGCATTGGCGAGCCCGAATCCGTGACCGGCCCGGACCATCGCCGCCAGAGCGCGTTGCCGGGCCGCTCGGTCGAGGGTGCCGCTCCCGAACGGCCCGATCCGCCGCCTTCGGGCAAAGCGCAGCGCCGATTCGACGGCCCCGGCTTGCGCAAGCTCTCGAGCGGGCTCGCTATCCTCATCGCCAACGCCTGCCGCCCGGAGCGAGTGGCGAACCCTTTTCGACCCATAGCCGCGCTCGGTGAGCGAGCGCGCCCTGGAAAGCGCAAAAGCGGCGTCGTCGATATAGCCGAGCGAGGCCAGCCGCTGCGCGATAGCTTCGACGTCGGGCGGCGCTTGCCCGGCCCAGCCGCGCTCGCGGATTTTGCGCTCGAGATATACCGAAAGCTTCGCCCGGGTGGTCGCGAACCGGCCGACATAGGCGAGCGCCAGCTCGCCGAGCCTGGCCGCATCGAGCGGCGGCCGCGCTGTTCTTGTCCGTCGCTGACCCATCACGCCCTTTTTGTGCCACAGTGACCTAGCATCACAAGGGCGCGGCCGCGAAGCCATGCCGCATATCGAAACCACCCGGGGGGACATTCGCGCGTGCACCAAACACCCGGCCCAGCCGATCTGGCCCCTGCAGGCGCAACGCCGACAATCGACAGCCATCCGCGACGGATCGCGGATTTCGAGACTCTCACCCAAGCGCTCGATTATGCCGCGCTCGGCAAGAAGGGGCTGAATTTCCACGATGCCCGCGGAACGCTGGTCAGCGCCTATCCTTTTTCCAGCCTGCGCGAGGATTCGCTCGCCAACGCGCGCCGTTTCCTGGCGCTCGGGATCAGGCCGGGCGACCGGATCGCAATCATCGCCGAGACCGGGGCGGAATTCGCGGCCGCCTTTTTCGGAAGCATCTATGCGGGCGCCTGGCCGGTGCCGCTGCCGCTGCCGACCAGCTTTGGCGGACGGCAGGGCTATGTCGAGCAGCTCAAGGTGCAGCTCAAAAGTTGCGATCCGGCGCTGTTCCTGGCGCCGGGCGACCTTGCCGATATGGCCGGTGAGGCCGCCGGAAAGCTTGCGGTTCGCGACTGGGACAGCCTTCCGGGCCTGAAGGAGAGCGACTCGCCGCTGCCCAGGGCCGATCCCGAGGCGATCGCCTATCTGCAATATTCGAGCGGCTCGACCCGCTTCCCGCACGGTGTCGCGATCACCCACCGCGGCCTTCTGGACAATCTTCGGGCCCACGGCCTGGGCCTCCACATCAAGGGCAGCGACCGCTGCATCTCCTGGCTGCCCTGGTATCACGACATGGGGCTGGTCGGCTGTCTGCTCTCGCCGGTCGCACTGCAGGTGTCGTGCGACTATCTCAAGACCGAGGATTTCGCCCGGCGTCCGCTCGCCTGGCTCGACTTGATCAGCCGCAATCCGGGAACCAGCGTCAGCTACTCCCCGACCTTCGGCTATGAAATCTGCGCCCGCCGGATGAGCTCGCAGACCCGGGCCGAGGACCGCTTCGACCTTTCACGCTGGCGGATCGCGGGCAATGGCGCCGACATGATCCGGCCCGACGTGATGCAGGCTTTCGTCGACTCCTTCGCAGGCGCCGGCTTCGATGCGGCGGCCTTCTGCCCCAGCTACGGCCTCGCCGAAGCGACTCTCGCGGTCTCGCTGATGCCGCCGGGAGAGGGAATCCGGATCGAGCTGGTCGAAGAGGATGAATTGTCCGGCGCCGAGGATGCCGACCAGGAGCGGCCGCGCCGCTATCGCGCCATCGTCAATTGCGGCAAGCCGGTCCACGGCATGGAGGTCGAGGTCCGCGGCGCCGATAACAAGATTGTTGCCGAAAGATCGATCGGGCGCATCTTCGTTCGCGGCCGGGCGGTGATGGTCGGCTATTTCCGGGACCAGGAATCGACCGACGCCTGCCTCACCGCCGATGGCTGGCTCGACACCGGCGACATGGGCTATTTGTCCAAGGGCTATATCTACATCGTCGGCCGGGCCAAGGACATGATCATCGTCCACGGCCGCAATTACTGGCCGCAGGACATCGAATGGGCGGTCGAGCAACTGCCCGGCTTCAAGTCCGGCGACATCGCCGCTTTCGCGATCACCGGCCCGTCGGGCGAGGAGACCCCGGCGGTTCTCGTCCATTGCCGGGTTTCCGACCCCAAGGAGCGCGGCCGGCTTCGCGACGACATACGCGAGCGCGTCCATTCGATCACCGGCATCAACGCGGTCATCGAGCTCGTTCCTCCGCGAACTTTGCCGCGCACCAGCTCGGGCAAATTGTCCCGCACCAAGGCCCGCTCGCTCTATCTCTCGGGCGAGATCCAGCCCTACGACATCGCTGCTTGAGCGCCACCTAGCTTAGGGCTCGAGCAGCGAAGCTTGGTCGAGAGACGGCGAAAGCCGGCCGACGGGTCGGCCTAGCCGAACCAGATCGGAAGCGCAGCTGACCGTAGGTCACCTCACGGATTTAGTCCGTGACGGCGCAGCTCTGCGAAACCAGGCTGGCAGGAGTGGAGGGACTCGAACCCACGACCCTCGGTTTTGGAGACCGATGCTCTACCAACTGAGCTACACTCCTGCGGGCGTTGGCGAGGTAAACACGGCGGTCCGACCGCGCAAGGGCAAGTTCCATCACTTGAACCCCCGGGCTCCCCGCGCTAAATGCGCATTCAAGCTCCGCCGGCCGCGACTCAGCGCCGCGGAGCCTTTTTCTATCTAAAAAGAGGCAGAAGTGGCGAAAACCTCCCCAGGCGAATTCATCCGGCAGGTCCGCGCCGAGGCGGCCAAGGTCGTCTGGCCGTCGCGCCAGGAGACGGTCCGCACCGCGATCATGGTGCTGATCATGGCCGGCCTGCTCGCCGTCTTCTTCTTCCTGATCGATGCGGTGTTCAGCTCGCTCGTCCAGTTCCTTCTGCGGCTTCTCGGTTAGCGCCCCACACAATACGAAAGATACGCATGTCCCGCTGGTACATCATCCACGCTTATTCCGGTTTCGAGAACAAGGTGAAGGAGCATATCCTTTCCGACGCCCGCCGAATGGGCCTGGAAAGCCAGGTCGAGGAGGTCGAGGTGCCGACCGAAAAGGTCACCGAGATCCGCCGCGGCAAGAAGGTCCAGTCGGAACGCAAGTTCTTCCCCGGCTATGTGCTTGCCAAGCTCAACCTCAACGACCAGGTCTATCACCTCGTCAAGAACACCCCCAAGGTGACCGGCTTCCTCGGTCCCAACGGCAAGCCGCAGCCGATCAGCGAGGCCGAGGCGGCGCGAATCCTGTCCACCAAGGAAGAAATGGCCGCCGCCGCGCCCAGCAAGAAGATCCAGGTCGATTACGACATCGGCGATAGCGTCAAGGTGCTCGACGGCCCCTTCGCAAGCTTCAACGGCCTCGTCGAAGAGCTCGATTTCGACCGCAGCCGGGTGAAAGTCTCGGTCTCCATCTTCGGCCGGGCCACGCCTGTGGAACTCGAATTCGAACAAGTAGAGCGCGTTAAGTGATGCGCGCAGCGACTGCCGGGGGCAGTCGCGAGCACATCACCGAGGGCAAGCTTGCGCGCGTCAGCGCGAGAGGAGCCCCGACCATGGC
>DATKAY010000007.1:0-2948 GCA_035514495.1 Sphingomicrobium sp. | reverse complement strand
CGGCCGGCAGCTGGCCGAGGACGTTTCCGCGGAGCTTGAAAGCGCCAGCGGGCGGCGCTGGGAATTCCATTTCGAGGACCCTCTCCAGCTCGGATCGGACGAGCGGCGCCACGCCGGCGACTTTCTCGGCGAGGCGAGCCTTCGACTCGTCGAGGGCTCCTACGATTTGATCGCGGTCGTGACGGACGTCGCGCTCATCTCCAGGCGGGAACGGCTCGTCTTCGGGCTCGCCTCGCCGCTGACCAGGACCCTGGTCCTGTCGACTCACCGGTTGCGCGAGGCGGAGAGAGGAAGGCAGCTCGAGCTGGAATCACCCTCGGTCCGGTGGAACTCGGCCGCATTGCTCCTTCACCTCGTCGGGCAGGCGCTCGGTGCGAGGCCGCGGCCGGCCGGCGGGGGAGCAATGGCGCCTTTCGAGCTGCAGCCAGGCCGAACCGGTGTTCCGGAGTTCGAGGACAACGGCGAAATCCGGCGGCTGGCATCCACCTTCCACGAGCGCGAGCATGTCGTTCGCGGGCCGCTCGACGACCTGCGGCTCCACATCCGCTCGGCCCTTCGCCATCCCAAGCTGGTCGCGCACGCGCTGTTGAGGAACAGGGCGCCGCTCCTGCCGCTCCGAATGCCGGGCCTGGCAGCCGCGGCGGTGGCGCCGGTCTTCGTGCTCGTGTTCAGCGCCGAGTTCTGGGACGCGGGCCTGGGGATGAGTCACCCGACGGCCTGGGCCTATGCGGCGATCAGCATCCTGGCGGCCAGCTTCTATTTGTGTTTCGCGCAACGGCTGTTCCTCCCGCGCAAGGAGAGCCTGAGACTTCCCGAGCATCTCGCGGTGGCCAATGTCGTGATCTTTCTCAGCATGCTGCTGGCGATCCTCGGCCTGTTCGTGATGGTGGCGCTACTCGCTTTGGCGATCGAATTGTGGGTGTTTCCCTCCGACCTCATCTCGACCTGGCCGACGCTCGGCAACCAGCAGGCCGGCTTTACCGACTTGCTGAAGATCGCGGTGTTCATCAGCACGGTGGGGGTCACGACCGGCGCACTGGCGGGCGGGCTTCAGCGCCGCCAGGTCCTGCGTCAAATGGCGCTGTTCCAGACCGAGGTCTGAACCCGTGATCGCTTAAAAACCGAGCCCGGTCGTGCTGGTTCGGACCCGGGCGAGGAAGTCGTTGGACGCAAGGAACAGGGTCCGGCCGTCCTCGCCGAATGCGCAATTGGCGATCGCCGTGCCGGTGTCGATCGTGCCGAGGCGGACCCCGGCCGGGGTAAAGACATGGACTCCACCCGGCCCGGTGGCGAAAAGATTGCCCTTGGCGTCGATCGCCATTCCATCCGGAAGGCCGGGCAGGCCCTGCTTCACCAGCTCGCTCATGTCGGCGAAAATCCTTTTGCCCGACAGGCCGCCGTCCGGCCCGACGTCATAAGCGAGGATGACCGGCATGTCGGGGTCGGACAATGCGACATACAGCAATTTCTCGTCGGGCGAGAGGATGATCCCGTTGGGGAAGGTGAGCTGGTCGTCAAGCAGCTCGACCTCTCCGGACGGGGCGAGCCGGTAGACGCCGTTGAACGCAAGCTCCTTGTGCGGAGACTGGTTCAGCCCTTCGAGCCCGTAGGGCGGATCGGTGAAATAGATCGAGCCGTCGGAGGCGCGCACCAGATCGTTGGGAGAGTTGAAGCGCCGGCCCCGGTAGTGGGTTGCAAGCAAAGTCTTGGACCTGGTGGACAGGTCCAGCCGGGCGACCGCGCGATTGCCGTGATCGGCCAGGAGAATGCTGTTGCCAGGCCCGCGGATCAGCCCGTTGGAGCCGGGCTCGCGGAAAATGCCTTGCTCGGTCCCGGCATAGCCGGACGGGTCGAGAAACACGGAGAGCCCGTCGCTGCGGGACCAAAGGTACATCTTGTTGGCGGGAACGTCGCTGAACAGCAGATACTCGCCTTGCGCAATCCACACCGGGCCCTCGCTCCAGGAAAATCCGTCGGCGAGCCGCTCGATTTTCGAGCCCGGCGGCACGAGCGAATCGAGGCGGGGGTCGATCGCGATTATCCGGCCCGCAAAAGCTTCGCCGGCTGGCTTGTCGATTGTCATGGCGGCTCCTGCGAACAGCGACAGCGAGACGACCGGAAATCCGGCGCCCGGCGAGGCAAGGGCCGGCGCGGTAGCGCAGGCAATCGCGGCAAAGCAGGCGGAAATCCTTCTCGGCATCGCCACTGCATGCGCGAAGCCCCGGCGCAAGATCAAGCATCCTTCCGGTTGCAATGTGCGGACCCGTCCAACACAGTCGGAGCGGGGCAAGGGGCGAAGGGGGGCGAATGGGCGCGCCGGAACGAACGGGAAAGCTCGCGGACCTGCGGCCTGCGCAGCTTCCGCCCGCGCCTTCCTCGACCTGGCAGATCGTTGGCCCGGGAGTGGTCGCCGCCGGAGTCGGCCTCGCCTCGGGCGAGTTCATCCTCTACCCGTTCATCGCCAGCCAGATTGGCCTTGCCTTCCTGTGGGCGGCCGCGGTCGGGCTCATCACCCAATTTTTCATCAACATGGAGATCGAGCGCTACACGCTTGCGACCGGCGAGACCGTGCTCACGGGGTTCAGCCGGCTTGGACGCCACTGGGGCCTGTTCTTCGTGATCCTCGCGGCGGCGGCGAACCTGTGGCCTGGCTGGGTGACGAGCGCGGCTACCCTCGTGACCTATCTGGTCGGCGGCAGCGTGCGCTGGATCGCGGTCGGTATGCTGGTCGCCATCGGGCTGCTCCTGACCCTGTCGCCCCTGGTCTACCGGACTCTCGAGCGGGCGCAGGTGGTGAAGGTCCTCGCCGTCGGACTGCTGGTGGTGGTGGCGACAATTTTCGCGATTCCAAGCGATCTGTGGCTCGAGGCGCCGGCGCTCATTGCCGAGGCGCGGCTTCCGGCGGAGACGCTTGGATGGCCGCTGTTGCTCGGCGCGCTCGCCTATGC
>DATKAY010000006.1:0-10082 GCA_035514495.1 Sphingomicrobium sp. | reverse complement strand
GCTCGAAAGCCGATGCTCCGGAAATCGATGGAGAGGTTCACCTGCGGGATGCTGGCGACCTCAAGCCGGGCGACATCGTCGAGGCGAAGATCGAGGATTCCGACGCTCACGACCTTTACGGCGTTCCCGGCTGAGCTATTGGCCCGCCCGAGCTAGCGGATCACCCACAGATATACCGGCCGCCCCATCAGCCTGACCGTCCGGTCGGGCTTCCAGTCGCCCATGTCGTGCCAGTGGCTTATCAAAGTTTGGAAAACACCATCGTCCACGGCTGGGAAAAAACGCACGCCCGAACGAACAGCCGCAACTTCGTTACAGTAAAGAAAACATTCACCGTCGTTGACTCAACACGAAGTGTTTGCGAGCCTTCCGACTCGGGGTTGACCCCATCCTGGTGGGGACGAAGCAGTACATGCGCCCACAATAGGGAGGGGAAAATGCGTAAATCCATCTCAATTGGCTTCACCAACACAAGTATATGGTCAAAACATTTTAAAGTTGGGAGCTGCATGGAGCGGCGGCCCATGGGCGCCGGCATGCACGACCGGTCGACGGCCGTTCGATTTGCAACGGCGACGAGCGCTTTGGCGCTCTGCCTTTGCGCTGCAGGAGTTGCACAGGTTGCGCAGGCGTCCGCCCAGGCGGCGCGACAGGCGCCGCCGCGATCGTCTGCACAGGTTCCCGGGCAAGCGACAATTCCGCAAGCACCTGCCTCCCAGCAGGGGACGAAAGGGCCGCCCGGAGACAAGGGGCCTACGGGAGACAAGGGACCCACTGGAGACAAGGGCCCGTCAGGAGACAAAGGGCCTTCTGGCGACAAAGGGCCGTCCGGCGACCAGGGCCCGCCTGGTGGGAAGGGCCCTGCGGGAGACCCGGGCCCGCCTGGTGGCAAGGGCCCGGCCGGCGACCAGGGCCCGCCTGGTGGCAAGGGCCCGGCGGGAGACGTCGGTCCCAAGGGTCCATCAGGGGACAAGGGCCCGGCCGGTACCAAGGGCCCGCCCGGGGATGTCGGTGGAAAAGGACCCGCGGGGGACAAGGGCCCGGACGGTACCAAGGGTCCGCCCGGGGATGTCGGTGGAAAAGGGCCGGCTGGTGAGAAGGGCCCGTCCGGAGAAAAAGGGCTGTCGGGCGATAAGGGACCTCCCGGTGATGTCGGCGGAAAAGGACCGGCTGGTGACAAGGGTCCGTCCGGAGAAAAAGGTCTGTCGGGCGATAAGGGACCTCCTGGTGATGTCGGTCCATCCGGACCTCCGGGTCCTCCGGGACCGCCGTCGCTCGCAATTCCCTGGACAGACGGAATCGAACTGCACTCGGAAACAACTCCCATGACCTATACTCCGCACAAGGAGATCACAGTTCAGTGTGGCGGCGCTGGCGAGGTCGCGCTTTGGGGCGGTTACCGCATTTCCACCCCGACTGCACCGGACGAGGGTGTGCCGACCGTGATCGTCAATGAGCCCTTCAGTCCGGCACCGGGAGCCCCACCGACGGGATGGAGGGTCGAAGCCGTGAGGAGCTTCGCCGAGCCTTGGCAGATCACGGCCCTGGTGGTCTGCGGAGACGGGTAGCAGCGTCAACACGGCAGTATAACGTCCACGGGATTTTCTGCGGGAGGGAGCAGCGTCGCGCTGCGGCCAAAAGTCTCCGGCACCGACAGCGCGCCCGCTGTGCCGAACTCCTGTGGACCGTGCACGTCGTCGTGCGCAGCTTCGATCGGCCGCCATTGATGGATTCTGACATTTGGTCGGAATGACGCTAGGGGGCGGCCATGACCGATTTCAAAGCGCTCCTTCTGGCCGATCGCGGGCAAGACGCCCATGTTGTCCATCTGGTCGACAAGGACAGTTTCCCCGACTGGGTGAAGCGCCGGCCCTCGGAGGACCGGGCGCTGATCGAGGCGCATCGTTTCGACGGAAAGACCGGCTATTCCTGGCTGATCCTGCCGCGCTCAAGCGCCAGGTTCGAGGTGGTCAGCGCGGTTGCCAATGTCGATGAGCTTTCGCCCTGGTGCCTTGCCAAGCTGGCCGAAGTGCTTGGGCAAGGGACCTACCGCCTCGCCGAGGGCTCGCCCGGGAAAGCGGCGCTGGGCTGGCTTCTCGCCCAGCATCGCTTCGACGCCTATCGGAGCAAAAGCGACGAGGCCGACCGCGGTCCACGAATTCTCCTCACCGGCGAAGCGGCGGCGATCGACGCGCCGATCCGGGCTGCCGAGGCGACCGCGCTCGTCCGCGACCTGGTGAACAGGCCGGCGCTGGACCTCGGGCCGGCACAGCTCGAGCAAGCGGTCCGCGACCGCCTGTCCGGGGTCAACGCGCAGATCCGGGTAACAAAAGGGGACGAGCTTCGCGACGGCTATCCGCTCATCGCAGCCGTCGGCGGCGCAGCCGGGCCCGGCCGCGATCCCCGGCTGATCGAAGCCGAATGGGGGAATCGGGACCATCCCCGGGTGGCGATCATCGGCAAGGGCGTCTGCTTCGACACCGGCGGGCTGGACATCAAGGGCGGAACCGGGATGCGGCTGATGAAGAAGGACATGGGCGGAGCGGCCCATGCGCTCGCCCTCGCCTGGATGCTTGGCGAAGCCCGGGTGCCGGTGCGGGTCCATCTGCTGATCCCGGCGGTCGAGAACTCGATTTCCGGAGAGGCGGTCCGGCCCGGCGATATCGTGTGTTCGCGAAAGGGGCTGAACGTCGAGATCGACAATACCGACGCCGAAGGCCGCCTCGTCCTCGCCGATGCGCTCACCAGGGCCTGCGAGGAGGATCCGGTGCTGATCCTCGACTTCGCCACGCTCACCGGCGCGGCCCGGGTCGCGCTCGGCCCCGACCTTCCGGCGCTGTTCTCCAGCGACGATGAGCTTGCCGGCCAGATCGAAAGCGCCGCGGGAGACGTCGAGGACCCGGTCTGGCGACTGCCGCTGTGGGACGCCTATGACGAAATGCTCAAGAGCGACGTCGCCGACCTCGCCAATGCCGCCGGCTCGCCGATGGCCGGGGCGATCGTCGCGGCGATGTTCATGAAAAGGTTCGTGAGCGACGAGACGCCCTGGGCCCATCTGGACACCTTCGCCTGGCGCGAGAGCGCCAAGCCCGGCCGCCCGAAGGGGGGCGAAGCGCTCGGCCTGAGGGCGGTCTTTGCGGCGCTCGATCGGCGCTATTTGCGCTCCTGATCCGCGCCAAAGCGGCCGTATCGCCTTTTCCCCGTTTAATTTACCGGTTGCCGCCCTGCAACAATTCGCCGTCTTGCCTGTTTAATGGGCGAGTGCGTCACGCACAGGAGATGGGTGCATCAATGGGCGACCAACCGCTGTCAGCCTGGATGCGGGCACTGATTGCCTACGTTCGATCAGGAGAGCCCGATCTGACCAACCGCCAGATGGCGTTGTTGATGCTCGTCTATCTGACTCCGGGCCCGCATACGGTCCGGGGCCTCGCCAAGGCGCTGGGAGTATCGAAGCCGGTGGTGACGCGCGCCTTGAATACGCTTGGCGGCCTCGGCTATCTGCGCCGCGAACGTGACCAGGACGACCGCCGCAACGTGTTCGTCGTCAGGACCAAGGACGGGGCGGAATTCCTTGAAGGTTTCAAACGCAACCTCCGCGAAAGCGACCGGGAATCCAAAGCAGACCGGCCGATCATCGGCCAGCCTGCCTTCGCCCACCGCTGATTTCGCTCTCGTCGGTCCCTCCGAAAATCCCGACCCGAGGCATCACGCCTATCGCAAGGACCTTGCCGACATCGCGCTCGCGGGTCGGGTGATCGCCTCCCATTACGCGGCGCCGCTGTCGAAAGAAGTCGCGACCTTAGCGCCGCTTCGATCGGCCCCGGGTGAGGATTCGGAGGTCCTTCGCGAGCTCCAGCCCGGCGATTCATTCGAAATGCTCGACAACAGCCTAGGATGGGCCTGGGGCTATGCCGGGCCTGACCGGCTCGTCGGCTATGTCCGGTCCGGGGCGATCTTTCCTCAGGCTCCGACCGAGGACCAAAGCCAGTAGAGCTGGTAGAGGCTGGTTGCGATCAGCGCGATAATCAGAATTCCGATCGCCCAGTCGCGCGCCGGCGATCGCGGGCGCCTCGCGGGAAACAGCAGGATCGCAGCAAGGCCCGAGAGCGCAATGGTTCCGACCGCGGCGTTGCGCAGGTAGATGACAACTGCGTCGCGCACATATTCCGGTCCCTCGGCCATAGCCTGGCCGTGCGGGCTGGTGAGAAGGCCGGTGCCCCAGACGATGACGGCGGCGGCCAGAAGGAACCCGCCGACGAACATCCGGGCCCGGCCGATACCCCTGTTCCTCACATCTCTCCTCGCGCCCGGCGGATGTCGTACCAGCGCCGGACGTTGCTCTGATGCTCTTCGAACGTGTCGGCGAAGATGTGGCCGCCGGTGCCGTCCGCGACGAAATAGAGGGCGTTTGTCTCGGCCGGGTCGAGCACCGCCGCGATGCTCTCGCGCCCCGGATTGGCGATCGGCCCGGGCGGAAGCCCCGGGTTCTGGTAGGTGTTGTAGGGATTGTCCGATTGCAGCTCGGAACGCCTGATCCTTCGCCCCAGCGGCTTGCCCTTGGTGACCGGGTAGATGACCGTCGGGTCGGCATCGAGCTTCATCCCGATGCGCAGCCGGTTGCAATAGACTCCGGCGATCGTTTGCCTCTCCTCGGCTTTGCCCGTCTCTTTCTCGACGATCGACGCGAGGGTCACCGCCTCCTGCTTGCTTGTCACCGGGCATTCTTTGGTCCGCTTCGGCCACAGCTCGGCTAAAGCCTGGTCCATCGCCTCCTGCATCCGGGCGACCACGGCGGCCCGTTTCTCGCCTCGCTGGAAGGCGTAGCTGTCGGGAAGGACCGATCCTTCCGGGATTTCGGGCACCGGACCGGTCAGATGGGGATTGGCGGCGAGCTTCTCGGCGACGATGATCGAGGGCATGCCTTCGGTGATGGTGACCAGCCGCTGCACCGGGGGACCGTGCTGAAGCAGGTCGAGGATTTCGGCAGCGCTGGTGCCCTCGGGGATCTCGAACTCGCCGGCCTGGACCGGGTCGTTGGAGCCGAGCAGCCGCGCAAAGACCAGGAAGGTGCGCGCATCGCCGGGAATCGCCTCCATCCGGTCGAGCTTCTGGGCGACGCTCGTCAGGGTCGATCCTTCTTCGACGATGATCGTGTGCGGTCCCGGATCGGGCCCCGGCCGCCACCAGAGGAGGGCAGTGATGATCAGGGCCGCCCCGGCGGCCAGGCCGGCGAGCCAGAGCAATGGCTTCGTCACACCGCCTTCATGATCAGCGACGCATTGGTTCCGCCGAAGCCGAAGCTGTTGTTCAGGACGGCGCGAACCTGCCGCTGTTTCGCCTTGTGCGGAACCAGGTCGACGCCCTCGGTCCCTTCGCTCGGATTATCGAGGTTGAGCGTCGGCGGGACCGTCTGGTCGCGCAATGCGAGGATGCAGAAGATGCTTTCGACCGCGCCGGCACCGCCGAGCAGATGGCCGATCGCCGATTTCGTCGAGCTCATCGACAAAGAGCCGATCGCATTGCCGAACAGCCGCCGGACCGCGCCGAGCTCGAGCTCGTCGCCGAGCGGGGTCGAGGTACCGTGGGCGTTGATGTAATCCACGTCCGAGGGCTGGAGCCCGGACTTGCGGAGCGCCATTTCCATCGAGCGGTAAGCGCCCGAGCCTTCCGGGTGCGGAGCGGTGACGTGGTGGGCATCGCCCGACAGTCCGTAGCCGACGACCTCTGCATAGATCTTCGCGCCGCGCTTCCTGGCGTGCTCATATTCCTCGAGCACCACGACACCGGAACCCTCGCCCATCACGAAGCCGTCACGGTCCTTGTCGTAGGGGCGGCTCGCCTTTTCGGGCTGATCGTTGAAGTGGGTCGAAAGCGCCCGGGCCTGGGCGAAGCCGGCAATCCCGATCGGGCAGATCGTCGCCTCGGCGCCGCCGGCGAGCATGATGTCGGCATCGCCGTCCTTGATCATTCGAGCGGCGTCGCCGATCGAATGGGCGCCGGTCGAGCAAGCGGTGACGACCGCATGGTTGGGCCCCATCAGGCCGTATTTGATCGAAACCTGGCCCGAAATCAGGTTGATCAGCCGACCGTGGACGAAATGCGGGCTGACCCGGCCTGGCCCGTTCTTGTGGAGATTGACGCTTTCCTTCTCGATTCCGGGAAGGCCGCCGATTCCCGAGCCGATCGAGACCCCGGCGCGCAGCCTGGTTTCCTCGTCCATGTCGGAAAGCCCGGAATCCTCGATCGCCTGGCCGGCGGCATCGAGCCCGTAGATGATGAAGGGATCGACCTGCCGCTGGATCTTGTGATCGACGCGCTTGCCCGGGTCGAATCCATATTCATGGTCGGCCGGCTTCACCTCGCAGGCGATTCGGCACTTCTGGTCGCTGGCGTCGAACCTGGTGATCGGCCCGGCGCCGCTCTTGCCGGCGAGGATATTGCGCCAGCTGGTTTCGACGTCGCCACCCAGCGGCGTCACCAAACCCAGACCAGTCACTACGACACGGCGCATGATGTTTCTCCGTCGCTTCAAAAACAAACGGCCTCCCGCTTGGTTCGGGAAGCCGTTCGTGCCGCCAGACCGGCGTCAGGGGCGGCGGCCAGTACCCCCGATCAGCCCTGGTTCTGGTCGATATACGCGATCGCGTCCTTCACCGTCGTGATCTTCTCGGCGGCATCGTCCGGAATCTCGACGTTGAACTCTTCCTCGAACGCCATCACCAGCTCGACGATGTCAAGGCTGTCGGCACCAAGATCGTCGATGAAGCTGGCTTCCTCGTTGACCTTCTCGGGCTCGACGCCGAGATGCTCGACGACGATCTTCTTCACGCGGTCGGCAGTCTCGCTCATTGGGGCTTTCCTCCGTTGCTTTTGCGATGCCCTAGCCGCGCCTTGGGCGGCTCGCAAGTGCGACAGCGCGGACTTGCACTTCCTTTGCGGTTCGTCCTGAGTAGGGCCGGGCGAAGTCGAAGGTGCTTACAAAAGGACGCCCTTACCGGCTATTCAGGACAAGGATTTGGATCAGGCCTCCCGCCCCCTCACCCCCGGCGAAATCGAGCTTGCCCGTTCGATGTTCGGCAGTGCCATCGACTATTCGCCGGTGCTGCTCATCCGGCGCAAATGGTGGTTGTTCCAGCCAAGGAACGTGACCATGGCGCCGTGCGGCAACATTCATTTTCATCCCCACGGGACGTCCTGGTCGAAAGACTTTTCCGATGAGCCGCTGCGTTTTCAGGGCCATTTCATTCACGAGATGGTCCATGTCTGGCAGGCGCAGACCCGCGGGCGTTTCTATCTGCCGCTGATGCGCCACCCGTTCTGCCGGTACCGCTACCGGATCGTTCCGGGCCGGCCGTTCGATCGCTACGGCTTGGAGCAGCAGGCGGAGATCGTCCGGCATGTTTTCCTTGCCGAGCGCGGCGCACCGGTCACGGCGCCGCCGCGCTCGCTGCTGCCCTTCTGAACTGGAATCCGTCTGTTGCGGCACCGCAACAGCCGTTGCAGGAAAAGCAGAGCGAGCCGCTACAACGCTGTTACAGGCCCGCCAGTTCTCATAGGCTGTGTCGACTGAATAACATTGGGGGCTCACACATGCGCATTCGCCTTTGCCTGCTGATCGGCACCGCGGCCGCAGCGATTTCATCACCGTCATTTGCACAGACGCCGGGTCCAGTGGTTCCGCAACAGACCGGTCCCACCGAGGAGGAGGCGATAGCCCAGGTGGCTGACGAGCGGCTTGCGCAGACCAGCGGCGACGACATCATCGTCACCGCGACCAAGCGGGCGTCGACGGTCCAGGACGTTCCCTTCTCAGTGAACGCACAGACCCAGCAGGACATCCAGCGGGCTAATGCACAGACGCTCGAGGATCTTTCTCGCAACGTCGCCGGCCTCACCGTCCAGAATCTCGGCCCGGGCCAGAGTCAGGTGTCCATACGCGGCGTCTCCGCCGGCCAGATCGTCCGCGACCAGCCGGGCGTCAAGGAACAGGTTGGCGTATATCTGGACGAGTCGGTGACATCGCTGTCGCTGTTCACTCCGGACTTCGACTTGTTCGACCTGAACCGCGTCGAAACTCTTCGCGGCCCACAGGGAACCTTGTTCGGCTCGGGGTCGGTCGGCGGCACGATCCGCTACATCACAAACCAGCCGCGGCTCGGCATCACCGAGGGTCTGATCGAAGGCAATGTAAACACTGTCGACGAAAGCGATATCGGCTACCACCTCAAAGGCGCGATCAACGTTCCGCTTGGCCCGACGGCCGCCATTCGCGCCGTCGCCTACGGTACACACTATGCCGGCTTCATCGACGCTGTCGGACCGGCCGGCGGCAAGAACGTCAACGATGGCCGGCGGGTCGGCGGCCGCATTGCGCTGCTGTGGGAGCCGGCGCCAAACATCCGCATCACTCCTCGCGTCGTTTATCAGGAGGTCCGCGCCAACGGCTTCAACCGTGAGGAGCGTTACAACTTCTACACGACGTTCACGACCGAGCCCGACGTTGGCAAGCGCATGCAATATCTGAAGCTGCGCGAAAAGTTCAGCGACGACACCTTGCTTGCCGATCTTGTCGCGAGCGTTGCCTTTGGCGGGGTCGAACTCACCTCGGTCACGAGCTACCTCGACCGTGACATTCTGGTCAGCCGCGATGCCTCGGCTCTGACCGGCTCTGTCGGAATCGTGCCGCTCGTGGGTTGCTGCGGAGTCAATCCCGCAATTGCCAATTTGCCGTCGAACCTTCGCGACACAACCGACCTGTCGCAATGGACTCAGGAGGTCCGGCTGGCCTCGATCAACGACAGTCCGTTTCAGTGGGTGATCGGCGCCTTTTACACGGACATCGACCGCACCTACATGCAGCGGCTCCCAACGCCCGGCTACGATGCGTTCATCGATGCCGCGCCGGCTTTTGCCGGCTTCCTTCCGGGGGGCATCTCGGCGGTGGTGGCCAACGGCTTCCCTCTCAATTCGCCGTACAACGCGGACCTGCCGTATGACATCAGTCAAAAAGCGCTGTTTGGCGAAGCGACGTACGACTTTGGCCAGTTCAAGCTGACCGGCGGCGCGCGCTTTTATGACTTCAAGGAAACCCGCGATTTCATCTCCGGCGGCCTCTTCTCCAACGGCGACACAAGGATCGGGGACGAGACGAAGTCCGACGGTATTTCGCCGCGGATTATCGGAACCTGGGAACCGAACCGCAATCTGAGTGTCAACGTGCAGGCCGCCAAGGGCTTCCGCCTCGGCGGCATCAACGATCCGCTCAACATCACCCTGTGCAGCGCCGAGGATGAGCTGATCTACGGGCCTTTCCAGTCCAACGATTACAGTGACGAAACGCTTTGGAACTACGAGGCGGGAGTTAAGTATTCGCGAGCCGGGATTACGTTCAACGCGGCTGTTTTCCACACCCGGATCAAGGACTTGCAAGTGACCGTGGACGCGGGAAGCTGCTCGTCGCGTATCGTCCTCAACGTCGAAAAGGCGCACACGACCGGCATCGAGGCTGAATTCGCGGCGAACCCGGCGCCGGGCCTCGATCTGTCGGTCGCGGCCAGCCTTCTTGAAGCCGAGTTCGATAGTTCGGTTCCGGAGCCGCTTGCGACGAGGACCGGCATCCGCGACGGCAATCGCTTGCCGTCAGTGCCGAAATTCCAGATTGCGGCGACGGCGTCCTATGGCCAGCGGCTCAACTCCAATGCCGACTGGTATGTGAACGGCAGCTTCCAACATGTCGGGAATCGCTTCACTCAGCCCGGCGACCAGGAGGCAGCCAACGAGAACTTCAACTTCATATTCTTCGACCCGAACACCAACGCGTTCGGAACCATCAATCAGCACTTCGGCTCGCTAAGATTGCCGTCCTACAATCTCGTCAACCTGTCGGCCGGAATCGAGTGGGACAGCGGCCTGGAAGTCGTCGCCTATGTGAAAAACCTGTTCGACGAGAACCCTTTGCTGTCGCTCGACCGCGAGCGTGGCGGCCGTGCCCGCATCGGCTATAACGTCGGCCAGCCGCGGATGATCGGCCTGACGGTCCGTCAGAGCTTCGGATGGGCACCTCCTCCTCCGCCCCCGCC
>DATKAY010000005.1:0-9791 GCA_035514495.1 Sphingomicrobium sp. | reverse complement strand
TCGTCGGCCTCGCTGAAGGCCGGGACCTCCATGTCCGAATCGACTCCGAAGGCGTCGCGCACCGTCACTTGCAGGTCGGGCGCGGCCATCGCCGTTTCGGCGCGGCTCTCGGGATTGACGTTGGAGATGGTGTTCATCGTTTCGGAGCCTTAGGCCAAGGCGCTTCGCGCCTCAACAATGCCGTTCGACGGCAAGCGCATGCTCTGGGGCGGCTTTACGCCGCTGGTCAACAGGCTGGAGGGCAAGGTGCGCCTAGGCGAAGGCTCCGGCCTTCTTGAGCGTCTGCCAGGCTTGGATCACTTCGCCCAGCTTCTGCTCCTGGCTGCGGTCGCCGCCGTTGCGGTCCGGGTGGAAGCGCCGGACCAGGTGTGAATATTTCTGGCGGACGGCATGCAGATCGGCGTCCTCGCCGAGGCCGAGCGCGCTTAAGGCGCGGCGCTCGCTCGGGGTGAAGCGCTGGGGAGGCCCGCGGTCGGCGAGCCGGAAACGGGCGGCGATCGCGTCGAGCGGGTCGGAAAAATCCCCCCAGGCCGGCATCGGGTCCTCGCCCGCGGGCCGGTAGCGGCGGCTCGGCCGCTCCCAGCCGCCGAGCGGAGCCTGCGCCTCGGAGATTTCCTCCGGGCTCATGCCGGTGAAGTAATTATACTTCGAATTATGCTCGCGGACATGGCCCAGGCACAAAAGCCTGTAGACCCCCGGGCCGTCGAAATCGCCCGGCTGGATCGGCGCCTTGAATTCGCCGAGCTCGCCGCAGCCCGGGACCGCGCAGCGGCTCGCCGCTCCTTCGACTTTCCCGTGCATCCTTGGATGACTTGACGCCACCGGCTTCCTCAACAGTTGAACCGCTTTATATAGGCCGCATGGACGCACCTGCCACCGGACCGATTGCACTGGAAATGCGGCACCGGCTGGAAAAGCTGAGGCCGACCAAGCTTGAGCTTATCGACGACAGCGAGACGCACCGCGGCCATGGCGGCCATAATCCGGCCGGGGAAAGCCATTTCTCGCTGGTCATCGAAAGCCCCGAATTTGCCGGAAAATCGCGGATCGAGCGCCAGCGGATGGTGCATTGTGCGCTCGGCGAGCTGGTCGGCAACCGGGTCCACGCGCTCACCATCCGGGCGAGGGCGCCGGGGGAGCCATGAACGACAACCTCATCCTCCAGACGCTTGAGCCGGTCACGCACGACCTCGGCGGCTTCAAAGTCTATCGGACTCTCCCGCACGAACGGCGAACCATGGTCGGCCCGTTCATCTTCTTCGACCAGATGGGCCCTGCCCAGCTCGATGTCGGGCAGGGAATCGACGTCAGGCCCCACCCGCATATCAACCTTGCGACCGTCACCTTCCTGTTCGCCGGAGCGATCGACCATCGCGACAGCCTGGGCACGCACCAGCGGATCGAGCCCGGCGCGGTGAATTTGATGACCGCGGGCCGGGGAATCACCCATTCCGAGCGCTCGCCGCCCGACGAGCGGGCCAAAGGGCCGCGGCTTTCGGGAATCCAGACCTGGCTGGCGATGCCCAGAGCCAGCGAGGAAATGCCGCCGGCATTCGAGCATGTCGCGGCGAGCGATCTGCCGGTCGTCGACGTCGAGGGGGTCGAGGTTGCGCTGATCATCGGCGAGGGCTGGGGCGCTTCCTCCCCGGTGACCTGCCATTCGCCGACCCTCTATGCGTCGATCGTACTTCCGCCCGGATCGTCGTTCGAGATCGACAGCGAGGCGGACGAGCGGGCGCTCTATTTGCTCGACGGCGATGCCTGCGCCGGGGAAATTGCGCTCGAGCCGCGGCACCTGGCGCTTCTGGCGCCCGGACACAGGCCGGTGCTCAAGTCCGAACACGGCGCCCGGCTGATGCTGTGCGGCGGGGCGCCGATGGACGGCGAGCGGCACGTCTGGTGGAATTTCGTGTCGTCGAGCCGCGAGCGGATCGCCGAGGCCAAGCGCGCCTGGAAAGCCGGCGAGTTCGCGCTTCCCCCCGACGACAAGGCCGAGTTCATCCCGCTTCCGGACACACCAAAGACGGTCAGCTATCCGTGAGCCAATCGCGGCGAGTCCCGCTCAAGACCGGGGTAACGCTGAACGTCGCTCTTGCCGGACCGCCCGACGCGCCGCCGGTGGTGCTTCTCCACGGCTTTCCCGAATCGCACCGGAGCTGGCGAGCAATCGCGCCGCGCCTTGCGGATCGCTTCCGGCTGATCATGCCCGACCAGCGCGGCTACGGACAATCGGACCGGCCGCAGGAGGTCGATGCCTACCGGACGAACCGGCTGGTGGCGGATGTCTTCGCGCTCGCCGAGGCGCTCGAACTCGGAGAATTCGCGCTCGTCGGGCATGATTGGGGCGGAGCCGTCGCCTGGGCCGCGGCGCTGGCCGGCGACGAAAGGCTGACCCGGCTTGCAATCATCAACTCGCCGCATCCGGCCATCTTCCAGAAGAGCCTGATCGAGGATTCCGAGCAGCGCGCCGCGTCGCAATATGTGAACGCGCTGCGGGCTCCAGGGATCGAGGCCTTCATCGAGAAGCGAGGCTTCGACTGGTTCTTCGAGCGCACGTTTTCGCCGCATATGGACCTTGGACTGATCCCGGAAAACGAGAAGCGCCGCTATATCGCCGACTGGTCGAAGCCGGGCGCACTGACCGCCATGGTCAACTGGTACCGCGCCTCGCCGCTCATCGTTCCATTGCCGGGGATCAATGTCCCGATTCCCGATTCACTTTTGCGCTTTTCGACCCGGGTGGAAATCCCGACCCTGGTCGTTTGGGGAATGCGCGACCCGGCGCTCCTGCCGGTGCAGCTTCAAGGGCTCGACGATCTGGTGGACGATCTGCAAATCCTTCGACTGCCCGGCGCAGGCCATTTCGCCCCGTGGGAGGCGCCACACGAGGTGGCAGCGGCGCTTGGCCCCTTCCTTGCCGCTACCCCCGCCGCTACAGCCCCGGCCCGATGACCGCCCCCGCCCGTTCCCGTTCGCGCTCCGCCGCCCGCCTCGCCGCGGTGCAGGCGCTCTATCAGCAGGAGATGGAGGGCACTCCTCTTCCCCGGCTGCTCAAGGAATTCCACGACCACCGGCTCGGGGCGCTCATCGAGGACGCCCAATATCACGAGGCGGAGCGCGACTTCTTCGACGATATCGTCACCGGGGTCGACGAGCGCCGCAGCGACATCGACGAGGCGATCTCGGCCAAGCTCGCCAGCGGCTGGAGCCTCGAGCGGCTCGACCGCCCGATGCGGGCGATCCTCAGGGCCGGAGCCTATGAGCTGATCGCCAGGCCCGACGTCCCGGTCGGGTCGGTCATTTCCGAATATGTCGATGTCGCCCATGCTTTCTACGACAAGCGCGAGGCGGGTTTCGTCAACGGCCTGCTGGATTCGATCGCCAGGGACCGGCGCGGCTAGGGCGGTTGCGCCCCGCCGAGGATTTCCCCATCAGTGGCCAAGTGACGGAAAACGAGGTTATCGAGCGGCTCCGGAGCATTGCCGACAGTCCGGCGGCGCGAGGCCTGATCGACGATGCGGCGCTGTTCGACGGCCTGGTCATCACCCATGACAGCATCGCCGAGGGCGTGCATTTCCTCAGCACCGACCCGCCGGCCAGCGTCGGCTGGAAGCTGATCGCGGTCAACCTGTCCGATCTCGCCGGCAAGGGCGCAAAGCCGGCGGCCGCGCTGCTGGCGATGAGCCTTTCCGACCCCGAATGGGACCGCGGCCTGCTCGACGGGATCGAGGCGGCCTGCGAGAGCTACGGTCTCGACCTCATCGGCGGCGACACCATCGCCTTGCCCAAAGGAGCGCCGCGAATCTACGGGCTTACCGCGATCGGCCGGGCAGGCAAGCGGACTCCGAGCCGCGCCGGAGGCCGGCCCGGCGACCGGCTGTGGCTGGCCGGGACGATCGGCGATTCGGCCGCCGGCCTTGCGTTGCTGGCCGCCAGCCCACCGGGCAAAGGCCCGCTGGTCGACATCTATCGACGGCCGATCCCGTTGCTCGAGATCGGACAGGCGCTGGCGACCAAGGCGAGCGCCATGATGGACTTGTCCGACGGGCTGCTCATCGACTGTCGAAAGCTGTGCGAGGCGAGCGGGTGCGGGGCTAAGATCGACCTCGATTGCCTGCCTTTGTCCGCCGCTTTCGTCGCCGAGCGCGGGCAGGGCCGCCAAGCGCGGCTGTTCGCGGCGACCGGCGGCGACGATTACGCTCTTCTCGCCGCGCTGCCTGAGGACCTCGACCCGGTAAGCCTTTGTTTACCTCGATCGCCGAAGCTTTGCTGCATCGGGCGGCTCGTCCCGGAACGCGGCCTCGCGCTGAGCGACCGCGACGGCGACGTGCCCCTGCCGGAGACCCTGGGTTATGAGCATCGCGCTTCGGTTGCGCCAGTGGATCGTCGGCTTTAGCGGGCTTGCCTGCGGGGCTGCGGCCGCGCTCATCCTCTACTGAACCTTTATCGCTACGGTTGCCAGCCGCCTTTCCCGGCCATAAAGGGCGCGCATCCGCCGGCGGCATCCGCAAGCCGGCCGTTACTTTTGCTCGCCAAACGGGGAAAAACATGGACCTCACTTTGTTCGCGATCGCCTGTGGCGTGATCGCCCTCATCTACGGCGTCTTCACCAGCATGCAGGTGCTTGCCGCACCGGCGGGCAACCAGCGCATGCTCGAAGTCTCCGGAGCCATTCAGGAAGGCGCTCAGGCCTATCTCGGCCGCCAGTACACGACCATCGGGATCGTCGGACTGGTCGTCGTCGCCATCGTTTTCTTCGTCCTTGGCCCGCTCGAGGCGGTCGGCTTCGCGCTCGGTGCGGTCCTGTCGGGCGCCGCGGGCTATATCGGCATGAACATCTCGGTGAGGGCCAACGTCCGGACCGCCGAGGCGGCCCGGACCAGCCTCCAGAACGGCCTCACCGTCGCTTTTCGCGCCGGTGCGGTCACCGGGATGCTGGTCGCCGGCCTGGCGCTGCTCGCGATCGCCGGCTTCTTCTACGTGATCGTCGGGGTCCAGGGGCATGCGCCGGGCGACCGCGAAGTTATCGATTCGCTCATCGCGCTCGCCTTCGGAGCCTCGCTGATCTCGATCTTCGCTCGTCTCGGCGGCGGCATCTTCACCAAGGCCGCCGACGTCGGCGCCGATCTGGTCGGCAAGATCGAAGCTGGGATCCCCGAGGACGATCCCCGCAACCCGGCGGTGATCGCCGACAATGTCGGCGACAATGTCGGCGATTGCGCGGGAATGGCGGCCGATTTGTTCGAAACCTACATCGTCACCGTCGGAGCGACGATGGTCCTGATCGCCCTTCTGGTCACCGGCGCCGGCGTTGACCTGCTGTCGCTGATGAGCCTTCCGCTGCTGATCGGCGGAGCCTGCATCATCACCTCGATCATCGGTACCTATTTCGTCCGGCTGAGCCGCAACCAGTCGATCATGGGGGCGCTCTACAAGGGCTTCTTCGTGACTGCCTTGCTGTCGGTCCCGGCGCTTTACGCGGTCACCGCCTATGCGCTGGGCGACATGAATGCGACGGTCGGCGCCGCTACCCTCGCCGACGGCTCCATCGGCGCCGGCTTTACCGGCTGGGACCTGTTCTTCTCGATGATCGTCGGACTGGTCGTGACCGGGCTGATCGTGTGGATCACCGAATATTACACCGGCACCAACCACCGCCCGGTGCAGAGCGTCGCCCGGGCTTCGCAGACCGGCCATGCCACCAACATCATCCAGGGGCTTGCCGTCAGCATGGAGGCGACCGCCCTTCCCGCGATCGTCATCTGCGTCGGCATCATTGTGTCCTACAGCCTCGCCGGGCTGATCGGGATCGGCTTTGCGGCAACCTCGCTCCTGGCGCTGGCCGGGATGGTCGTTGCCCTGGACGCCTATGGACCGGTCACCGACAATGCCGGCGGGATCGCCGAGATGTCGGGGCTCGACCCCGACGTTCGCGAGCGCACCGACGCGCTCGACGCGGTCGGCAACACCACCAAGGCGGTCACCAAGGGCTATGCGATCGCTTCGGCGGGGCTCGGCGCATTGGTGCTGTTCGCCGCCTACACCACTGACCTCCAGCGCTTCGCCGGGGACCTTGGCGTCGCCTATGCGGACATCGATTTCAGCCTCGCCAACCCTTATGTGATCGTCGGGCTGCTGATCGGAGCGCTGCTTCCCTATCTGTTCGGAGCGCTTGGAATGATGGCGGTCGGACGCGCTGGCGGAGCGGTCGTCGAGGAGGTTCGAGCCCAGTTCCGTGACAATCCGGGGATCATGGAGGGCTCGGTCCGTCCCGATTACGCGCGAACCGTCGATCTCGTCACCAAGGCGGCGATCAAGGAGATGATCATCCCGTCGCTGCTGCCGGTGTTCGCGCCGCTGGTGATCTTCTTCCTGGTCCGCTTCGTCGCCGGTCCCGAGCAGGGCTATGCGGCGCTCGGAGCGCTGCTGATCGGAGTGATCGTGTCGGGGCTTTTCGTGGCGATCTCGATGACCTCGGGCGGCGGCGCTTGGGACAATGCCAAGAAGTATATCGAGGACGGCAATTACGGCGGCAAGGGCTCGGAGGCCCATAAGGCCGCGGTGACCGGAGACACGGTCGGCGATCCCTACAAGGACACTGCCGGCCCGGCCGTCAACCCGATGATCAAGATCACCAACATCGTCGCCTTGCTTCTGCTCGCGGCGCTTGCCGGCGGCAGCGTTTAAGCCCGGCCGGCCTTGAAAACGGGGGGAGCTCCGCCCGGCAGTTTTGCGAAATGCCGAAGCGCCATCCGGAAAATTTTCGCGCGCTCGCTGCGCAGAACTGTTTTTGGCGCGACATTCCCACGACCGCCAAGCCAATCCGTGGCGTGAAACTCGATGGTCGTGTATACACCATAGATGAATTTCATGTTTCGGCGGAACTGGATCAGTTGCTCCAATGCTTCCGACCATTTTTCGGCCGGAATAATGATTGCCGAAAAGCAGCAAGTCTTATCGTCTTTTGAGTCATCGATATAAACGAGGTGCATAACGCCATGTCAGCCGCCGCCGCTGGAAAGAGTCAATCCGACAAGTTCAAAGACGCCGCCCGCGAGCTAGAGTGCGACGATGACGAGCAAAGGTTTAAGGACCGGCTGCGGAAGCTGGTGAAGCATAAGCCGGTCGAGAAGCCCGATGCGGCCGGGTGAGACCGAACTAGAGATGGTCCAGCGTCATGTGGCTGATGGCAAGAGGCACATAGCCGACCAGCGCGCCTTGATCGTCGAATTAGAGGGCGCTGGGGCGGACACCGAGGTGGCGGAAACAATGCTCGCCAACTTGCTGGATACGCAGGCGCTTCACCTCCAGCACCTTGAGCGGGTGCTAAAGCACGAGGGTTTGTAAACTACGTAATCGCCTTTTCTTTGACCGCTGCATGGGGTTAAGCGCCCGGCGATGACCTACGCCATAAGAGTCCATGAGACGGGCGGGCCCAAAGTGCTGTCCTGGGAAGAAGTCGAGATCGGCGAGCCCGGTCCCGGCGAGGCGCTGGTCCGCCACTCGGCCGTCGGCCTCAACTATATCGACGTCTATCACCGCACCGGGCATTATCGGCAGCCGATGCCGTTCACGCCCGGCGTGGAAGGCGCAGGGACCGTCGAGCGCGTCGGCGAGGGCGTCAAGATCGTCCGGCCGGGCAACCGGGTCGCCTATGCCGGCCCGCTGGGAAGCTATTCGCAGGAGCGGCTGATCAACGCCGACCGGCTGGTCAAACTGCCGGACGAAATCGGGTCCGAGCAAGCCGCCGCGATGATGCTCCAGGGACTGACCGCTCGAATGCTTTTGCGGTCGGTGTTCGAGGTGAAAAGCGGCGACAGCATCCTCGTCCACGCAGCGGCCGGCGGGGTCGGGCTGTTCCTGTGCCAATGGGCGAACGCGCTCGGCGCCAGGGTGATCGGAACCGTCTCGAGCGACGAGAAAGGCGAGCTTGCGCGGGCGCATGGCTGCCACCATCCGATCGTCTATACGCGCGAGGACTTCGCGGCCGAGGTGGCCAGGATCACCGACGGCGAGAAGCTCCCGGTGGTCTATGATTCGGTCGGCAAGGCCACCTTCGCGCAATCGCTCGATTGCCTTGCCCCCCGCGGCCTGATGGTCAGCTTCGGCAATGCGTCGGGACCGGTCGAGCCCATCGCTCCGGCGCTTCTGGCCCAGAAGGGGTCCTTGTTCCTCACCCGGCCGACATTATTCCACTTTATCGGCGGCCGGGACGAGCTGGAGGAAGCCGCCGCCGAGCTGTTCGAAATTGTCGGCTCGGGCAAGGTGAAGGTTCAGGTCGGGCAGCGCTTCGCGCTCAGCGAGGCCGCCGAGGCCCACCGGGCGCTCGAGGCGCGCGAGACGACCGGCTCCACGGTCCTGACCCTCGAGCCTTAGCTTCGCCTTCCAATTTGCAACCTTCGGGGCTAAGGCACCGCGACTTTTTTCAAGTTGAGCAGCGAGGCAAGGATTTGGCCAAGGAAGAACTTCTCGAGATGCGCGGCAAGATCGTCGAGCTGCTGCCCAATGCGATGTTCCGTGTCGAACTCGAGAACGGCCATGAGATCCTCGGCCACACCGCCGGCAAGATGCGCAAGAACCGGATCAGGGTTTTGACCGGCGATGAAGTGCTGGTCGAGCTCACTCCCTACGACCTGACCAAGGGTCGGATTACCTACCGATTCAAGTGACGGCGCCGCCGGTGCGGCTGGTCCTCGCTTCCGCAAGCCCGCGCAGGCTCGACCTTCTGGCCCGGATCGGGGTGACGCCGGATAAGATCGTCCCGGCCGATGTCGACGAAAGCGTACCCACAGGCGAGCTGCCGCGCGACCATGCGCTTCGGCTGGCAGGCGAGAAAGCCGAGGCGGTCGCCGCGCTGGAGCCGGACTCGCTGGTGCTCGCCGCCGATACGGTGGTCGCGGTCGGCCGGCGGATCCTTCCCAAGGTCGAGGACGAGGCGGTGCTTCGCGATGCCATGAAGCTGCTGTCGGGCCGCCGCCACCGGGTGATGACCGGCGTTGCGCTTGCCGCCCCAGGTCAGGCGCTCCGCACCCGGCTGGTCGAGACGATGATCGCGATGAAGGCGCTGAGCGACGAGGAAATCGACTTTTACGCCGCTCATGGCGAATGGCGCGGCAAGGCGGGCGGCTATGCGCTCCAGGGCTATGGCGAGGTCTATGTGCGCCATATCGCCGGGAGCTATTCGAACGTCGTCGGCCTGCCGCTGGCGCAGACCCGAAACCTGCTGAAATCCGCGGGCTATCCGATTGCCTGAGTGGCTGGTCGAGCCCGGAATCGGCGAGACCAGGGCGGCGCTGGTCGAGGACGGCCGGATTCTTGAGGCTCGGATCGAGCTCGACGGGACGATCCCGGCCGGGACCATCCTGGAGGCGCGGCTGGTCGATTTGGGAACCAATGGTCGCAACGGGATCGCCCGAAGCGAGGACGGGTCCTACTATTGGTTGCCGCGCCTGCCCGGCGACGTCCCGCAAGGAGCGCTTCTCAACATCGAGGTGACCCGGCCGGCGATCCCCGGGCCGGAGCCGTGGAAGCGACCTTTGGCCAAGGCGACTCGAAACCAGCGGCGGCGGCCGCGCTCGCTTGCCGAGCGGCTCGGCTCGACCGGCAACCCGGTGCGGCTGCTGACCCTGCCGGCAGCGCTCGACGAGCTGGCCGAAAACGGCTGGAACGATGTCGTCGAGGAAGCGCGGAGCGGGCGGGTCGATTTCCCCGGGGGGAGCCTTGGAATATTCCCGACCCCGGCAATGACGCTGATCGACGTGGACGGGGCGCTTGCGCCGGCCGAGCTTTCG
>DATKAY010000004.1:0-12248 GCA_035514495.1 Sphingomicrobium sp. | reverse complement strand
CCTGACGGAAACCCGGGTCACTCCGCTCCGGCCGGACGCAACGACTTCCTGGGCCTCGGCGATCAGAGTCTCCCCGGCCTCGGCCGGGCCGAGGAAGATGATTCCCGCCTGCGCCGCCACCGACCGCTCGTTGCGGCCGTTGCAGACATAGGCAAAAGCGGTGTCGGCAAGCGCGAACAATATTCCGCCATGGGCGATTTGATGCCCGTTCAGCATGTCGGGGCGAAGCTCCATCGACAGCCGGCAATAGCCCGCCCGCGCCTCCTCGATCCGGATTCCCCAGGCGGGGCCGGTCCCTTCTGCGCCAAGCATCGCATGGGCGACGCGGCTTGCGAGTTCGTTTGCCTCCACGGCCCCTCCTTCGCTAGTTTCAACGGCATGGAATACGAGACCATCGAGTTCAAGCTCGACGACGCCGTCGCTCGAATCACGCTCAACCGGCCGGACCGGCTGAACAGCTTCACCGCGCAGATGCACGAGGAGCTTCGCGACGCTCTGGACAAGGCGGGACAATCGCGGGTGGTGATCCTCACCGGCGCCGGCCGCGGCTTTTGCGCCGGCCAGGACCTCAACGACCGGGCAGTCGGCTCCGGCGACGGCCCGGTCGACCTGGGACTGACGGTCGAGACCTGCTGGAACCCGCTCGTCCAGCGCCTCGCCTCGATGAAGCAGCCGGTCATCGCGCGGGTGAACGGGGTCGCCGCCGGGGCCGGGGCCAATATCGCGCTCGCCTGCGACCTGGTGGTCGCCGCCCGCTCGGCGAATTTCATCCAGAGCTTTTCGGCGATCGGGCTGATTCCCGACAGTGGCGGAAGCTGGATCCTCCCGCGCCTCGCGGGCCAGGCGCGAGCCCTTGGCCTGGCGCTCACCGGCGAGCCGCTGCCTTCCGAAAAAGCCGAGGAATGGGGTTTGATCTGGAAATGCGTCGACGACGATGCGCTGGACCGGGAGGTGGACTTGCTGGCAGGCAAGCTCGCCTCGCTGCCGCCGCTCGGCCTTGCAGCGATCAAGGCGATCATCCGCTCGACCTGGTCACGAACGCTCGACCAGGAGCTTCGTTTGCAGCGCGACGAAATGCGGCGGCTTGGGTATAGCGAGGATTATCGCGAAGGAGTCGCCGCCTTCCTCGAGAAACGCGAACCCAGGTTCACCGGCCGCTAGCGCGACGTCAGCGGCGCTAGCCGGTGGGCGGCTCGCTCGATTCGGGTGACGGCCCGGTCGGCTGCCTGGTGAAGCCCTTGAGGTCCGAGAGCTCCTCGGTGTCGCGGGCAATCTGGACCGGGCTGGTTGCATAGGCGCAGACCAGCCGGGCAATCGAAACCAGCGCGTCGATGTGGATCCGCTCGTAGCTATGGCTCGCGTCGATCCCGAAGGTGATCAGCGCGGTCCGGACGTCGGCGCCGCCCTCGAGCGCCGATGCGCTGTCGGACCGGTAATGGCGGAAGACGTCGCGCTGATAGGGAATATCTTCAGATTCGCACAAGCGGATCAGCTTGCGGGTCAAATGATAGTCGAACGGCCCGACCTGGTCGGCCATGCCGATCGTCACCCCCGTCTCGCGGCTGTTCTGGCCGGGCGCGGTGGCGCCGTTGTCGATCGAGACCATCGAGACGACATTGTCGAGCAGCACCGACGAGGCGCCGGACCCGACCTCCTCGGAGATGGTGAAAATGAAGTGGACGTCGACCGGAGTCTCGAGGGAGGATTGCGCGATCAGCCTCATCGCCGCGAGCATCGCCGCGCATCCGGCCTTGTCGTCGAGATGCCTCGAGACGATGAAGCCGTTGTCCAGCATCTCGGTGCCGGGGTCGATCGCCAATGTGTCGCCGATGTTGACCCCCAGCTCCTCGGCGCTCGCCCGGTCATGGGCGTCGCCGTCGATCCGGACCTCCACATGGCGCCATCCGACCGGCTGGGTGTCGACCTCTTCGCCGAATGTGTGTCCCGAAGCCTTGAGCGGAAGAATGGTGCCACGAAGCGAGCCGCTGTCGGTGTAGATCGTGCAGCGGGTGGTTTCCGCCGAGCGCGCCGACCAGGTTCCGATCGGGACCAGCTCCAGCCGGCCGTTCTTTTTGATCCGCTTGACCGTGGCGCCGAGCGTGTCGAGGTGCGACACGACCGCCCGGGCCCCTTCCCTGACGCCGCCGCCGTACAGCGCCAGTATGGCGCCGCGGCGGGTGGCGGAATAAGGAATCCCGAGCCACTCCAGCTCCTTGCACACGAAGCGGACGATCTCGTCGGTATAGCCGGTGGGGCTCGGGATCTCGAGCAGCCGCCCAAGCACCGAGCGAAGGTAATCGACGTCAATCTCGGGCAGCATCTTTTCTCCGTCTGCGACCACGTTTTTCCGGCCTGCTGAGTGGGAACAGCAGGTCGATGAAGCGTTCGGCCGTAGGCTGCGGCTCGTGGTTTGCAAGACCCGGGCGCTCGTTCGCCTCGATGAACACATAGTCGGTGCCTTCGACGTCCGGGACGATAAGGTCCACTCCGACGACCGGGATGTCGATCGCTTGGGCGACCTTCACGGCGGCTTCGACCAGTTCGGGATTCACCTCGGCGGTGACGTCGTGGATCGTGCCGCCGGTGTGCAAATTGGCCGCCTTTCGAACGGCAAAGGTCGCTCCTTCTTCGGGAATGTCGTCGAGCCCGTAGCCGGCGCTTCGAACGCAGCGCTCGGTTTCCGGGTCGAGCGGGATCGCCGATTCGCCGCCGGTCGCGGCCGATCGGCGCCGCGACTGGTGCTCGATCAGCTCGCGAACCGTGTGCCGGCCGTCCGCCACCACCGTCGCCGGCTTGCGGATCGCGGCGGCGACCATCTTGAACCCGATAACGATGATCCGCAGGTCCTCGCCGGCATGGTAGCTCTCGACCAGGACCCGCACCGACTTGTCCGATGCGCTGGCGATTGCCGAGCCGACCTCGTCGATGGTCCGAAGATCGACCGCCACGCCCCGTCCCTGCTCTCCGCGGGCGGGCTTCACCACCAATGAGCCATGCTTGTTGAGCATCGCCTGCACTGCATCCTCGTCGTCCGCCTCGACCTCGTCGGGGACCTTCACCCCGGCCGCCTCGACGATCCGGCGGGTCATCGCCTTGTCGTCGCAGATCGACAGCGACACCGCGGTGGTCAGGTCGGACAGCGACTCGCGGCAGCGGATTCGCCGGCCGCCAAAGCGAAGCTCGAAGACTCCGCCGGCCGCATCGAGCACCTCGACGTCGATTCCCCGGCGGCGCGCTTCATCGATGATGATCCGCGCATAGGGGTTCATCGAGGCGGCGGGATCGGAGCCGACGAACAGCCGCTCGTTGATGGTGTTGCGGCGCTTGACCGCGAACACCGGCAGCCGGTGAAAGCCGAGCTTCTCGTAAAGCGCGATGGCCGGCTCGTTATCGTGCATGACCGACAGATCCATGTAGGCGCAGCCGCGGGTCTGGTAATGCTCGGCAAGCCAGCGGATCAGCGCCTGGCCGACCCCGGCGTGCGGGGTCTGCGGGTCGACCGCGAGTGTCCATAGCGACGACCCGCTTTCCGGATCGTCGAACGCGAGGCGATGGTCGATCCCCATCACCGTTCCGATTACCTCCCCGCTGTCCTTGTCGGCGGCAACGAAATAGGTCAGCAGCCGCGATTCATCGCGCATCTGCCGGGCGAAGAACTCGCGCGGGACATGGACCATCTTGGAAAGGGCGTAGAGGCGGTTCACCGAATCCGCGTCCGCCTCCGGTATCATCCGGCGGATGGTGAAGCCCGTCGGCTTGGTGCGCGCCGGCCGGTAGGAGGTGAGGTTCAGCCGGTAGGTGTGGGAAGGGTCGAGAAACAGCTCGGCCGGGGCGGCCGCGAGAACCACATGCGGGTCGATGACGTACATCGCGATGTCGCGCTGCTCATCGCCCTCGGCGCGGATTTCTAAGACCAGTTCGAGCGGGTCCTTGAACGTCTGAGCGAACAGAACCCTTCCCCATCCAAGGTCAGCCAGAGCGTTGGGCCGCGGCTGGGAAGCGGTCGGGTTTAGAAGATAGGAAAAGTGCGGCTTGGCGCTCCGGCCGCGTCCGCGTGGCCCGCCCATCAGCCGACCCCATGCTTTTGGAGCCACAGCTCGAGAAGCCCCACCTGCCAGAGCTCCGATCCCTTGAGCGGCGTGATATGCGCCTTGGGATCGGCGAACAGCGCTTCGAGATACTCGTCCGCGAACAAATTGCGCTCGCGCGCCGGCTGGCTTCGAAGCGCGTCCTGGACCAGCTCCAGATAGGGTCCCTGGATGTATTTGAGCGCCGGCACCGGGAAATAGCCCTTGGGCCGGTCGATGACCTCGCTCGGTATCACGTCGCGGGCGACGTCCTTGAGGATGCCCTTGCCGCCCTGGGCGAGCTTGAGATCGGGCGGGATTCGCGCCGCGAGCTCGGTGAGGTCGTGGTCGAGGAACGGCACTCGTGCCTCGAGCCCCCAGGCCATGGTCATGTTGTCGACCCGTTTGACCGGGTCGTCGACCAGCATGACCGTCGAGTCGAGCCGAAGCGCCTTGTCCACCGGATCCTCGGCGCCGGCTTTTCCGAAATGCTGGGCCACGCACTCCAGCGGAGCCTCGCCGCCGTTGCGCCACTCGGGGCCGAGCTGCCGATTGAGGGTCGCTGCGTCGCGGTCGAAGAAGGCGCGGGCGTAGGCGGACAAAGCATCGTTGGCCGAGCGCATCGGCGGATACCAGTGATAGCCCGCGAAGATCTCGTCCGCGCCCTGGCCGGATTGGACGACCTTGATGTGCTTGGCGACCTCGCGGGACAGCAGGTAAAAGCCGATATTGTCGTAGCTGACCATCGGCTCGGCCATCGCGTCGATCGCGCCTGGCAGCTGTCCCAGAAGCTCCTCCGACGGAATGAAAATCTGGTGGTGGTCGGTCGCATAGTGGCTGGCGATGAGGTCGGAGTAGAGGAACTCGTCGCCCTTCTCCCCATGCGCTTCCTCAAAGCCGATCGAGAAGGTCGAAAGTCCCGACTGGCCGAGCTCGGCGAGTAGCCCGACGATGAGGCTCGAATCGACCCCGCCGGAGAGCAGGACTCCGACCGGCACGTCGGCGACCATCCGCCGCTTGACCGCGACCCGAAGCGCTTCGTGAAGAAGCTCTCGCCATTCGGGCTCGCCGCGGTTCGAATCGCCGTCCTGCAGGCCGAACGGAGGGTTCCAGTAACCCGTGTCGGTAAAGCTCCCGTCCGCCTCATAGACCCTGAGGGTCGCCGGCGGCAGCTTGCGGATTCCGGCAAGGATGGTCATCGGCGGCGGCACGACCGCGTGCCAGCTCATGTAGAAGTGGAGCGCGGTGCGGTCGATCGACGTGTCGACGTCGCCGGCAGCGACGATTCCGGGAAGGGTCGAGGAGAAGCGAAGCCTTTTGCCGACCTGGCTGTAATAAAGCGGCTTGATCCCGAAGCGGTCGCGGCCGAGCACGACGCGCCCGCTTGTCCGCTCGTGGATCGCGAAGGCGAACATGCCCTTGAAGCGCTCGACGCAGCTCGTCCCCCAGGCGTGATAGGCCTTGAGGACGACTTCGGTGTCGCCGCTCGAGAAGAAGCGATAGCCCTTGGCTTCAAGCTCGGCTCGAAGCTCGCGGTAATTGTAGATGCAGCCGTTGAAGACGAGGTCGAGCCCAAGCTCGGGATCGGCCATCGGCTGGGCCGAATGAAGCGACAGGTCGATGATCTTCAGCCGCTGGTGGCCAAGGCCCACCCTGCCGCGCATCAGCTGGCCGCAGGAATCGGGGCCGCGCCGCTGCTGGCTGCGCATCATCACCGCAACCGCGGAAGCATCGGCGAGGCCGCCGTCGAAACGGACCTCGCCGGCTATCCCGCACATACGCGGCTCCGCGGCCCCGGGCGGGCAGTTATGGTCGTCGATGAAACGATCATGGGTCGATAGACTGTGGGACCCTGAACGTCCAATTTTGTTCCCCCCGCCTTGCCTCGAGCCGCCGGTCCCGCAATGACGGCAAGCGAAGGTGACGCCATGAAAACCACTCAGCTCCTCAACTACGAACGCGACCGCTGGATTGCCGGGACCAGCGGCCTTTCCGAGCTTCCAAGCGCGATCGACGGCGCCCCAATAGCCATTGTGGGCTCGGGAGGCCTCGATTTTGGCGGGATGCTTGCCCATGCGCGCGACGTCGGCGGACCGGCGCTCCGCAAGATGACCTTCCACGAGCGGGCGTGGATGATCAAAGGCCTGGCGCTTGCAATCATGGAGCGCAAGGAGGAGCTCTACCAGCTTTCCTTCCAGACCGGCGCCACCCGCAAGGACGGCTGGATCGACATCGAGGGCGGAGCGGGCACCCTGTTTTCCTTTTCCTCGAAGGGGCGCCGCGAGTTGCCCGACGCCCATGTCCTCCTCGACGGACCGCTCGAGCAGCTCTCCAAGGGCGGCAGTTTCGTCGGCCAGCACATCTATTCGTCGCTCCAGGGCGTCGCGGTCCACATCAACGCGTTCAACTTCCCGGTCTGGGGAATGCTCGAGAAGCTGGCCCCGACCCTGCTCGCCGGCGTTCCGGCGATCGTCAAGCCTGCCTCGGCGACCTCCTATCTGACCGAAGCCGCATTCCGGGTGATGATCGACAGCGGGCTGCTCCCCGCCGGTGCCGTCCAGCTGATCGTCGGCTCAGTCGGCGATTTGTTCGAGCATCTTGGCGGCCAGGACGTGGTCAGCTTCACCGGCTCGGCCTCGACCGCGCTCAAGCTGCGCACCCACCCGGTCGTGATCCGCGAAAGCGTCAAGTTCATCGCCGAGCAGGACAGTCTCAACGCGTCCATCCTGGGGCCGGATGCCGCTCCCGGAACGCCGGAATTCGACCTGTTCGTCCGCGAGGTCGCGATGGAGATGACGGTCAAGGCGGGGCAGAAATGCACCGCGATCCGCCGGGCGATCGTGCCCGCCGACCATATCGACGCGGTCGAAAAGGCGCTCGGCGAGCGGCTTGGAACAACCAGGGTCGGCGACCCGCGCGACGAGGAGACTCGAATGGGCGCGCTCGTCAGCCTGTCGCAATGCAAGGACGTGCGCGAGAAGATCGCCGAGCTGGAGGCGGCGGGCGCAAGAATCGTCGCCGGCAATCCGGACGCTGCATCTCCGGTCAAGGGCGGCTCGTTCCTCGAGCCGATCCTCCTTCGGACCGACGATCCGTGGAAATGCGCGGCGGTCCACGACGTCGAGCCGTTCGGGCCGGTCTCGACGATCATGCCCTACCGCGACATCGAGGACGCGATCGCGCTCGCCAACGGAGGCAAGGGAAGCCTCGTCCTGTCGCTCTTCACGCATTTGCCGCAGGCGGCTCGCGACTTCGTTCGCGGGACTGCCTCGTTCCACGGCCGAATGCTGGTCGTCGACCGGACCAACGCGAAGGAATCGACCGGCCACGGCTCGCCGCTGCCGGTGCTGGTCCACGGCGGGCCCGGCCGGGCCGGCGGAAGCGAGGAGATGGGCGGGATCCGCGGCGTCAAGCATTACATGCAGCGCACTGCGCTCCAGTCCTCCCCGGCCATGATCGCGGCCATCACCGACCATTACATCGCCGGCGGTCCCAAGCATGTGATCGACAGCCACCCGTTCCGGCTGAAGATGAGCGAGCTCGAAATCGGCGACACCTGGCTGACCGACAGCCGGACGGTCAGCATCGAGGATATCGAGCATTTCGCCGAGTTCACCGGCGACAAGTTCTACGCCCATATGGACGAGGCAGCCGCCAGGGCCTCGCCGATCTTCGAGGGGCGCGTGGCCCACGGCTATCTGATCCTGAGCTTTGCTGCCGGACTGTTCGTCGATCCCGACCCGGGGCCGGTCCTGGCCAATACCGGCCTTGAGAACCTGCGCTTCCTGACGCCGCTCTACCCGGGCGATTCGATGCGCGTCGAGCTGTCGGTCAAGGCCAAGTCGATCAAGACCGAGGAAACCGGCCAGGTCCGCTGGGCGGTGGACGTGTTCAACCAGGTGGATGAGCTCGTCGCAACCTATGACCTTCTGACCGAGAACCTCCCCTAGGGCGAAACACCACGCCCTCCTTGTTCGTTTACTCCTCGACGCAAGCTGAAAAGCCAAACCAGGTAACCAGGAGAAACGGAATGAAAGTCAGTCAGGTCATGACCCGCGACGTAAAGACGGTGCGCCCGGATACGACCGCCAGGGAAGCCGCAAGCTTCATGCTCAGGGAAGACGCCGGATCGATGCCGGTCAGCGAAGGCGAAAGATTGGTCGGAATGATCACCGACCGCGACATTGCGGTTCGCGGCATAGCCAAGGGCCACGGCCCCGACACGCCGGTCCGCGAGCTGATGACCGACGAGCTCATCTGCGCCCACGAGGATGATGATGTCGAGGAAGCCGCGACCAAAATGAGCCAGGCCCAGGTCCGCCGGCTTGCCGTCATCGACGCAAAGGACAAATTGTGCGGGATCGTCAGCCTTGGCGACCTCAGCCGCGAGGCAAAGGGCGAAACCGCCCACCAGGCGCTCGACGGAGTCAGCGCGCCCGGCGACAAGCACAAGCAGGGCTAGACTTTAGCGGCCGTCGAGATCGGCCGGCAGATCCTCGATGGCGCTGTCGATCAGCGCTTTATCGGTCTTGGAATCCATCCGCTCGGCGATCAGTCGGGCGGCGGCCAGGGTCGCCATGTCGGCTGCGGCGGCGCGAAGCTGCTGAATCGCGGCGCGCTCCTCGGCCGCAATCCTTTCTTCCGCCATCCGGCTTCGACGCTCGATGAGCGCGTCGGCGTCCGAACGCGCCTTTTCGATCAGCGCATCGGCTTCGTGACGGGCGCGCTCGACCATCGCCGCGGCCTCGCTTTGGGCTTGTGCCGCCTTGGCCGCATATTCCGCCTTCAGCGCCTCGGCCTCGCTTCGAAGCGCTTGCGCCTCGGCGAGCTGTTCGCGGATCGCGTCGATTTTCTTGTCGAGCGCCTTTGCGATCGCCGCCGGCACTTTCTTCCAGACGAGCAAAGCGAAGATGACGAGCATCGCCAGCCCGATCCACATCGGCGGAGTAATGCCGAACAGCGCCGGGATCACGTGCTCGCCCGCCGTCTGGGGGCCCTCGGTCACCAAATTGGGCGCCAGGTTGGGATCAGCCATTGGTCAGGGCCTCCACTGCGCGGCGCGCCTCGTCTTCGCGAACCTCCTTGCCGGTCAGCTTGACCACCAGATCGCGGGCCGCCTCGGCGGCGATAGCGTCCATCTTAGCCATCGCCTTGTCGACCGACTTGCGGATTTTCGCCTCGGCCTTGTCGAGCTTGCCGGCAATCTGGGCGTCCACCTCGCGGGAGCGCTCTTCCGCCTCCCGGGCGCCGGCCTGCTTGGCCTGCGAGGAGAGCTTCATCGCCTCGGCCCGGCTGGCATCGATCCGCTCCCGATACTCGGCCTCGGTCGCCTCGGCCTCGTCGCGGGCCCGCTGGGCGCGCTCGAGATCCTGCGTGATCTTGCGGTCCCGGTCCTCGACGGTGGCCAGCACCTTTGGCACCATTCCCCGCCCGACGACGAAGAAGATGGTCCCGAACACGACCAGCAGCCAGAACAGCTGCGACCAGAAGATATCCGGAAGTTGAACGATTTGAGGCATTTCGGCTCCGGCTGGAGGTCAGCCCTGCTTTGCTCTTAGCGAGCGTAGAGGATGATCATCGCAACGGCGAAAGCGATGAGGCCGAGAAGCTCGGCGGCGGCAAAACCGATGAACAGCCGGCCCTGCTGGCCGTCGGCCGCCGCGGGGTTGCGAAGCGCGCTCTCGAGGAACGAGCCGAAGACATTGCCGACGCCGATTGCCGCGGCGCCGACGCCGATTGCCGCGAGGCCCGCGCCGATAACCTGTGCCGATTCGAAGTCCATTTGAGTACTCCCTGTAAAAACTGGTGAACTAGTGAAGGTTTTCCGCGTCGTTGAGATACAAAGTGGTCAACAGCGCGAACACATAGGCCTGGATTGCGGCGACCAGCAGCTCGAGCGCCGACACTCCCATGATGAAGAAGAAGCTGATGACGCTGACCAGCAGCCCCATCAGTCCGCCGCCGCTGAGCGGCGCTGCAGCGAAAGTCTGCCCGGCGCTGACGATGAAGCTCCCGAACACTTCCATCAGGATATGGCCGGCGATCATCGCGACGAACAGCCGCAGGCCAAGGCTGAACGGCCGAACCATGAAGCTGATGAACTCGATCAGAAAAATGAGCGGCACCATCACGATCGGGGTGCCGTGGGGGATGAACAGCGAAAAGAAGTGGAGCTTGTGCTTCCAGAAGCCGACGATCAGGACGATCGAGAAGCTCATCACGGCAAGGACGCCGGTGATGCTGAAATGGCTGGTGGTGGTGTAGGGGTGGAAGCCCGGAATGACCCCGAGCGGCATCAGCCCCAGCAGGTTGGCGACGAGGATGAAGCTGAACAGCGAGAAGATGAAGGGCACGTATTTCTTGCCCTTGGGACCGATGTTCACCTTGACCATGTCGTCGATGAAGCCGCTCAGCCCCTCGACCGCCATCTGCCACCGGCCGGGCACCAGCTGCCGCTTCAGCCCGACCGCCATGAAGCCGATGATGATGACCAGCGCCGCAATCATCCAGGCGGCGCTGTTGGTGAAGCTGATGTCATAGCCGCCGACCTGCAGCGGAACCAGCGGTTCCACCGTGAACTGGTGCATCGGGTCGATCTTGCCGTCTTCGCTCGCCACTTGGCTGGCCACCTCAACTTGCGTCCGGGCCGGAGCCCGAAGACGTCTTCGAAATCCTCAGGACGTTCACCACGCCGACGCCGAACCCGAGGAACAGCATCAGCAGGAATAACAGCGGGAAGGTACCGAACAGCGAGTCCAGGCCCCAACCGATAATTCCGCCGCCTGCCGGAGCTCCGATCAGGTGGCTGAACATCAATTGCCAGACCCGAGTCGCCGGATCAGGCATCGCCTTTCTGGTCCGCTTCGCCTCCTCCTGCTGCATTCGCCCGATCCGCTCATCGAGCGAGCCGAGCCGCAGGTCCTTTGGAAGCTCTGGGTCCTGTCGCGGTTCGTCGGCTGCCATGTCTTTTCTCCATTGCCGGCCGGCCTTCGAAGCGGACGGATTCGGGCAGGTTCAAGGACATGGCGGCGTTAGGCCCGCCAAGGCGCGGACCCTTTATGAACCGGCGGTCAGCTAGTCAACAGCGCTCGGCGCGAAGCGCGAGAATCTCGCCTCAGCTCGTGCAATATTCGGGCACCGGAGCGGCTTGACCGGCTTGGCGCCTCCGCCACTCCCCGTCGGAAAGCATATAGGCCTGCCCGACCCCCACCTTGGCGAGCAGCTCGCATCCAGCGGCAATCCCCACCGCCTGGACCGTCACCCGTCGACGGGCAGCAAGCGCGGTATACAGGCTGCGCCGCTTGATGTTGATCGCATTGACCTGCCGCCGGACTTCCGGGCTCGCCGTCCCGGCATGGCTCATATAGCCGTCGAACCGCTCGCCCACGACTCCCGCCTCGATCGCGGTGACCAGCGCAGGCCCGGGCTGCGAGCCTGCCGGCGCCGAGGCGCCAAGGGCGACGGCGGCGAACAGGATTGCCGGCGAAAGCCTCACTGCGATCCCCCCGGAGCCGGGCCCGCTGGAGCTGGGAATGCGTCGGGATTTTCCCTGATGATCTCCTCGACATCCTCCTGGAGCCGGACGAGCACCTCCTGCCGGATATCGACATTGAGGTTGATCTCGATCGGCTTTTCCGGGGCGCTCACGGTTACGCAGCTCGCCAGCGGCGCCGCCAGCGCAGCTCCGGCAAGCAGCCGGGTGAAGCGTTTCAATGGGGTTTTGGTCATGATCATCACTCGCTTGGCTGTGGGGGTTGGGTGGTAAGTTCGACTTGTGCGTCGGGAGTCACCAGCTCCTGCTCTTCGGTTTTTCGAATCATTCTCGTCTCGACCTCGATCCCGGGCGCGTCGAGCGGGAACGGCATCACCGGCGCGATCACCGGGGTCGGGTCGTCGAAGCCCTGGGCCATCTGGATCAGGGCGCGGAACGGCCCGGAGATGTTGAGGTTCACGCGCAGCGGCACCCTGCTGAACGCGGTCCGGGCGAGGCCGGCGATCAGCCCGCCGCCCCGGCCCAGCGACACTTGCTCGATGGTGAAGCGGGTCGCGAATTCGCCGGCGAGCTCGCCGTCGAGGCGAATGACCATCCTCTCGAAGCGCAAATCGCTCAACAGGTCGAAGGCGACGTCGACCATGATCCCGGCCTCCGGCTTGGGCCCGACGTAGTGGAATCGGCCGCCC
>DATKAY010000003.1:0-4397 GCA_035514495.1 Sphingomicrobium sp. | reverse complement strand
TATGCGCGCCCGGCGATCCGGCTTTCCGCGCTCCAGAAAGCCAAGGTCGTCTACGTGATGACCCATGACAGCATCGGGCTCGGCGAGGATGGGCCGACCCACCAGCCGATCGAGCATCTCCAGAGCCTGCGCGCCATTCCCAAGATCGAGCTGCTGCGTCCCGCCGATGCGGTCGAAACCGCCGAATGCTGGGCGCTTGCGCTGGCCAGCGAAGTCCCGAGCATCCTTGCGCTCACTCGCCAGAGCCTGCCTCCGGTGCGGACTCAGGCTTCCGACGAGAATCTCAGCGCGCGCGGCGCCTATCGGCTTAAGGCGGCCGAGGCATCGCGCAAGGCGATCCTGATCGCGACCGGCTCGGAGGTTCACATCGCCCTTGCCGCCGCTGGCAAGCTCGAAGCGGAGGGAATCGGCGCCGACGTCGTCTCGATGCCCTCGACCGAGCGCTTCGATGCCCAGCCGGACGAGTATCGCCAGGACATCCTCCCCGACGTCTCCAACCGCGAGATCCTGCGCGTGTCGGTGGAAGCTGGGACCACCTTCGGCTGGGAACGCTACACCGGCTTGCACGGCTTGCGGATCGGGATCGACCGGTTCGGCGTCTCCGCGCCTGCAAAGGACGCCTATGACTTCTTCGGACTGACTCCCGACGCGATCGCCGCCCGGGTGCTCGAGCTTATGAAACAGAGGGACATGCAATGACGAAAGTTGCAATCAACGGCTTCGGCCGAATCGGCCGACTGGTCGCCCGGGCGATCCTCGAGCGGCCCGATTGCGGGTTGGAGCTCGTCGCGATCAACGATCTCGCCGATGCCAAGGCCAATGCCTGGCTGTTCAGCCGAGACAGCGTCCACGGGCCGTTCCCCGGCGAGGTCGGCCACGAGGAAGGGGCGATCATCGTCGACGGCAAGAAAATCTCCGTCACCGCCGAGCGCGACCCGGCCAAGCTGCCTCACCGCGACAACGGCATCGATATCGCGCTCGAGTGCACCGGCTTCTTCACCAGCCGCGAAGGCGGCGACAAGCACCTCCAGGCGGGCGCCAAGCGGGTCCTGATTTCGGCGCCGGCGAAGAATGTCGACCTGATGGTCGTCTACGGGGTGAACGACGACAAGCTCACCGCCGACCACAGGATCGTCTCGAACGCCTCGTGCACCACCAACTGCCTCGCCCCGGTTGCCAAGGTGCTCAACGACTCCATCGGAATCGAGCGCGGGCTGATGACCACGATCCACGCCTATACCAACGACCAGAAGATCCTCGACCAGATCCATTCCGATCCGCGCCGCGCGCGGGCCGCGGGCATGTCTATGATCCCAACCACCACAGGCGCCGCCCGCGCCGTTGGGGAGGTTCTCCCCGAACTGAAGGGCAAGCTCGACGGATCGGCGGTGCGGGTCCCGGTCCCGAACGTCAGCCTGGTGGACCTGACCTTCACCCCCAAGCGCGACACCAATGTCGACGAGGTCAACGGCGCGTTGAAGTCCGCCAGCCAGAGCGGCAGGTTGAAGGGGATCCTCGATTATACCGACGAGCCTTTGGTCTCGATCGACCTCAACCACAGCTCCGCCAGCTCGACGGTGGACAGCCTCGAGACGGCAGTGCTCGAGGGCAAGCTCGTCCGGGTGGTGAGCTGGTACGACAATGAGTGGGGCTTCTCGAACCGGATGGTGGATACCGCCGCGGCAATGGCCAAGCTCGGCTGAGCATGGCTGGCTTCAGGACGCTCGACGATCTTCCGGAGGATCTGACCGGCAAGCGCGTTCTGGTGCGGGTCGATCTCAACGTTCCGATGCAGGACGGAGCGGTCAGCGACGACATGCGCCTGCGGGCCGCGGTGCCGACCATCGCCGAGCTCGCCGACCGGGGAGCGATCGTGCTGCTGCTGTCACATTTCGGCCGTCCCAAGGGGAACAACCGCCCCGACATGTCGACCGCGCTCCTGGTCAAGCCGCTCTCCAACCTGCTCGGCAGGCCGGTCCGCTTCATCGAGGATTGCCAAGGGCCCCAGGCCGAGCGAGCAATCGCGACCATGCAAAGCGGCAATGTCGGGATACTCGAGAACAGTCGTTTCCATTCGGGCGAGGAAGACAATGACATCGAGCTTGCCCGCGCGATGGCCGGGCTTGGCGATTATTACGTCAACGACGCCTTTTCGGTTGCCCACCGCGCCCATGCCTCGACCGAGGGGATCGCTCATTTGCTTCCAGGCTTCGCCGGCCGATCGATGGAGGCGGAGCTCAAAGCGCTGGAAAAAGCGCTCGGCGACCCGCAACGGCCGGTCGTCGCCATCGTCGGCGGCTCCAAGGTTTCGACCAAGCTCAAGGTTCTGGGCAACCTCGTTGGAAAGGTCGATCACCTGATCATCGGCGGCGGCATGGCGAACACCTTCCTCGCCGCTCGCGGTGTCGGAATCGGCAAGTCGCTTGCCGAGCACGACCTTGCCGGCGAGGCCGAAACCATCATGAAGCGCGCCGAGGAAGCCCGGTGCACCGTCCATCTTCCCTACGACGTGGTCGTCGCCAGCGAGATGGCGCCCAATCCACCGTCGCTTCGCACCTGCAACGTCCATGAGGTCGAGCCGGACGAGATGATCCTCGACATCGCACCGGCCTCGGTCGAGGCCTTGTCCGACGTTCTCAAGACCTGCCGCACTTTGGTGTGGAACGGACCGCTCGGTGCGTTCGAAATACCGCCTTTCGAGCAGGCGACCGTGGCGCTTGCCCGGACCGCGGCGGCTCTCACCCAGGAGGGCAGCCTCGTCTCGGTCGCCGGCGGCGGCGATACCGTCTCAGCGCTCAACCAGGCCGGGGTCATCCCCGATTTCAGCTTCGTATCGACCGCGGGCGGGGCTTTTCTCGAATGGATGGAAGGACGCAGGCTCCCTGGCGTTGAAGCCCTGACAAAAAAATAGAGGAAGACATGGACCAAACTGAAATGACCCGGAAGTTCGAGCGCGGCGACGGTTTCATCGCTGCGCTCGACCAGTCGGGCGGATCGACGCCCAAGGCGCTCAAGGGCTATGGCTACAAGGGCGAGGAATGGTCGAACGACGAGGAGATGTTCGACCTCATCCACCAGATGCGCAGCCGGATCATCACATCGCCCGCCTTCGCCACCGGCAAGGTGATCGGAGCGATCCTGTTCGAACGGACGATGGACGGGAGCATCCAAGGCAGACCGGTCCCGCAGGTGCTTGCCGAAAAGGGGATCGCCCCCTTCATCAAGATCGACAAGGGCCTCGAGGACGAAGCGGACGGCGTTCAGAGGATGAAGCCGATGCCGACTCTCGAGGAGCTGCTGGCGCGATCGAAAAAGCTCGGCATGTTCGGCACCAAGGAAAGGTCGGTGATCAATCTCGCCAATCCCAAAGGCGTCGAAAAGTTGGTCGAACAGCAGTTCGATGTCGCCCGCCAGGTGCTCGCCCACGGCCTCGTCCCGATCATCGAGCCCGAGGTGAACATCAAGAGCGCGGAGCGCGGCGAGGCGGACCGGCTCCTGCTCAAGGCGATCCTCCACGAGCTCGACGGCATTGCCGAAGGCCAAAGGGTCATGCTCAAGCTTTCCATTCCGGTCGAGCCGAACTTGTTTGCGCCGCTGGTCGATCATCCCAAGGTGCTTCGAGTGGTGGCTCTCTCGGGCGGCTTCAGCCGCGAGGAAGCCTGTCGCGAGCTCGCCAGGAATCGCGGAATGATCGCAAGCTTCAGCCGGGCGCTGCTCGAGGATCTGCGCCAAGACATGAGCGACGAGGAATTCGACCGGGCTCTCGGCAAGGCGATCGACGAGATTTACGAGGCTTCGACCTCCAAGGTGCCCGTCTGACGGTGGACGAAGTCGCGCGCAGCTTCGCGGAATCCTTCGCTCCCGACGGGCGACGGGAATGCAGGCTCTATTTGATCAGCCCGCAGGACGTCGGCGGGAGCTTTCCCGATCGGCTGAAGGCGGCGCTCGAACCCGGCATCGCGGCCGCATTCCAGCTTCGGGTCAAGGACATAAGCGAGCATGAGCTCGCGCGCCTGGCCGAGCCGCTTCAGAAAATCTGCGCGGACAGCGAGGTGGCGTTCATCGTCAACGACAGCATCGCCCTTGCAAGGCGGCTCGGTGCCGACGGGGTGCATCTGGGCCAGCAGGACGGCGAGATTGCGGAGGCTCGCGCCTTGCTCGGCCCGTCGGCGCAGATCGGCAAGACCTGCCACGACAGCCGTCATTTGGCGATGCAAGCGGGCGAGGCAGGAGCGGATTATGTCGCGTTCGGCGCCTTTTATCCGACCAATACCAAGCCGAGCGACTATCGGCCCGACCCGTCGATCCTGACCTGGTGGTCGGCCCTGTTCGAAATCCCCTGCGTTGCCATCGGCGGGATCACCGCCGACAATGCCGCGCCGCTGGTCGATGCCGGC
>DATKAY010000002.1:0-3679 GCA_035514495.1 Sphingomicrobium sp. | reverse complement strand
GGCCATGCATCGCCTCGACCAGCCCCTTGATATTTCCGTAAGCCTCCGTCCGGTCCTGCTCGACCCTCGCCACCTGCTCTTCGTACTTCTGAAGCCTCTCGCGAACCGGCTTCAGAGCGTCACCAAGGCGAGATTCGGCTTGGACGAGAAATGTCGTTTGTGTCTTTTCCAATGCCGAGGTGGCCAGCTGACCAAACTTAGAATCGAGCTGCTCCATTCGCTCTGCAAATTGCCTGTCCCTTTCTTGCTGCTGCGCGGTGAGCGCTGCGACTTTCGTGCCCAGATCCTCCGCGCGTGTCCGCGCGCTGTCACGTTCCTCGGTAACGCCGGTCAGCTGGAGACGAAGAGATTCTACCGTCTGCTGAGCAACTGCGAGCCTTCGACTCGCGACTAGCCAACCAATTGCCACGCCAGTAGCCGCAGCAATGAGTGCAATTAGGACTACAACTAGCGGGTCCATTGTCATTTCCCCTAAGGAACAGAATGGGAACCCTAACCCTGCAGCCGCGGCCGCTCAAGCGGAACCCACGGCCGCATCCACAGGTTCGGCATTCGAGAGCAGGAGAAATTCATGTCCATACGCAAGATGATCGCCCTTCACCCCGACGTCGAGGGCCATGTGAACCAAATGCTCGGCGATGCTGCGCACCATCTGATGTATTGCGCGCGAATGTGCGTGAGCTGCGCCGATGCCTGCGTCGCGCAGGACGGCGACATGACCCAGTGCATCCGCACCTGCCTGGATTGCGCCGACGTCTGCGAAGCGACCGGCAAGCTGGCGGTCCGGCGGGCCGGGTCCAACGAGGCGGTGCTGACCGAAATGCTGGAGCTGTGCGCCCGGGTCTGCGATTTCTGCGCCTCGGAATGCGAGCGGCATGAGCATGAGCATTGCAAGCTTTGCGCCCTGATCTGCCGCGAATGCGCGAGCGATTGCCGGAACGCGGCGGCGTCGATCACTCCGGAGAGCTGAGGATGCGGGTCGCGCTCGGTTTGGCGGCGGCCCTTGCCCTTTGCGGCTGCGGCGATTCAGGTCCGGGCCGTGAGCCCGACGGCCCGCTCCAGACCGACGACAAGCCCGCGGCCGAGCAATCCCCCGATCCGGCCAGGGCCGGCGAACTCGCCGCGGCGAGACCGCGCTTCGTCGGCCAATGGGCGGCCGATCCGGCCTCCTGCAAGTCCGATCCCTGGCTGTTTACCGCAACCAGCCTGTACACGCCCGCCGGATCGACCTGCGGCTTCAACCGGGTGACCGACGTGCCGGGCGGCTATGACATCCAGGCGACCTGCAGCGCCGAAGCGCCGCCGCGCTCGGACAGGCTGAAAATCCGCTTCGACGAAGCGGCCGGCATGATGCAGTTCGAATCGGAGACGATTGCCGGCACTGCTTTGGTGTTCTGCGGCCGGACGGTCTGACGAGCCTCAGGCGGCCCGTTTTTCCTGTTCCTTGCGCTGCTTGGCGAGCTTCTTGAGGATCATTTCGCGCTTCAGCCGCGACAGATGGTCGATGAACAAGATGCCCTCGAGATGATCCATCTCGTGCTGCAGGCAGGTCGCCAGCAGCCCTTCGATGGTCTCGTCATGGCTCTCGCCCTTCTCGTCGAGCCAGCGCGCCCGGATTCGGTCGGGACGATCGACGTCGGCATATTGGTCCGGCACCGACAGGCAGCCCTCGGTGTAGGGCACTTGGCTGTCGGAATGCTCGACGATTTCCGGGTTGATGAAGACCCTGGGATCCCTGACCGGCTCGCCGCCCTCTTCCTGGGGCTCCTGCAGGTCGATGACCAGGACTCGCTTGGGAATCCCGACCTGGATGGCGGCAAGCCCGATTCCAGGCGCCGCATACATCGTGTCGAACAAGTCGGCGATCAGCGCCCGGATCTCGTCGTCCACCGTCTCGACGGGAGTCGATTTCTGCCTCAGCAGCGGGTCCGGAACCTCAACGATCCTTCGTATTGCCATTTGTCCAATTTAGGCTTTCGATGCAGCAGGTTCAAGCAGCCGCCGGCGCGCGCTCAGGCCATTGGCCGTCTTGCCCTGAGCGCCTGGGCGAGCGTTCCTTCGTCGAGATAGTCGAGCTCGCCTCCAACCGGCAGGCCGTGAGCGAGCTGGGTGAGCCGGATCGGAAAGCTTTCGAGCCTTTCGGCCAGGTAATGCGCAGTGGTCTGCCCCTCCAGGGTCGCGTTCATCGCCAGCACGACCTCGTCGATCCCGCCTTTCGAAACGCGGTTGATCAGCCGCTCGATGGTCAAATCCTCGGGACGGACTCCCTCCAGCGCCGACAATCGCCCGCCAAGCACGTGATAGCGGCCGGGAAACAGCCTCGAGCGGTCGAGCGCCCACAAATCGGCAACCTCCTCGACCACGCACAAGGAACGCTCGTCGCGGCGCGGGTCGCGGCAGATCGCGCAGGGGTCCGAGGTATCGACATTGCCGCAGTTCGAGCAGGTCGAAAGCTTGTCGGCGACGTCCCGAAGCGCGACAAGCAGCGGCTCGAGCGTGGATTGCCGCTTCTTCATCAGGTGGAGCACCGCTCGCCGCGCCGACCGGGGACCCAGCCCCGGCAGGCGCGCCAGCGCATTGGCCAATGTTTCGATTTCCTGGCTTGCCACGGGTGCTGAGATAGGAATTTCGCCGCGTTCGCGCCATAGGCCAAAGCAATGCGCATCGTCTTCATGGGTTCGCCGGATTTCGCGGTGCCGAGCCTCGACGCCCTTGTCGAGTCGGGCCAGGAGATCGCCTGCGTCTATACCCGGCCGCCGCGCCCCGCCGGCCGGGGCAAGGGAGAGCAGAAGACCGCCGTCCACAGGCGCGCCGAAGCTGCGGGCCTTCAAATCCGCTGCCCGAGGACGCTGAAGGACCCGCAGGAACAGGCCCGTTTCATGACCCTCGACTGCGACCTTGCCGTCGTCGCCGCTTACGGCCTCATCCTCCCGGCCCCGGTGCTCGAAGCGCCGAGCGGCGGCTGCATCAACGTCCACGCCTCGCTTCTCCCGCGCTGGCGCGGCGCGGCGCCGGTCCAGCGCGCCATCCTGGCGGGCGACGAGACAACCGGCGTGACGATCATGCGGATGGACGAAGGGCTCGACACCGGTCCGATGCTGGCCAGGCTCCACACCCCGATCGGCCGCAAGACCGCGGGCGAACTGGTCGACGAGCTTGCGCGCCTCGGGGCGCGGGCGCTCGCCGAATGGATCGAAAATCCAACGCCCGAGGTCCCTCAACCCGACGAGGGCGTCACCTATGCGCGCAAGATCGACAAGGCCGAAGCGCGGATCGACTGGGATCGCCCGGCGCACGAGATCGAGCGCCAGGTCCGCGCTTTCGCGCCTTCGCCCGGCGCCTGGTTCGAAGCCGGTGGCGAACGGGTGAAGCTGCTCGAAGCCGAGGTCGGCGATGCCCGGGGACGGCCGGGCGAAATTCTCGACGACAGCCTTGCCATCGCCTGCGCATCGGAATCCATCCGGCCGCTCAAGGTGAAGCGCGCCGGGCGCAAAATCATGACCGCCGACGAGCTGTTGCGCGGATTTTCGATCCCGAAGGGCACGGTCCTGAAGTGACTCGCTGGCACCTCATTATCGAATATGACGGCGGCCCGTTCATGGGCTGGCAGCGCCAGGACCACGGGCCGTCGGTCCAGCAGGCGCTCGAAGAGGCGCTTGCCCGGATGACCGGCGAGACT
>DATKAY010000001.1:0-25752 GCA_035514495.1 Sphingomicrobium sp. | reverse complement strand
GAGGCGTTGACGGCAGGAACGTCGCGAACCGCGAGCGCCACTGCCTTCACGAAGAAGCTCATGAAGCCGAGCCGGATGCCATGCTTCTTCTCGAACAGATCCTTGTAGTGCTGGCGCGCTTCCATCACCGCGGTCATGTCGACGTCGTTGAAGGTGGTCAGCAAGGCGGCGGTGTTCTGTGCGTCCTTGAGCCGCCTTGCGACGGTCTGCCGAAGCCGGGACATCTTGACCCGCTCCTCGCGGCGCTCGCCCGCGGCGGCAGGCTGCGGCCTTGCCGGGGCGGGGGCTTCCGGCGGGCGCTTTTCGGGGGCCTTGGCCTCCTCCTTCGCTCCTTCGGGCTCCTTCTCTTCGGCCTGGCCCTCGTCCCTCGCCTTTGCGGCGGCAAGGACATCGTCCTTGGTGATCCGGCCGTCCTTGCCGGTACCGTTGATCTTGGTCGGATCGACATGATGCTCGAGAACCGCCCGCCGGACCGCCGGGGACAGGGTCACGATCTGCTCCGGGCGCTCGCCGCCTTCGGCCTCTTCGCCGGGCTCTTCCTTGGCCTTTTCCTCGGGCTCTTCCTCGGGCTCTTCTCCAGCCTCTTCCTCGGCCTCTTCCTCGGCTTCTTCCTCGGACTTGCGAAGCGCCGGGCTTTCGCCGGCGCCCGGCGGGTCTGGCTGCGCCGAGGCGGCCTTTTTGGCGGCTTCGGCTTTGTCGTCCCCGCCGGCCGCTTTTCCGTTCTCGTCGACCCGGGCGATTATCGCGCCGACCTCGACCGTCTCGCCTTCGTCGGCGATCAACTCGGACAGCACTCCGGCGACCGGCGAGGGAACCTCGAGGGTGACCTTGTCGGTCTCGAGGCTGGCGATCGGCTCGTCGGCGGCGACGGGGTCGCCCTCCTTCTTCAGCCACTGAGCCAGCGTGCCCTCGGTGATCGATTCGCCGAGCGAGGGGACTTTCACGTCAGTGGCCATTGGACTCCCTTGTCTTAACTGGCGCAGCGGTCGGTTTGGGCTGATGCCGGGCTGCTATGCCCCAGAGCGTCGGCAATCAAGGCCGCCTGCTCTTTCGAATGGCGCTGGGCGATGCCGGTCGCCGGCGAGGCGGAGGGGGCGCGGCCGGCGTAGCGCGGGCGCATTTTGTCGAAACCCGCCTCCTCGAGGCAGCACTCCAGAAGCGGATCGACGAAGAACCAGGCGCCGTTGTTCTTCGGCTCCTCCTGCGCCCAGACCAGATCTTCCAGCTTGGGCATCGCCTGGAGGCGCTTGACCAGGGGCTCGGACGGAAAGGGGTAGAGCTGCTCGATCCGGACGATCTCGGTCTGCTCGTCGCCGGCCTCGTCGCGCGCTTCCATCAGCTCGTAGGCAAGCTTGCCCGAGCATAAAACCAGCCGCCGGGTCTTGCCTTGGGCAGGCGGGCGAAGGTCGCTCAGGATGCGCATGAAATGCGATTGCGTGAAGTCCTCGATCCTCGAAACCGCGAGCTTGTGGCGGAGCAGCGACTTGGGAGTCATCAGCACCAGCGGCTTTCTAAACTCGCGGAGCAACTGCCGGCGAAGGATGTGGAAGTAATTGGCCGGGGTGGTGCAGTTGGCGACCTGCATATTGTCATCGGCGCACATCTGCAAATAGCGCTCCAGCCGCGCCGAGCTGTGCTCCGGCCCCTGGCCTTCGTAGGCGTGGGGGAGGAGCAAGACGAGGCCGCTGGCGCGAAGCCATTTGGCCTCGCCGCTGGCGATGAACTGGTCGATGATCGTCTGGGCGCCGTTGGCGAAATCGCCGAATTGCGCTTCCCAGCAGACCAGGGTGCGCGGGTCGGCGAGCGAATAGCCATATTCGAAGCCGAGCACCCCGAACTCGCTCAACGGCGAATCGCGGATTTCGAAACGGCCGCCCTCGATGGCGGTGAGCGGGATGTATTTCTTGCCGCTTTCCTGGTCGACCCAGACCGCGTGGCGCTGGCTGAACGTGCCCCGGCCGCTGTCCTGGCCCGACAGCCGGACATGGTGGCCCTGGGCGATCAGCGTGCCGAAAGCGAGCGCCTCGCCGGTTGCCCAGTCGAAACCTTCGCCGCTTTTGAACATCTTCCTCTTGGCGTCGATGATTCGCTTGAGCGTCTTGTGGATCCCGCAGGTCGAAGGCACTGTCGTCAGGGTCTCACCGACCTTGCACAGCAGCTCCCTGGAAACCGAGGTGTCGACGTTGCGGCGCCCGAGCACCGGCTCGCTCGGCATTCCGAGGCCCGCCCAGCGGCCCTCGAACCAGTCGGCCTTGTTGGGAAGGTAGCTGGAAGCCGCCTCGAACTCCTCGTTCAGCCGCGCAATGTAATCCTCGCGCTGGTCGTCGATCCATTGCTGGTCGACGACCCCCTCCTCGATCAGGCGCTGCCCGTAGATTTCGCTGATCGGCCGCTGGTTGCGGATCGCCGAATACATTTGCGGCTGGGTAAAGCTCGGCTCGTCGCCCTCGTTGTGGCCGAACCGGCGATAGCACCACATGTCGATGACGATGTCGCGGCCGAAGGTCTGGCGGAACTCGATCGCCAGCTTGCAGCAGAAGGTCACCGCCTCGGGATCGTCACCGTTGACGTGAAGGATCGGCGCCTGGACCGATTTCGCCATGTCCGAGGGATAGGGCGAGGAGCGGGCGAATTGCGGGCTGGTCGTGAAGCCGACCTGATTGTTGACGATGAAGTGGAGAGTCCCGCCGGTCCCGTAGCCTGGAAGTCCGGACAAGGCGAAGCACTCGGCCACCACGCCCTGGCCGGCGAAGGCGGCGTCGCCGTGGAGGATCAGGGGCAGCACTTTCCGGCCGTGCTTGTCGCCCCGGTAGGTCATCGCCGCCCGCGACTTGCCGAGCACCACCGGGTTGACCGCCTCCAGGTGCGACGGGTTGGGAAGCAGCGACAGATGCACCTTCACGTCGTCGAACTCGCGATCCGACGAGGTGCCCAAATGATATTTCACGTCGCCCGAACCGCCGACGTCGGCCGGGTTGGTCGCCCCGCCGCCGAATTCGTGGAAGATTGCCCGATAGGGCTTTCTCATGACGTTCGACAGGACGTTGAGCCGGCCGCGATGGGCCATTCCGATGTTGATTTCCTCAACGCCCATCAAGCCGCCGTACTTGATCACCGCCTCGAGGGCCGGGATCGCGCTTTCTCCGCCGTCCAGGCCGAAACGCTTGGTCCCGACATATTTGCGGGCCAGGAATTTCTCCCACTGCTCGGCCTCGATGACCTTCGAGAGGATCGCCTGCTTGCCGTTGGCGGTGAACTGGACCGTCTCGGACTTGCCCTCGATCCGCTCCTGGATGAAGCGGCGCTCCTCCAAATCGTTGATGTGCATGTATTCGACACCGATCGTGCCGCAGTAATTCGACTGGAGGATCGAGACGATCTCGCGGACGCTGGCCCGTTCGATGCCGAGCGCTCCGCCAATCCAGACCTGCCGGTCGAGGTCGCGGTCCGAAAAGCCGTGATAGGCGGGCGTCAAATCGGCCGGGACCGCGCGGCGGTGAAGGCCGAGCGGGTCGAGGTCGGCGGCAAGATGCCCGCGCACCCGGTAGGTGCGGATCAGCATCATCGCCCGGATCGAATCCTCGGCTGCTCGGCGGATTGCTTCGGGATCGGAAGTGCCGGCGGCGGCGTCGCGGCGCGAGGCCGCCAGTACCGCGTCGATCGCGGCCTGGGTCGGGTCGAGCCCGAGATTGACCTCGTCGAGCTCGGTCACCGGCCAGTTCGGGCGGGCCCAGCTCGGCCCTTCCTTCGGCTCGATCAGTCCTGGACGGTCGTCGGCCATGTCAAGCCGCAAGCAGCTCCTTAAGGGTGGTTGCAAGCTCAGATGGGCTTGGGGAGACCGTTATTCCAGCCGCTTCCAGCGCCGCGATCTTGCTTTTTGCGTCGCCCTTGCCGCCGGAAACGATCGCACCGGCATGGCCCATCCGGCGTCCCGGCGGAGCGGTTCGGCCGGCGATGAAGCCGACCACCGGTTTTTTTCGGCCGCGCTTCGCCTCGTCGGCGAGGAACTGGGCGGCGTCCTCCTCGGCGGTTCCGCCGATCTCGCCGATCATGATGATCGATTCGGTCGCCTTGTCGGCAAGGAACATCTCGAGGATGTCGATGAACTCGGTGCCCTTGACCGGATCGCCCCCGATTCCGACCGCGGTCGATTGGCCGAGGCCCTCGTTGGTGGTCTGGTAAACCGCTTCGTAGGTGAGCGTCCCGGAGCGGCTGACCACCCCGACGCTGCCGGTCTTGAAGATGGTGCCGGGCATGATCCCGATCTTGCACTGGCCCGGTGTCAGGACTCCCGGGCAATTGGGCCCGATCAGCCGCGATTTCGACCCGCACAGCGCCCGCTTCACCTTCACCATGTCGAGGACCGGGATCCCCTCGGTGATGCAGACGATCAGCGGCACCTCGGCCTCGACCGCCTCGAGGATGGAATCGGCGGCGAAGGGCGGCGGGACATAGATGACGCTGGCATTGGCGCCGGTCTCACCGACCGCCTGGGCGACGGTGTCGAACACCGGCAGGCCCAGATGCTCGGTTCCGCCCTTGCCGGGAGTCACTCCGCCGACCATCGCGCTTCCGTAGTCGAGCGCCTGGCGGGTGTGGAAGGTGCCGGTGTCCCCGGTCATTCCTTGCGTGATGACCCGGGTGCTGCTGTCGACGAGAATGCTCACAGCCGTCCCTTACGCCAGCGAGCCGTCGATGTTCCGGCAGGCGGCGAGCAGCTCCTTGACCGAATCGACGCTGACCTGGAAATTTTCGCGAGCCTCGTCCTTGAGGTCGATCTCGACGACCCGCTCGACTCCGCCCGCTCCGATCACCACCGGGACTCCGACGTAGAGATCCTTGACTCCATATTGGCCGGTCAGGTGAGCGGCGGCCGGAAGGACTCTTTTCTTGTCCTTGAGATAGCTCTCGGCCATCGCGACGGCGCTGGTGGCCGGAGCGTAAAAGGCCGAGCCTGTCTTGAGCAGGCCGACGATTTCGCCGCCGCCGCCGCGGGTGCGCTTGACGATGGCGTCGATCCGCTCCTTCGTCGACCAGCCCATCTTGATGAGGTCGGGGATCGGGATTCCGGCGACGGTCGAATATTCGACCACCGGCACCATCGTGTCGCCGTGGCCGCCGAGCACGAAGGCAGTGACGTCCTCGACGCTGACCTGGAATTCCTGCGCCAGGAAATGGCGGAAGCGGGCGCTGTCGAGCACACCGGCCATTCCGGCCACCATGTTGTGCGGCGCCTGAGAATATTCGCGAAGCGCCCAGACCATCGCGTCGAGCGGGTTGGTGATGCATATGACGAAGCTGTCCGGGGCGTTGGCCTTGATGCCTTCTCCGACCGCCTTCATCACCTTCAGGTTGATCTCGAGAAGGTCGTCGCGGCTCATCCCCGGCTTTCGAGGAATGCCCGCGGTCACGATGCAGACGTCGGCGCCGTGGATGTCGGCATAGTCGGACGTGCCCTTAAGGCCGGCGTCAAAGCCGTCGACCGGGCCCGCCTGGGCGATGTCGAGCGCCTTGCCCTCCGGAATTCCCTCGGCGATGTCGAACAGCACGATGTCGCCGAGTTCGCGCATCGCGCACAAATGGGCCAGGGTTCCGCCGATCATTCCGGCACCGATCAGGGCAATCTTCTTGCGAGCCATGAACTGCTGCTTTCCTCCGCTTCCACGTTGCAGCGCCGGGGACAGGGCGCCGGGCAGGTTGCCGGCGCTCTAGACGGGTCGCCCGAGCCGGGCAACCGCCCGAAAGGAGCGAACGCGCCGGCCCGACTGCGTCCGATTCGCTCACCGGGCGGTCAGGAGCTTGGCGATTGGTGCGCCATGAAAAAGCTCATCCTGCTCGCGTTTCGCCCCTAGCCGGGGCGAGGCGCCGCCTGCTCGCTTTGTCGGGGGCTTTCGAAAGGATCGCGCTCCGGCTCTAACTCGTCGAGCCCGTTGGCCGCGCCGCGGTTATCGACCGTCTCGAGCTCGGCCGGCGCCAAATTCAGCATTTCCGCCGCGTTTTCGAGCTGCCGGTTCTCTTGCGCCGACGGACGCGAAGACTCGCCGCACCCGGCGAGCGCAAGCGCCAAAAGAAAAGGGCCGCACGCCCGGACAGGCGTACGGCCCTTGTTCATTCGCTTCACGCCTTACTGAGCGTTCTCGACGGCCTCGGCGGCATTATCAGCCGCTTCCTGGACGTTCTCGATCGCCTCTTCGGCATTGCCGAGAGCATTGTCGGCCGCGCTGGCAGCCGCGTTCATGTCGTCCTCGACGACATTCTCGGTGGAGAATTCGTTGGCGGTCATATCATTGGCCGCCTCGTCGTCCCTCGCGCAGCCGGCGAGGCCGAGCGCGAGGACCGCAACGGTCACTGCAACTTTCATCATGATCGTTCCACTCCCTCTTTATATGCCCCCTTAGGGCCTGGGCTCGGCCTGGCGCGCGAATCGCGCAGGCCAGCGCGCGGCATTACAGACGAGAACAGGGTCGCGCAATTGTCTGATAGCAGCGCCCTTGTCCCCGGCGTGCCCCCGGGCCGCCGGCGAATCAATAATCGCCGATCATCGGTTTGACCATATAAAGAATCCTTTATATGTCTATCCGTCCTGATGACCATGCTACCTTTAGCCGATTTGTTCCAATCCGTGTCGGACCCGACACGATTGAGAATCCTCGCACTTTTGGCCCGGATGGAGCTTTCGGTCGGCGAGCTTGCGCAGCTTCTCGACCAGAGCCAGCCGCGGGTTTCCAGGCATTTGCGGATCCTCGCCGATGCAAGAATCGTCGAGCGCCGCAAGGAAGGAAGCTGGGTTTTCCTCAAAATCGCCGATTCGCCGAGGACCAGCGCTTTGTTCGATTTAATCGAGACCTGGACCGATGCGGATTCAAGAAAGGTGCTCGAGCAGGATTCGGCACGGCTCGACGCCGTCCGGGCCGATCGCGCCGAGGCCGCGGAGCGCTATTTCGCCGCCCATGCGGAGAGCTGGGATTCGATCCGGTCGCTCCATGTCGCGGAAGCCGAGGTCGAGCGCGCGATCGATCGCGCGCTGGGCTCGCGGAAATTCAAGACTTTGGTCGACATCGGCACCGGCACCGGACGGATGCTCGAGCTGTTTGGACCAAGGGCAAACCAAGCCATCGGAATCGACCGTTCGTCGGAAATGCTCCGGCTCGCCCGGGTCAAGCTCGAATCCGCGGGCATCCGCTCCAGCCTTCGCCAGGGCGACATGTACCAGCTTCCGCTCGAGGATTGCGCCGCCGACTGCATCATCATTCACCAGGTGCTCCATTATGCTCATGCGCCGGCCGACGCGATCGCTGAGGCGGCGCGGATCCTGGCTCCGGGAGGAACCCTTCTCGTCGTCGATTTCGCTCCCCACGACCGCGAGGAGCTGCGCTCCAGCGACGCGCATTTGCGCCTCGGCTTCGCCGATGGGGTGATGGCGGGCTGGTTCGCCTCTGCCGGGCTCAAAATGGACCATGTCGATCATCTCGAGGGCGGGGAACTGACCGTGGCCGTCTGGCGCGGCGCAAAGCCGGCCCTGAGCGATTCCGGACGCGCCGGCGAGGGGAGGCGCGAGGCGGCATGAACGAGCATATCCAGGAGCAGTTGAAGCAGCACGAGCCGCTGTTCGCCAAGGTCAGCGGCGACATTCAGGCCAGCTTCGAGTTCTTCCCGCCCAAGACCGGGACCATGGCTGAAACCTTGTGGCAGTCGGTCCAGACTCTTGCGCCGCTCGGCCCCCGGTTCGTGTCGGTCACCTATGGCGCCGGCGGCTCGACTCGCGAGCGCACCCACGCGACGATCAAGAGGATCCTGGAGGAGACCGACCTCACTCCGGCCGCCCACCTCACCTGCGTCGGCGCCACAAGCGAGGAAATCAACGCGATTGCGCTCGATTACTGGGAACTGGGCGTTCGCCACCTGGTCGCCCTTCGCGGCGACCCGCCCGAGCCGGGCGCCCGGTTCGAGCCGCATCCCGGCGGCTATGCAAATGCTGCCGAGCTGGTTGCCGGGCTGAAGCGAATCGCTCCCTTCGACATCTCCGTCGCGGCCTATCCCGAAGTCCACCCGGACAGCGGGACCAGAAAGGCCGACCTCGACAATCTGAAGCGCAAGGTCGATTCAGGCGCCGACCGGGCGATTACCCAGTTCTTCTTTTCGGCCGAGGCATTCTTCACCTTCATGGACGAGGCGTCGGCGACCGGAATCGACATCGAAATCGTTCCCGGAATCCTGCCCGTCACCAACGTTGCCACCGCGCGGCGCTTTGCCGGCCAGTGCGGGGCCGCGATCCCGCTTTGGCTCGACCAACTGTTCGAGGGGCTCGACGACCTTCCCTCGGCACGCCAGCTCATCGCCGCCACCGTCGCTGCCGAGCTTTGCGCCCGGCTTTATGCGGGCGGAGTCCGAAGCTTCCATTTCTACACGCTCAACCGAGCCGAGCTCAGCTACGCGATCTGTCACTTGCTGGGTCTGCGCCCCAGATGAGCGCCGCCGACAGTCTCCGCCGCCAGGCTGCGGCACGAATCCTGATCAAGGACGGCGCCTACGGGACCATGATCCAGGGCGAGCGCCTTGCAGGCGAGGCCTATTGCGGCGGGCTCGACCTGATGAAGGACCAGCGCGGCAACAACGATCTGCTAAACCTCACCCAGCCCGATATCGTCCGCTCCATCTGCGAGCGTTTTGCTCAAGCGGGAGCCGACGTCCTCGCGACCAACACCTTCAACGCCAACCGGATCAGCCAGGCCGATTACGGCGCCGAGGAGCTTTCGGCCGAGATCAACCTTTCTGCCGCCCGGATCACCCGCGAGGTCGCCGACCGCTGCGCCAAGGACGGGAGGCCGCGATTCGTCGCCGGGGCGATCGGGCCGACCAACAAGACCCTGTCGCTGTCGCCCGACGTCAACGACCCGGCCTTCCGCGAAGTCGATTTCGACGCGATGAAGGCGGTCTATCGCGAGCAGGTCGAGGCGCTCGTCGAGGGCGGGGTCGATTTCATCCTCGTCGAGACGGTGTTCGACACGCTGAACGCCAAGGCGGCGATCATGGCGACTCTCGAAGCGGAGCAGGCGCTGGCACGCGAGCTTCCGCTGATGATCTCGATGACCCTCACGGACCTGTCCGGCCGCAACCTGTCGGGCCATACCGTCGAGGCCTTCTGGGCAAGCGTCTGCCACGCAAGGCCGCTGACGATCGGCCTCAACTGCTCGTTCGGGGCGGCGCAGTTGCGGCCGCATCTCGCTGCCTTGTCGGCGAGCGCCGACACCCTGGTCATGGCCTATCCCAATGCCGGGCTTCCCAACGATCTCGGCGAATATGACGAGGCGGCTTTGGAAACCGCGGCGCAGGTCGCCGAATGGGTGCGCGACGGGCTGGTCAACATCGTCGGGGGCTGCTGCGGGACGACCCCGGCGCATATCGCCGCAATCGCTCAAGTGGCCCGGGACAAGCCGCCGCGCGAAATCCCGGAGCATCGCCGCCGCACCGTGCTCGCCGGGCTCGAGCCGATGGTGATCGCCGAGTGAACGAGGTCGCCCCGGTCAGCTCGGACACCGAGGCCGGTGCCGCCGCGGGCGCCCGCTTCGTCAATATCGGCGAGCGGACCAACGTCACCGGCTCGGCCCGGTTCAAGAAGCTGATCCTGGCCGGCGACTATGACGCCGCGGTCGCAGTCGCCCGCGACCAGGTCGAAAACGGCGCCCAGATCGTCGATGTCAACATGGACGAGGCTTTGCTCGATTCCGAGCAGGCGATGACCATCTTCCTCAAGCGGATTGCCGCCGAACCGGACATCGCCCGGGTTCCGGTGATGATCGACAGCTCCAAGTGGACGGTCATCGAGGCCGGGCTGAAATGCGTATCGGGCAAGCCGGTCGTCAATTCGATCAGCCTCAAGGAAGGCGAGACCGCCTTCCTCGAGCTTGCGGCCAAGTGCCGGGCCTATGGGGCGGCCGTGGTGGTGATGGCGTTCGACGAGAAGGGCCAGGCCGACAGCGCTAGCCGCAAGGTCGAGATCTGCGAGCGCGCCTACAAGCTGCTGGTCAATTCCGGGACCCCGCCCGAGGACATCGTCTTCGACCCCAACATCTTCGCCGTGGCGACCGGTATAGACGAGCATCGCCGCTATGCGATCGACTTCATCGAGGCGACTCGCGAAATCCGCGCCCGCTGCCCCGGCGTGCATATCTCGGGCGGCCTGTCGAACCTGAGCTTTTCGTTCAGGGGCAATGAGCGCGTTCGCCGTGCGATGCACAGCGTCTTCCTCTACCACGCCATTCCCGCCGGACTGGACATGGCGATCGTCAACGCCGGCCAGCTCGACATCTACGACGATATCGACCCGGAGCTGCGCGAGGCCGTCGAGGACGTGATCCTCGACCGACGGGAGGATTCGACCGAGCGGCTGGTCGAGCTCGCCGAGCGCTTCAAGGGCACCGACGCGGCGACCGAGAAAGCGGCGGCCGAGTGGCGCTCGCTGCCGGTCGGCGAGCGGCTTTCCTACGCGCTCGTGAAGGGCATCGACGCGCATATCGTCGAGGACACCGAGGAGGCGAGGCAGGAGTTTGCCCGGCCGATCGAGGTCATCGAGGGGCCGTTGATGGACGGAATGAACGTCGTTGGCGACCTGTTCGGGTCGGGCAAGATGTTCCTCCCCCAGGTTGTCAAGTCGGCGCGAGTGATGAAAAAGGCCGTCGCCCACCTCATCCCCTTCATCGAGAAGGAGAAAGAGGAGAAGGGCATTACTCGGGGCAAGGGCCGGGTGGTGATGGCGACGGTGAAGGGCGACGTTCACGACATCGGCAAGAACATCGTCGGCGTGGTCCTCCAGTGCAACGGCTTCGAAATCATCGACCTGGGCGTGATGGTGCCGTGGCAGGACATTTTGAAGGTGGCCGACGACAACAAGGCCGACATGATCGGCCTGTCCGGGCTGATCACCCCGTCGCTCGACGAAATGGTGACGGTCGCAGGCGAAATGCAGCGGCTTGGGCTGAAGACCCCGCTGCTGATCGGCGGTGCAACCACCAGCAAGGCGCATACCGCGCTTCGGATCGACCCGGCCTATGAAGGCCCGGTAATCCACGTCCTCGACGCCAGCCGGGCGGTCGGGGTCGCCTCGAGCCTCGTTTCCGACACCCAGCGCGAGCCGCTGATCGCGTCGACGTTGGAGGATTACGAGACGCTCAGGAAGTCGCGCGAGCGAAGCGGCCACAACAAGCTCGCCACCCTGGAGGAGGCGCGCGCCAACGCCTTCCCTTACGATCCTTCCGGCCAGGCGCCCCCGGCGGCCCGCCCCGGGCTTCACCAGTTCGGCGAATGGCCGCTCCGCGACCTTCGCTCCTCGATCGACTGGACGCCCTTCTTCCGCGCCTGGGAGCTTGCCGGAAATTATCCGGCGATCCTTGAGGACCCGGTGGTTGGCGAGAGCGCGACAAGCCTGTTCAAGGACGCCCAGGCGATGCTCGAGCAGATCATCGCCGAGCGCTGGGTGACCCCCAAAGCCACCGTCGGCCTGTGGCGGTGCAAGCGCGAGGGTGATGACGTGCTGGTGCTCGCCGGTAACGACTGGACCCGGCTCCCCTTCCTCCGCCAGCAGGTGAAGAAACGCGAAGGCCGCCCCAACATGTGCCTCGCCGATTTCATCAATCCCGAAGGCGAGGACTGGATCGGCGGCTTTGCCGTCGGAATCCATGGCCTGTCGCCCCATTTGGAGCGATTCAAGGCCGGACACGACGATTATTCCGACATCCTTTTAAAAGCGCTCGCCGACCGTCTCGCCGAGAGCTTCGCCGAAGTGCTCCACGCCGAGGTCCGCAACCGGATTTGGGGCTATGCCGACGAGCATCTGTCGAACCAGGAGCTGATCCGCGAAAAATATCACGGAATCCGCCCGGCTCCGGGCTACCCGGCCTGCCCCGACCACAGCCTCAAGCCGGCGCTGTTCGAAATGCTCGGCGGCGCCCCGGGCGAGGTGTCGCTGACGGAGAATTTCGCGATGCTTCCGACCTCGGCCGTGTCGGGCTTCTATTTCGGCCATCGCGACAGCCAGTATTTCGGCGTGGCGCGGATCGGCCGCGACCAGCTCAGGGACTATGCCGAACGCCGCAAAGTGCCGATCGAGCAGGCGGAGCGCTGGCTGAGGCCGAACCTCGACTAGACCGGGCGCAGGCAGTAGCGCAGGCCTCATGCTCCGGCGCTTCCTCATCCTTTTTTCCCTGCTGCTCGTGCCGGGCCTCGGCCAGGCGCGCGACAATGCGATCCAGCCCGAGCTAATTGCCGAGGGGCCGGCCGTCCCCGGCGGAAAGGTCGAGCTTGCGATCCTCATGCGCACCAAGCCGGGCTGGCACGGCTATTGGCTGAACCCGGGCGATGCCGGTCTTCCGATGGAGGTGGACTGGCAGCTCCCGGACCAAGTTTCGGTCGGCCCGCTGCGCTATCCGGTGCCCAGTCGGCTGACGATCGCGGATCTGATGAACTACGTCTACAAGGAGGATTACGCGATCCTGACCCGCCTGGCGGTGCCTCGGCACGCGAGAGGGACACTGCCGATCCGCGCAAGCGCGACCTGGCTCGCCTGCACCGACAAGGTCTGCGTGCCCGAACGGGGCGAATTCTCGCTCGACCTTCCGGTCGGGACCGGCGCCCCCAATCGCGCCCGCTTCGACCAATGGCGCCGGGCGCTCCCGCGGCCGCTTTCGAGCGCCGCCCATTTCGAACTCCGGCCCGGCCTGATCCGGCTGGCGATCCCGCTGCCGCGCGAGGTCGAGGTCGACGACCCCTATGTCTTTCCGGCCAGTGACGGGCCGGTCGATTATGCCGGGGAGCAAAGGTTCAGCCGAAGCGGCGATGTGCTGATCGCGGAGCTCCCGAGGCGCACCGGCGAGCCCGGCTCGCTTGCCGGGGTGCTTGCGCTCGGCGACGGGCGCGGGCTCGAATTCGACGCTGTTCCCGGCGAGGTGCCGAACGGCGGGACTCCGCTCGCGGCGATCGGCGCAAATGCTATCCTGTGGGCGGTTCTCGGGGCGATCCTGGGCGGAATCCTGCTCAATTTGATGCCCTGCGTCTTCCCGATCCTGGCCCTCAAGGCGCTTCACCTCGCCCGAAGCGGGGGCGAGGCGAGCACCGCCCGCCGCGACGCGCTCGCTTATGCGGCGGGGGCGATTCTGGGCACCGGGGCGCTCGGGATCGCGCTGGTCGCGATCCGGGCGGGCGGAAGCGCGGCCGGATGGGCATTCCAGTTGCAGGACCCGCGAACCATCATGCTGTTGCTGCTGCTGGCGACCGCGATCACCGCCAATCTGGTCGGCCTGTTCCAGGTGCCGGCGCTCTCGGGGAATGCTCGCCCGTCGGGAAGCTTCGGGACCGGGGCCCTGGCCGCTTTCGTCGCGACGCCCTGCGCCGGTCCGTTCCTGGGCGCGGCGCTTGGGACCGCGCTTGTCCTGCCGCTCTACGGCTCGGTCCTGGTGTTCGCGGCGCTCGGGCTCGGGCTGGCCATCCCGTTCCTCGCAATCGCCTTCTTCCCCGGCCTTCGAAGGCGATTGCCCGCCCCGGGACCGTGGATGGCGCGGCTCCAGCGCTTTCTCGCAATCCCGATGGGGGCGACCGCCGTCGCCGCATTGTGGCTGTTGTACCGGCAGGCGGGTGAGGCGGGGCTGTGGATGGGCGCCGCGGGGGCCGGAGTCCTTCTGGTCGCGCTGCTGCTCTTCGGCCGGAGCCAGAGGCGCGGAGGGCCGCTTCCGGTCTTCGGGCTGGCGGTGGCCGCAACGGCGGCGATCGGCGCGATCCTGCTCGCCCCCGACAGGATTTCGGTGTCGCGGAGTGAGGTGGCCGGGGCGCAGCTTTGGAGCGAAGCGGCCGTCCAGCGCCAGCTCGCCGCCGGGCGCCCCGCCTTCGTCTATTTTACCGCCGACTGGTGCCTGACCTGCAAGGTCAACGAAGCGGCGGCGATCGACCGGGAGGTGGTCCGGGACGCGTTCAGGGCCGAGGGGGTGGAGGTGTTCGCCGGCGACTGGACCGGAGGCGACCCGGAAATCACGCGCTTCCTCGAAAGCCGCGGCCGGGCCGGGGTGCCGCTCTACCTGTGGTACGAGCCGGGCGTCGCCCAGCCCGAGGAGCTCGGGCAGGTGCTGACGCCCTCGATGCTGGTAACCAGGGCGCGAAGATCGCGCTGAGCCTTAGTCCCGTTCCCAGACCTTGCGGCCGGCGATCCACGTCTCGAGCACGCTCGTTCGGGCGAGCGCTCCGGAATCGACCTTGGCCGGGTCGCGGTCGACGAGGATGAAATCGGCCCAGGCGCCGGGATCGAGAGCGCCGATCTTGTCCTCGGCGAAGCCCGCGAAGGCCGAATCGCGCGTAAAGGCGGTCAGCGCCTGCTCCAGCGTCAGCCGTTCGTCGGGCAGCCAGCCTCCGGGCGGCTGGCCGGCCAAATCCTGCCGGCTGATCGCTGCGGCGAGGCCGGGGAAGGGGTTGGGCGATTCTACCGGGAAGTCCGATCCGAAAGCGAGCTTCGCTCCGCCCTCGAGGATCGAGCGCCAGGCATAAGCGCCTTCCAGTCGGTCGGGATCGAGCCGCCTTTGGGCCATCAACCGGTCGCTGGTCTGGTGGACCGGCTGCATCGACGCGATGATCCGGGCCTTGCCGATCCGCGGGATATCGGCCGGATCGACGATCTGCACATGCTCGATCCGCCAGCGGCGGTATCCGGGATAGTGCTTGCTCAACCACTCGAACGTGTCGATCGCCTGTGCATTGGCCGCATCGCCGATCGCATGGATGGCGACCTGCAGCCCTCGTCGAGCGGCCGAATAGGCCTTGGAACGAAGCTCCTGGTCGCTGAGGAACTTGAGGCCGCGTGTGTCGGGACGATCGGCATAGGGCTGTTTGAGCCAGGCTCCGCGAGAGCCGAGCGCTCCGTCGGCATAGAGCTTCATTCCAGCCATTCGAAGGCGGTCGTTGTAGAGCCACGGGCTCGGCCCGTTGGGGACGATCTTGAGCATCGCGTCGGTGTCGAGCGCATAGCCGATGATTCGCAGCTTCAGCCGTCCGCGCTCGCCGGCTCGAAGATAGGTCTGCCAGGCATCGACGTCGGTTCCCATGTCGGCGGTCGCGGTGATGCCCTTGGCGAGCAGCGCTTGTTGCGCCTTGGCAAAAGCCTGGTCGAGCTTCGCTTCGTCGGCCGGCGGTATCTTGGCGGAAACGAGATCGCCCGCGGCGTCGATGAGCAGCCCGGTCGCCTTGCCGGTGGAATCGCGCTCGATCCTTCCGCCAGCCGGATCCTGCGTCGAATCGACAATGCCCGCGGCTTTCAGAGCCGCCGAATTGACGACCAGGGCATGGCCGTCGACCCGCTCCAGGACCACCGGGCGGTCGGCAACCACCGAATCGAGATCGGCGGCGGTCGGGAAACGGCGGTCCGGCCAAAGCTCCTGGTTCCAGCCGCGGCCAAGGATCCAGGAGCCGCCGGGGCTGGCGGCGGCATGTTCGGCAAGCCGCTGCTGAAGCTGCGCGAGCGAGGCGGTCGCGACGAGGTCGAGCTGGGTGGCGGCGAGGCCGAGCCCCATCACATGGCCGTGAGCGTCGATCATCCCTGGAAGCAGAATGCGCCCACCGGCATCGATCACCATGGCGGCTTCGGGCCTCGCCTCCCCGGCAGCCAGCCGCCGGACGACCTTGCCGTCATCGCCGATAAGCAGCCCGGTGAATCGCTGGAGCTTGCCGAAGATATCGACCTGCACGCCATTGGCATTGTCGATTAGCGTGTCGGCCAAGGCGGGAGAGGAAAGCAGCGCTGCGGAAAGCGCGATCAAGCCGTATCTCATCGATGAGCGCATAGCATTGTTCCGCCGCGAGGGAACGGCTAGTCGCCAATGCCGATGCCAAGGTCGAAGCCGCCGACAATCGAGGATATCCGCGCCGCCGCTAGGCGGATCGAGGGCGCGGTCGTTCGAACCCCGATGCTGATGAGCCGGACGCTTTCGCAGATGACCGGCGCCGAGGTGTGGCTGAAGTTCGAGAATTTGCAGCTTACCTCCGCCTACAAGGAGCGCGGCGCCCTCAACAAATTGCTGCAACTGTCGCCCGAAGAGCGGGGCAGGGGGGTGATTACCGCATCGGCCGGCAACCACGCGCAGGCGGTCGCCTATCATGCCCGGCGGCTCGGGATTCCCGCGACGATCGTGATGCCGGCGTCCACCCCCACCGTTAAGGTCAGCCAGACCGAGAGCCATGACGCCCGGGTAGTCCTCCACGGCGCGATGTTCGACGATGCCTATGCGAAGGCCCGCGAGCTCGAGGAGGCCGAGGACCTTGTCTTCGTCCATCCGTTCGACGACCCCCAGGTGATCGCCGGGCAGGGGACACTGGCGCTCGAAATGCTCGAAGAGGCGCCCGATCTCGACATCCTGTGCATCCCGGTCGGGGGCGGCGGGCTGATGTCCGGAGTCGCGATCGGAGCGCGGGCGCTAAGGCCCGACATCAGCCTGCTGGGAGTGGAGGCCGAGCTTTACCCGTCGATGAAATGCGCGATCGAAGGCTGCTCGCTTGCGGTCGGCGGCGACACGCTCGCCGAGGGCATCGCCGTGAAGAAGCCGGGCGAGCTCACCTCGAGAATCCTTGGCGAACTGGCCGACGAAATCCTGCTCGTTGCCGAGCGCGACATCGAACATGCGGTGGCGCTGCTCGTGACGGTGGAAAAATCGGTCGTCGAAGGCGCCGGGGCGGCCGGCCTGGCGGCGATGCTCGCCCAGCCGGAGCGCTTCGCCGGGCGCAAGGTGGGGACCATCCTGTGCGGCGGGAATATCGACACGCACCTGCTCGCTAACGTGCTGGTGCGCGAGCTGGTGCGGGCCGGCCGGATCGCCAGGCTCCGGGTCGAGGTGCTCGACCAGCCGGGCGCGCTGGCCAGGATAACCGCTCAGTTCCAGGAGGCGGGGGTCAACATCATCGAAATCCGCCACAGCCGAATCTTCACCGCGCTTCCGGCCAAGGACACGATCATCGAGGTCGAGTGCGAAGCGCGCGATTCGGCGGCAATCGACCGGGTCGAGCAGATGCTTGAAAAGGCCGGTTTCTCCGTCGAGAGGGCCTCGCTCGACTGATTTGACTGTCCCTTGGCGGGACAGTCATTCGCAAAGCCCGGCGGCGACGCGACCAACGTCTTTTCAACTGCGTTTACCGGTCGCATAAAGGCCCTTGTAACCATGAGCGCACCCTTTCGCTTCCCCAAGTTCTTCGTCACGAACCCTTCGCCGTGTCCGTATCTGCCGGGCAAGGTGGAGCGGAAGGTGTTCACCGAGCTGACCGGCCGCAACGCGAGCGACCTCAACGAGGCGCTCGGGCGGATCGGCTTTCGCCGGAGCCAGTCGGTCTCCTACCGGCCCAGCTGCATCGATTGCAGCGCCTGCGTCTCGGTTCGCGTGGCCGCGACCGAATTTCAGCCCAGCGCAAGCCAGCGCAAGGTCCTTCGCCGCCATTGCGACCTCCAGGTCACCGCCTGCAAGCCGTGGACTACCGAGGAACAATATGCGCTTCTTCGCCGCTATCTGGCGGTTCGCCACCCGGGCGGCGGGATGGCCGAAATGGACGAGACCGACTTTGCCGACATGGTCGAGCAGAGCCCGGTCCGGACCTACATGATCGAATATCGCGAGCCCTCGAAGGACGGGCGTCCGGGCAAGCTCGTCGGCTGCTGCCTGTCGGACCACCAGAACGACGGGCTTTCGATGATCTACAGCTTCTTCGACGCCGGGCCTCAAGCGAGGAAGGGCCTGGGGACCTTCATCATCCTCGACCACATCATCCGGGCGGCCCGGGCGGGGCTGCCCTTCGTCTATCTCGGCTATTGGGTCGAGAGCTCGAGCCGGATGGATTACAAGACTCGCTTCAGGCCGCTGGAGCGGCTCGGCCGCGACGGCTGGCGGCGGATGGGCGAAGCTGAAAAGCCTTCGCGTGGTCCCGACCCGACGATCCCGTTCCGGACCGAACGGCGGCGGCTCGTCATCGACGTCTGATCGCCGCCAGGCGATCGCCGCGCGCGGCGACCAGCATCGCTCCGACGAGGTCGCAATCCTCGGCCTGAACGGATTTTTCGCCGGTCTGTGGTTGCTGTCGGGAGGGCTGTTCAGGATGGCGGCGCGAAACCGCTCGGCGGCCGGCCGGTAAATCGAGGCAAGAAAGCCAGATGCCAGAAAGCCAGATGCCAGAAAGCCGAATGCAAGAAAGGCGAGGCAAGCGCCCCGCCTTTCTCACCCGCCCCGTTGTCTGGTTAAGTCAGGCGACCGCCGACTGCGGCTCCGGCTCCGCGGATTCTTCCGGGTCGCGAAGCACATAGCCGCGGCCCCAGACGGTCTCGATGTAATTGGCGCCTCCGCAGGCGAGGCTGAGCTTCTTGCGAAGCTTGCAGATGAAGACGTCGATGATCTTGAGCTCGGGCTCGTCCATCCCGCCGTAGAGGTGGTTGAGGAACATTTCCTTGGTCAGCGTCGTGCCCTTGCGGAGCGAAAGCAGCTCCAGCATCGCATATTCCTTGCCGGTCAGATGTACCCGGGCACCGTCCACCTCGACGGTCTTGGCATCGAGGTTCACGGCGAGCTTGCCGGTGCGAATGACCGATTGCGAATGACCCTTCGAGCGGCGAACGATCGCATGGATTCGGGCGACCAGCTCGTCGCGGTGGAAAGGCTTGGTCACATAGTCGTCGGCGCCGAAGCCGAGCGCCCGGACCTTGCTGTCCATCTCGCCGACGCCCGACAGGATCAGGACCGGCGTTCCGACCTTCGCGGTGCGCAGCTTCTTGAGGACGTCATAGCCGTGGAGGTCGGGCAGGTTGAGGTCGAGGAGGATGATGTCGTAATCGTACAGCTTCCCCAGATCGAGGCCTTCCTCGCCAAGATCGGTCGAATAGACATTGAAGCCTTCGGTACCGAGCATCAGTTCGATGCTCTTGGCCGTCGTCGGCTCGTCTTCGATCAACAGCACGCGCATCGCTGGTCCCCCGTTCTCGGCCAGTGAATTTACGCCTGAGCGTAACTCCCCCTTAACGGCCTTGAAGCATTCATTAACCATGAGAGGGATGAAGGCAAAAGGTTAATAAAGTGTAATATCCTGGAATCCTTCGGTTCGTTGCGGCAGCGCACCAGTCGCGCTAGTCGCAGCCGCTACCGCGCAAGCCCAGCAAAGGACCCGAATTGGAGCAGGTTGTTCTTCGAGACCGGGTGCTATTCATCGACGCGGAGGCAATCGTGATCGACAAGCCTGCCGGACTTGCCGTCGATACGCCCAGGGCCGGCGGCCAGAGCATCCAGTCGCGCTTGCCCGAGCTGCGCCTCGGCTTCCGTACGTCCCCGACACCGATGCACCGGCTCGACAGGGACACGTCCGGATGCCTGCTCTTCGCCCGCAACGCGCGCGCTCGCTCGGCGCTGCAACGGGTGTTCGAGGCGCGCCAGGTGGACAAATATTATTTGGCGGTCATCGCCGGCGAGCTAAGCGCCAAGGAGGGCGTGATCGACCTTCCGCTCGCCAAAAAGTCGAGCGCCGAGGCCGGCTGGCGGATGGTCGGCGACCCCGCGGGCCAGGAAGCGGTCACCCGCTGGCGGCGGATCGCGGTCCGCGACGGCGCAAGCCTTGTGGAGTTTCGCCCGGTCACCGGGCGAACCCACCAGATCCGGGTCCATGCGCGCGAAGCCTTCAAAAATGGTATCCTCGGCGATCGGATCTATGGAATGCCGGGGGGGGAGATGCTTCTTCATGCGTCGCGGCTGGTGGTGCCGAGGGAAGGCAAAGCGGCAATCGACGTTACGGCGCCGCTTCCCGAGCGGTTCGGCGAGTGGCGCGATGCGGCCTGAGGATGTCGATATCCCCGAGGACGCACTGAGCGAGACGTTTCTCGCCTCGACCGGCCCTGGCGGGCAGAACGTCAACAAGGTCGCCACCGCGGTCCAGCTTCGGGTCGACCTCGGCGCGCTCGGGCTCGGGCAAGAGCCGCTCGAACGTTTGAAGCGGCTTGCCGGGTCGCGCCTCACCGGCTCGGGCGAGCTGCTGATTACCGCTCGCCGCTACCGGAGCCAGGACGCCAACCGCGACGATGCCCGGCACCGGCTGGCGGAATTGATCGCCAAGGCCCATGTCGCACCGCGCAAGCGCAGGCCGACTCGGCCGAGCCGGGCTGCGAAGGCGAAGCGGATCGAGGCCAAGAAGCAGCGCGGAGCCGTCAAGCAGACGCGGGGAAAGGTGACGTTCGACTGATGTATGATTTCAAGATCGATAGCGCGGACAAGCAGGCGCTTTACCGGGATCTCGCTTCGGCCCTGGAGGCGCTGATCGGCGACGAACCGGACCCGATCGCCAACATGGCCAATGCGGCGGCGCTGATCCGGGACAGCCTTCCCGACCTCAACTGGGCGGGATTCTACCGCAACCACGGCGGCGAGCTGGTCCTCGGGCCGTTCCAGGGCAAGCCGGCCTGCATCCGCATCCCGTTCGGGAGCGGGGTGTGCGGGACCGCCGCCCAGACTCGCCGGGCGCAGCGCGTCGATGACGTCGAGTCCTTCCCCGGCCATATCCCCTGCGATTCGCAATCGCGCTCGGAGCTGGTCGTGCCGATCGTTCGCGGCGGGGAGCTGGTCGCGGTCCTCGACCTCGACAGCCCGCTTGCCGCCCGGTTTACGAAGGAGGACGAGGACGGCTGCGTCGCTCTTGCCGAAATACTCGCCCGGGCGATTTGACCCGGCGCTAGAGCTTGCGGCCGGTTATCCGCGAAATTTCGCGCCTGACATGCTCGTTGACGATGGTCGGCAAATGCTCGTCGATCCATTCCTTCAGGATTGGCCGGAGCATCTCGCGGACCATCTCCTCGAGCGGGTTCACCGCCGGCGCGGGCGGCGCCGCTGACGCGATGCTGGAAAGTTCCTCGAGCGAATGGCGGGTGCTTCGAGCGGCGCTTTCGTCGAGCAGAGGCGGGCTTGCCTGGGCTTCAGTCTCGATCGGCTGATCGAGCTCGAGAACGTCCTCTTCCGACTCGTCTTCTTCGGCCTGCTGCTCGAGGCGCGACTGCTCGGCCGAATCGACGGCGCTTCGAAGCTCCTTCTCCTCGGCGATCACTTTCTTGATCGACGCGAGGATGTCTTCCATCGAAGGTTCGCGGCCAGTGGACTGCATCGCTCGCGATATCGCCTATTGCCGGGGCGGTGTCACCCCTTGTGTGATCGGAACGACGACCGGCTGCGGGTTCCTCACGGCGGTCGGCGTCGCAACCGGAAGGTGGCGAGGATCGCTCGCCCAGTCGCTCCAGTTGCCGGCCACCCGGCGGTAGTTGCCCAGCGGATCGTAGAGCGGGCCGCCGTCCAGCCCCAGGTCCTCGGCCTGGGTCTGGCCCATCGCGTTGAGAAGCTGGAACCCGGCGACATAGGCGTCGCGCCTTGCCGACACGAGCGTGACTTGCGAGTTCAATAGCTCCTGCTCCGCGTTGAGCAGGTCGAGCACGTTGCGGGTGCCGACGCCGAGCTCGGCGCGCGTGCCCTCGAGCGCCAGCTCGTTGGCGGAGACGGCCTCCTCGCTCGACTGGATCGCCCGAAGCGCCGCCTGATAGGCGGCAAAGGCGGAGCGGGTGTTGGCGACCACCGCGCGCTCGGTCCCGACCACCTGTTCGAGGAGCTGGCCTTCCAGCGCCTGCGCCTGGCGGATCCGGGCGGCGGGCTCGCCGCCCTGGTAGATGGGTATCCGAGCGGTCAGTCCGGCGCCGGTCTGCGATCCCGAGCTTGGAAAGCCGGTCTGCGCGCCTTCCAGCGCGTTGAAATAGGTGCCGCTGACTCCGGCCGACAGGGTCGGAAGCCGGCTCGCCCGGGCGGCTCCGACATCATAGCCTGCGGCCTGCGCCTGCCGGATCACCGCGGCGACATCCGGGTTGCTCGCCAGCGCGATCTGGACGGCTTGCTCGGCGGTTGCGGGGAGCGGCGGAAGCGGCGGGGGCGGTGCGAGCGGCCCCGGCGGATGGCCGATCACCCGCCTGTATTCTTCCTCGCTTGCGGCGAGCCTGGCCTCGGCGGTCGCCAGGTTGGAGCGGGCGAGCGAGAGCCGCGCTTCGGACTGGGCGACGTCGGTACGGGTAACGTCGCCGATCTCGAACCGGTCGCCCGTCGCTTCCAGATTGGTCTGCAGGACCCGGGCGTTGTTCTGGTTGAGCTCGACGATCGCCCGGTCGCGAATGACGTCCATGTAGGCAGAGACGGCGTCGGTGAAGACGTCGCCCTCGACCGCCTCGAGGATCGCTCGGCCGGCAATCACCCGGGTGCGGGCTGCCCGAACGGAGTTCCGGACGCTTCCGCCGGAGAACAAGGGATAGCTGAGGTCGGCGCCGATTGTGAAATCGGTTCCCCTGCTTCCGATCGCCAGGATTCCGCTTCGGGTGAGGTCGCGGTTGATTCCGGTGGTCGCGCTCAGCTGGGGCCGGCCGCGCGCCCGGGCGATCGCCACGGTCGCGTCGGTGGCCTTGAGCGCCTCGCGCTGCGCCATCAGGGTCGGATTGGTCGCGTAGGTGGAAACCAGCGCCTCGCGCAAAGTGTCGGCCGTCGCCGGCGCGGCGGCGAGCGCCGCGATCACCGATCCCAGAAGCAATGGTCGAAAGCGGGTCACGGTCACTCCAGGCTCAAAAGGTGAAGCTTTCCGGCTTGGCGAAGCCCGGAAGGGAAGCAGCGCCGGCATCGGCGATCGAGTGAAGGCCAAAGCCCTTGCCGGCCCGCCGGCCGACCACCAGCCGGCAGATCCCGCGGTCGAGAAGTGCAGTGCCCAGCCGGCCGTTGTCCGCAAGCTGGGCGATGATTGCGTCGGGGATATGCTCGATCGCGCCGTCGATCAGGATGAGTTGATAGGGCGCGCCCTTCTTCCAGCCGTCCTCGAGCGGGCCTTCGACCACCTCGGTTCCAAGCTCGCGGGCGCGCTCGGCCAGCGGTCCGGAGCATTCGAGCCCGAGCACCTGCACGCCCATCGCGTCGAGAAGGGCGGCCGAATAGCCGGTCCCGCAGCCGACGACGAGCGCCCGCTCCCCGGCGACCGGGGCCATCGCGTCGAGCAGAAGCCCGGCGACACTTGCCGAAGACATCAGCCGACCCTCGCCGATCGGCACGCTCCGGTCGATATAGGCGAGCGGCCGGGCCTCGGCGGCCACGAACTCCTCGCGCGGGACCTTCGCCAGCGCCTCCACCAGGGGCGGAAAGCCGACCCCCTGGGGGCGAAGCTGGGTGTCCACCATCGAGGAACGGGCGGTGTTGAAGTCGGGGACGGGCGCGTGGATCGTCATCAGGTGTTGTATGCCAATAATACAGTGGGGATGCAAGAGCCGCTTTATCGGCATGGCCGGACCTCGCCAAGGCGGGCGGGCGGCCGTTCGTCGAAATTCCCGCCCGGCCGCGGCGGATCGGGCGCGCCGGGACTGAACCCTTGACCCGGCGCCCAAAGCCCCCGACATGCGCACCCCTCGGCCCGATGGCGGAGTGGTTACGCAGAGGACTGCAAATCCTTGCACGCCGGTTCGATTCCGGCTCGGGCCTCCACCCACATTCCGAGAGTTAAGGCTCTGGTTTTGCTGGAGAAAGAATGGCGCACTTCTGCGCCTTTTTCGTCGATAAGCCGTGCGCACGGTTTCGTGGTTGGTACATGAGCTTTGGAGCCGTTCGGGGCCCCAACTGCACTCACAGCCGACGAGTTCCGCTGCCGCTAGTGTCCGCATTCGACCCGAAGCGGACATTGAGCGTCCCTGATGTCCGCAATGAATCGAAAGCGGACGTTGGATGCTTCGCGCAGGACTTTGTCCATTGCGGCGCTCCACCATTCTCGCGCATTGAATCGGGATGTTTGAAGAATTCTACCGAATCCGCCGCTTGCCGCCCTATGTGTTCGCCGAAGTCAATGCGATGAAGGCCGCGGCCCGCGCGCGCGGCGAGGACATCGTCGATCTCGGCATGGGCAATCCCGACGGGGCGCCGCCAAAACATGTGATCGACAAGCTCGCGCAAGTGGCGGCCAGGCCCGACGCCCACCGCTATTCCGCAAGCCGGGGAATCGCGGGGTTGAGAAAGGCCCAGGCCGCTTATTACCAGCGCCGCTTCGAAGTGACGCTCGACCCGGATAGCGAGGTCATCGTTACGCTGGGATCAAAGGAGGGGCTTGCCAACCTCGCCCAGGCGATCACCGCTCCGGGCGATGTCGTTTTGGCGCCCAACCCCTCCTACCCGATCCACACCTTCGGCTTCATCATCGCTGGAGCCGCGATCCGATCGATCCCGGCGGCTCCGGGCGAGGCGTTCTTCGAGCGGCTTCGGCTCGCCATGCGCTACACCAGCCCGCGACCAAAGGTGCTGGTGGTCGGCTATCCGTCGAACCCGACGGCCTATGTCGCCGACCTGCCCTTTTACCAGCGCCTCGTGGATTTCGCGCGCGAGCACGACCTGATTGTCATTTCCGACCTCGCCTATGCCGAGATCTACTTCGAGGGCGCGCCCACTCCGTCGATCCTGCAAGTCGAGGGTGCAAGGGAGCTGGCGGTCGAGTTCACCTCGATGTCCAAGACCTATTCGATGCCGGGCTGGCGGATCGGATTCGCGGTCGGCAACGAACGGTTGATCCATGCGCTGGCGCGGGTGAAGTCGTATCTCGACTATGGCGCGTTCACGCCGGTCCAGGCTGCCGCGGTCGCCGCCCTGAACGGCCCGCAGGACATCATCGAGTATAACCGCAACCTGTACCGAAAGCGCCGCGACGTGCTGGTCGAAAGCTTCGCCAGGGCCGGATGGGACATTCCCTCGCCGCCTGCCTCGATGTTCGCCTGGGCGCCGATCCCGGAGCGCTTCCGCGAGATCGGCTCGATGGAGTTCGCCAAGCAGCTTCTGACACAGGCCGGTGTCGCCGTCGCGCCGGGGGTGGGTTTCGGGGAGGAAGGCGAAGGCCATGTCCGGATCGCGCTGGTCGAAAACGAGCAGCGCCTCCGCCAGGCCGCGCGCGGAGTGAAGAAGATGCTGTCGGGCTCGAACGGGCGCAACGGCTGACCGGCCGGCGCCGGCAACGCGATTTGCGGCTTGCCGGGGGACGAGGGAACCTTGGTTCACCGCGGTTCGTCCCAGGACTCTTCCCTCGACGAAAGGGTGACCGATAATGCCCAGCTATGATGATCTCACGGCCCTGTTCATCAATTGCAGCCTGAAAAGATCGCCCGACAAATCGCACACCCAGACCCTGATGGATGTCGCGGTGGAGATCATGGAAGGGCAAGGCGTCAAGACATCGACGATCCGGGCGGCGGACAAGGACATCCCGCCGGGAGTCTATCCCGACATGACCGAGCATGGCTGGGACAGCGACGAATGGCCGGATATCCAGCGCCAGGTGATGGACTCCGACATATTGGTCATCGGAACCCCGATCTGGCTTGGCGACAAATCCTCGATCTGCACCAAGGTGATCGAGCGGTTGTACGGCTTTTCCAGCGAGCTGAACGACAAGGGCCAATATGCCTATTACGGCCGGGTCGGCGGCTGCATCATCACCGGCAACGAGGACGGCATCAAGCATTGCTCGATGAACATCCTCTATTCGCTTCAGCACCTTGGCTATGTCATCCCGCCCCAGGCCGACGCCGGCTGGGTGGGGGAGGCTGGCCCCGGCCCGTCCTACGGCGACGACGGAACCGGGCTGGACAATGAATTCACCCAGCGCAACACGAGCTTCATGGCCTGGAATTTGATGCACCTGGCACGGATGCTCAAAGACCAGGGCGGA